>CALWRY010000094.1 GCA_944384065.1 uncultured Enterocloster sp. | reverse complement strand
GTGTCAAGCTTGCTTGTAAACATGGTTTTGCCCCTGTTTACACATCGGATGGACATCCGATGCTTCTTGTCCGGCCTTTGGCCGGGCAAGAAGATGTCCGCCGCCTGAACTGTTACGAATTTCCTGTCCCCTCTGCATTCATCCCGCCTGCCGGTTCCGTGCTGTCCTCTGTCTCAACATCCGTATCGGCTTCCTCTCCCTTTTCACCGTCCGTCCGCTTCCACCGAATCACCACCCGGAAAATATCATCCTCAACCGAAATCTTCATTGTGCCGCCCTGAACCTCCACAAAGCTCCTGGCAATGGCCAGCCCCAGGCCGCTCCCCTCGGTATTGCGGGAGGCATCTCCCCGGACAAAGCGCTCGCTCAGCTCCTCGGGAGAAACCGTAAGCTCCTGCTCTGAGATATTTCTCATAGCCACGCTCACCCAATTCTCCGGCTCCTCCGCTATCTGGATGTAGGCCCGTGTCCCGGCCAGCCCGTATTTTGTGATGTTCACCAGGAGATTTTCAAAAATCCGGTAGGTCTTCTCCCCGTCCAGGGTCAAAATCACCTTTTCCTCCGGCAGCTGAAAGCGAAAATCAATGCCGCTGGCCTCTATCTTCTCCGCCAGCTCAAACCTGGCCTGCTTCATCAGGCTCACGATATCCACTGGCTCCAGATGCAGGGAGATGGCCCCGCTGCTGGCCTTGCTCACCTCAAACAGGTCCTCAATCAGCGCCTTGAGCCGCATGGATTTCTGGTCCAGCACCTGAATGTATGCCTCCCTCTCCTCGTCGGTGATGCCCTCCTGCTTTAAAAGATTTACATACGTGATAATTGCGGTCAGAGGGGTTTTCAGGTCATGGGACACATTGGTGATGAGCTCTGATTTGGTGCGCTCGCTCTTCACCTCCTGGGCCACGGCCTTTTTAAAGCCCTTCTGAATTTTTGCCAGCTGCTCCTTAAAGGGATTGAAAATCCCAAGGTCCTCCTCAATCTCCACATCCAGCTGTCCGTCCGCCATCCGGTTGATGCCGTCTAACAGAATCTGATATTTCTCCTCCATCCGGCTCCAATACTTTTTTATCATAAAAAACAGCACGAAGGAGTAAATAATCAGCGCCCCGATGCCCCAGAACCACAGGCAGGAAATTAAAGACAGAATGAGAAAATTGATAATGACTGCCTTGCCAATCAGCCGGGTGGAATGGCTCTGCCAGTCCGTCTCCTGGAATAAATCCAGGGCCCGGCTAAGCTGCCGCTTCACAAAGCGGCAGAACTGCCCCACCCAGGTCCGCTCCTTAAAATACCTCCAGGGTCCCAGGGAGCCTACGGCCCGGATACAGGTAATTCCCCAGTAAAATACGCCGTAAAACAGCGCCCAGAAGCCTATATTCACAGCGATGGACAGAATCCCGGCGGCGACGCTCCCAAATCCAGCCTCCATAAATTCCTGGGCCAGCCTTCCATCCACAAAGGATGCCGTGACCACAGCCAGCACGCTTCCCTCCGCCAGCATAGCAAACCATAGAAAGCCAATGACGCAGAGCGGCTCAAAGGGCATGCGGCACAGGGCGCTTCTCCCGATGGCAAAGGATTTTATGAAAGGAATGAGAATCGCTGCCGCCGCCAGTACCGCCAGCATGACAAACACCACGGTATACAGCCCTTCTCCCCGCAGATAATCGCGCATATCCGCCTCATAGCTGCTTGTTCCGGCAAGGCGGGCTCCGTCCGGGTCCCATCCGCTCATCACCAAGGGATTGCAGCGAAAGACAATGGTCATATCCCGCGGGCCCAGAAACTGCACGCCGCTGTAGAGGTAGTCATCGGACAGGCGCACGGCCAAAGGGTCGTAAAACTCAAACCGGCTGGCTGCCTGGATAAGTCCCGTGCAGTAGTCCTCCGGCCCCTGCACATCTGCGACATGCATGCGGCCTGTGGAGGAAAACGCAATCTCGAATTCCATCTCATTTTCTTTGAGGGGCTGGCTGAAATAATTCTGCGGACGGTTCACATTGCTGCGCTCAAAGGTGCCGTCCTCCCCAGCCACCGCGTAGGTCAGCTTCGAGCTGTACTGCTGGTACAGGCTCTCCCACTCGCCTCCCACCTCATCCATAAGCTGCTGGATTCCATAGTAATAGTCCGCGCCGTACTCCTCAAGGGAAATTTCCTCTGTCTCCGACGCATAGCCATTTGTCTGAGCTGACCGGATAAGCGCCTCCAGCCCCGGAAGGAAGGTCTGGGAATAGGTCAGAAGCCGTCCTTCCTCCTCCTGGCGTTTCTGGTGCCAGATTTCATAGCTGAAATTCATAACCTGAACCGCCACATTCCCAAATGCCGGCTGTGTCTCATAGTCTGCCTCCGCCTCCGACCAGTCCCTCCTGTACTCCGCTGTCTTTTTCTGCATATAGGGATATAGTCCCACTGTCGCCACTGAAACCGCTAAAATCAGGGAAATAATAAGCAGAACTCCCCACTTATGGTTGTTTTTCAATCTTATATCCAACTCCCCACACCACCTTTATATATTTCGGTTCCCGCGGGTTTACCTCGATTTTCTCCCGCAGATTGCGGATGTGAACCATGACCGTGTCCGTATTGACCGCCCGCTCATTCCAGACTCTCTCGTAGATTTCCTCTGCGGGAAATACCCGGCCTGGATTCTGAATGAGCAGAAGCAGAATCTTGAACTCAATGGGCGTGACCTTCACCGCCTTCCCATCCACCAGGACCTCCACCGTCTCCTCATTGACCTCGATGCCTCCCAGGCGGTGCACTTTTGGATTCTCCTCCTGCTTGGAATTCAGCCGGTCAAGGAAGCGGTGGTACCGCCTCAGATGGGAATTGACCCGGGCCAAAAGCTCCATGGGAGTGAAGGGCTTGGTTACATAATCATCTGCCCCCATGTTCAATCCCAGTATCTTGTCCACCTCCTCGGACTTCGCCGACAGAAAAATCACCGGAAAATCGTAGGCTTCCCGCAGCCGGGCCGTCATAGTGATGCCGTCCATCCGGGGCATCATCACATCCACAATCGCCAGGTCAATGGGCTCCCGCTCCAAAACGGCAAGGCCCTCCACTCCATCCGCGGCCTGGAATACCTGGTATCCCTGCCCTTTTAAGAAAATCTCGATTCCCTCCCGTATCTCCTTATCATCCTCCACCAGCAGAATCCGGTCCCCGCTCATATCCACATCCTCCTTACGCTTGTTATGATATCAGGCAAATCAAAAATCCATATGCATAAAATCCAAAAGAATTTCTAAAGTAATCGTTCAGACAGCGGGCAGGAAGACCAGATGCCCTTTAGGGTATACCCGCCGTCTAAACTGTGATAATTGGCGGAAATCAGCCGCTCTCCTGCTCCTCCCCGCACCAGACCCCGTACCAGGCCAGGCAGGCCTCATGCCAGGCGTCCCAGGCCTCCCGGAGCGCCTCTGCGTGGTCCCCAGAGCAGGGGCCGGGCGTGCCAGCCCTCTTAGCTTCCTGTCTTCCAAAAGCTTCCCGCTTCTCAGAAGCTTCTGGCTCCTCAAGGGCTTCCTGCGTCCACCGAAGCAGCCCGCGCGCCTCCTCCTCCCGCACCAGGTCCTCCAACGCCTCCACCCGCCGGGCAGCCTCCTCCATAGGCTCGCCGGCCAGGCGCAGCCGCCAGTCCTCGTAGGCGGCTTCTGTAGAAATTTCCCGCAGGCAGCCCCGCTCGCCCTTCGGCACCGCCCGAAGCCCCGCGACCAGCGCCTGCTCCTCCGCCTTCATCCGGGCCGCCGGGCTCTCCCCAAGGATTAGCTCTCTTTCCCTGCGCTCCAGATAATGCTGATAGCCAAAGGGATAGTACATGGCCGCTCCATTTTCAAACATAAGCAGGGACTGCGCCACCCGGCTGATAAAATAGCGGTCGTGGCTCACAAAAAGTATTGTCCCTGTGTAAGCGGAAAATGCCTCCTCCAAAACCTCCTTGGCCTGAATATCCATGTGATTGGTGGGCTCGTCCAAAATCAGGAAATTGGGGCGGCTGGTGAGAAGCTCTGCCAGTACCAGGCGGGCCCTCTCTCCTCCGGAAAGGTCATTCACCCGCTTGGCGGCCTCCCGGCCGCCGAAAAGATACCGGCCAAGGATCGTCCGGACCTCCTTCTGGGTAAGGCCTGGAAAAAGAGCGGAAAAATGCTCCGCTGCCGTCAATTCCGACTGAATCCCCGCGGAAAGCTGGTCAAAATATCCGATGGTAATATGACCTCCCAGGACGCAGCGGCCCTCCAGGGGTGCAAGGAATCTCGCTGCAGTCTTTAAAAAGGTGGTCTTTCCCGCTCCGTTGTCCCCTAAAATCCCGATTTTCTGCCCTCTGCGAATCCGGAGGCTGAGCTCCAAAAGAGGGGTCCTATAGCCAATTTTCAGATGCTCTGCCTGGAGCACCCATTTACCCCCCAGGATCTCCGGTTCAATGGGTCCTACCGCCATACGTGCATGGTCCTCCTCCGGCTTTTCCACCCGCTCCATCCGCTCCAGCATCTTCCTGCGCGACCGCGCAAAGGCCGCCTTGGAGGGCTTGTGCTTAAAGCGCTCAATCAGCCTTTCCTGCCGCCGTATCTCCTCCTGCTGACGCTCATAGGCCTTTGCCTGGATGGCAGCCCGCTTCTTCTTTTCCTCCCGATATTCCGTATAATTTCCATGGTAACGGGTCAGCCTTCCTCCCTCCAGCTCATACACAAGCTGGACTGTGCGGTCGAGAAAAAAGCGGTCATGGCTCACCAGCACCACCGCCCCCGCATAATCCCGCAGATACCGCTCCAGCCACTGCACCGCCCCCAAGTCCAGGTGATTGGTGGGCTCATCTAAAAGGAGCAGGTCCGGCCCTTCGAGAAGAAGACGGATGAGGGCAAGCTTTGTCTGCTCTCCCCCGGAAAAGGCCGGCACCGGCTTTTCCATATCCGCCTCCGAAAAGCCCAGCCGCCTGAAAAGCAGGCCCGCCTCCCGCTCAAAGGCATACCGCTCCGGGTCAAAGGCTCCGGCTTCCGGGCAGGCATCCATGAGCACCTGGCGGGCCGTCCTCTCCTCCCCCGCCAGAGCCTGCTGGCGGAGCATTCCCACTCGAAAGGAGCGGGAGGCGCTCACCCCCGGCCCCCGCCGCTTATCGTCCCGGTCCAGCTCTATCTCCCCGGCCAGGAGGCGCAGCAGAGTCGTCTTCCCCGCGCCGTTTTTCCCCACCAGAGCAATCCTTTCCGTGCCCTGAATTTCAAAATCAATATGGGACAGCACCGTTTTCCCGCCCAGGCTGACTGTGCCGTCCATAATCTGATATTTCATAGCAATTTCTGCTCCCTTTTTATTTGTAATAGTTCAGGCGGCGGATTTCTTCTTCCTCCGCAAAAAACTGCCGGCAGAAGGCCTCGAACTGTCTGGCCAGCTGGGTCTCATACACCTGTGGATTCCGCTTCATATAAATCAGCCGGCTGCAGGAAATGTCCCGCACCGGCAGCTGCACCAGATTGGGATTATTAATCTTCGGCAGGAGAGAGACGCCCTCCCCCAGCTCCAAAAGCATCATCAAAATATTCTGCCTCTCAATCACATTGTCCATGTCCGGCGTAAATCCCGCCTTCCTGCAGTAATACATCTGGATCTCCTGCATATCGTTGTCGGCGTCGGCAAAGAGAAAGCTCCCGGAGGAGAGCTCCGATAAGGCTACGCTCTCCTGGCCGGCCAGAGGTCCAGCCGCGCTGGCTGTGACATAGAGGGGCTCCTTCGCCAGGCACACCGCCTCCTCATCCTTTGAGGGGAAAATCGTGCAGAAAAAGCAAAACTGCACCTCCGGGTCCATTCGGGCATGATTATAGCCCTTTAATACAAACCATGCCTCCGGGTGCCGTTCCTTAAACCTGTGAATCAGATAGGGAAGCGAGCTTCCCGCCGCGCTGAGCGCAATGGTCAGGGTGCGGGAAAATTCCTCATTGTCCTCCCGAATTTCCTTCACGCAGTTGTCATACAGCCTCAGAACGCGCTCCGCCATCTGCAGAAATTTCTCCCCGTTGGCATTCAATCCAATCCGGTTGCGCCCGTGGTAAAAGAGGGGGACTCCCACCTCCTCCTCCAGCTGGCGCACCATGCGTGAGAGAGCCGGCTGTGTCACATTCAGCTGCTTCGCAGCCGCTGTCAGCTTCTCGCAGCGGGCAATCGTATAAAATGTGTGCAGGGTCTGAAAATTCATATATTCCCCTCCTTCACAGGTTCCTTTCCTTCCAGCAGCCGCCGGATGGCTGCCTGCTTTGCATTTGCCCCGATAGTAGCACAAAATCCCGGCAGGTGCAAGCTCTGCTATTCCATTTTTGTTATACTGCATGTCAACTTTATCACTTTACATTCCTAAATTCCCACTTTATAATTCAGACATAACAATCCAGGGCATCAGGAAACAGGGCCCGAGACCAAAATCGTCCTGGACAGCTGTATACATCATACTTAGGAGGGACAAACATGATTATTGTTATTATTCCCGTGCTCTTTCTCATGCTGGTAAGCGCGGTAAAAAAGGTTCCGCTCATCGGAGGCAATCTGATTGCGGCATTTATCGGCACCGGCGTTCTCGCTCTGCTCTTAGGCGGAGTTTACAATCCTGTCGTGTGGGCGCAGGCCTGGCTCACCGGCTTAAATCAAGTGGCCTTCATCATTTTCATTGTCATCTTTGGCTCAATTTTTTCTGCTCTGCAGGTGAAATCCGGAGCAATGGATACGGTGCTGAATGTGCTCCGCGCCGTGTTCGGCCACACGCCGCAGGGCCTCGTTCTCTCTATTCTCATCGCCATGTGTCTGGGCGGCTCCCTGGTAGGCACAGTGGCTGCCGTAGGCGCCGTTATCGGCATGCTGGTGGTACCGGCTATGGATGATATGGGGCTGGACCCGGACATGAACTGTGCCATCATCGTGACCGGAGGCTCTCTGGGCGCTATCATGCCGCCTATCTCGAACGCCATCAATGTGGCCTGCTCTATCCTGGGCATTCCCACAGACAAGGTGCTCCAAATCAGCTATCTGACCGTAGGAGCAGCCTTTGTTCTCACCTGTATTTTCGTCTGTAAGGTATACATTGGAAATAAATATCAGATGCCGCAGCATCTGATTCCCAAGGAAAAAGCCTCTGCCATCCTGAAAAGAGAGTGGAGGAACCTGATTCCCCTCATGGTGCTCATCCTTCTTGTGGCCTTAAACAGCATCCCCGGCATTTCCCTCGATGTGACCAAGGTTCTCATGCAGGCAGTTCCTGTAGGCGGCTCCAATCTCTACGCATCCTTAAGCGCTCTGCCTGTCATCGGACAGATAACCAACAACCTCGTAATGGCTCTGTTTGTGGCCATTGTGGTGGCCATCGCCATCACTCCCAAGCTCCGCCAGAATCTGGGGCCGGACCTGGCAAAATCTATGCGCACCATCCGGGTAAGCGTTCTGATTCAAATTTTTGCCGGCTTCTTCCTGGGTGCCTTCCGGGCTGGCGGGCAGATTGAGGTCATTTCCGAATGGGCGGCAGGCCTAAGCGCCGTGGCATTAAAGCTGGGCGGCGCCGGTTCCCTGATTCTGGGAGGCATGCTGGTAGGCGCTCAGAGTACCACCCAGACCACCCTGCTCCCCATCCTTGGCCCTGCCTGGATGGCTACCGGTGTCAGCGACGTCTATGCGGCTGTGGCCAGCTCCCATCTGGCTGCCGCCGGCCAGGGACTTCCCCCGGCAGACCTAAACACCTTTGTCATCGCCGGACTGGTGTCCTCCCTGCTGCACCGGGAGGTCAACCCCATGAAATCCATGATACTGACCGCTCCCTACTGCATCCTGCTGGCAGTCATCGGCCTTGCCTTCCTCTTCATCTGATGACGCGTCAGCACACCATGCTGCCATACACTACTATTTTAACAGGAGGTTCCATCTATGAGACTGAACAAAGAGTATATGGGCACCATCGCCCTGTCCCCAGAGACGGACGTAACCGCCGGGGAATTTTCCACCTGGACCATCACCTTCACCGCCGGGGAGTACGGCATTGACGACGGCGGCACTATGGTCATCGCCTGGAAGAGCGTCAGCGATTGGGATTCCCCCCAGTTTGACGAGCCGGACATGCCCGGCTACACCACGGTATCCACCACCGGCCAGTGCCGGGTTACTGCCCGCTACGCCAAGTTTGTCCGCTCCTTCGGCAACAGCATCCTCATCGACGTAAACGGCGGCTACATCAAAAAGGGCGACCAGATTAAGGTGGTCCTGGGCGATACCTCCCAGGGAAGCTTAGGGATGCGGGCACAGTCCTTCTGCGAGCGGGAGCACGAATTCCGGGTGTTTCTTGATCCCTGCGGCACAGCCCGCTACGAGGAGATGCCGGAACGGCTGAAGGTGAAAATCGTGCCCTCCTGCCATCACGAGATTCAGGCCATTGTGCCCGGAGCCGTAGCCGTGGGCGAGCCCTTTGACATCGCCATCCGGGCCCTGGACGAATTTGGAAATCCAACCGGCCGCTACAGCGGAACCATTGACCTTGCGGTGCCTGGCATGCGCACCGAGGGCATTCCCTCCCAGGTGGAATTTCCCGAGGGCACCGAGGGCGTCATCCGCATCCCGGGCTGCCGCATCCTGGATGAGGGCTTCTGGAACCTGACCATAAACGACAAGGCCCGGGGATATTTTGCTTTGAGCAATGCCTCCCTCTGTGCCCCCGCCGGCAGTGCCCGCCGCCTCTTCTGGGGCGATATGCACGGCCAGACCCGCCAGACCGTGGGAACCGGCATGCTGGATGACTACTATTCCTTCGCCAGGGACAAGGCCTGCATCGATTTTACGGGCTGGCAGGGAAATGATTTTGAGGTCAGCGATGAGACCTGGCAGGACATTCGGGATTACACAAGGAAATATGATGAGGAGGGCAAATTTCTCGTCTATCTGGGCTATGAATGGTCCGGCACAACCCCTCAGGGCGGCGACCACAATGTCTATTTCTTAAATGACAGCGAGGATTTCTATCCCAGCAGCAACTGGACCGCCACCACGGTTGACAACAAGAACAATGCCAATCCCATCCCCGAGCTCCACGAGAAGCTTGCCGGCAGAGAGGATGTGCTCTTAATCCCGCACATCGGCGGACGGTACGGAAATCTGGATTACTTTAATCCGGCATTTTCCAGCGTTATTGAAATTCATTCCCACCACGGCACCTTTGAGTGGTTTGCCTTTGACGCCATGAGGCGGCGGATGAAAGTGGGCTTTATCGCGGCCAGCGACGACCACACCTGCCGCCCCGGCCTCTCCTACCCCTTAAGCGGCCACGGCAAATCCGCATCCGGAGCCTTTGATGTGGCAAACGGCTTTACCGGCGTCTTCGCGGATGCCCTGACAAAGCGGGCCGTCTGGGACGCCATACGGGCCCGCCACTGCTACGCCTCCACCTTTGACCGGATTTATCTGGATACCCGTATCGGCAGCTTATTCATGGGAGATGAGGGAACCGTAAGCGGCGCGCCGCTCCTCTCCATCAAGGCCGCGGGGAGCTTCCCCATCGAGGGCTATGAGGTTTACGACTGGGATAAAAAGCTTCTCTCCGGTGAGTGCTTAAAGCGGGACAGCCGCCGCATCCGCATCCGCTGGAGCGGCGTGGTCTACCGGGGCCGTGGCAAATCCCGCAAGTGGGACGGCATCCTCTATGTGCAGAACGGAAAGATTGTGGCTGCGGAGAAATACGCCTTTGACCGCATCGACCAGGGCATTGTCATCCAGTCCGACAAATACATCAAGTTCACCTCCTCCACCTCCGGGGATTACGACGGATTAATCCTCACGCTGGAGGCGGACTCTGACACCGTCATCAAATTCAGCTCCAAGGCCGGCACTGCCGAGGCCTCCTATCAGGAGATTTTAGAGCACGGCTTTGCAAAGGAGATGGGCGGGCTGAACTTAAAGCTTGAGATGGAGACCGCCTTTGAGGAAATCCCCGAAGAGGAGTACACCGCCCACAGCCGCCTGGATGTGAGCCGTGAGCTTCCCGCCGAGCCGGGTGCGCACGCCTACTGGGTGAAGGTGCTCCAGAGCAACGGGAACGCCGCCTGGTCATCGCCGATTTTTGTGGACGTGAAGGAATAGCCGGGCGGTTCATCCGGGCTGCCGCAAAAACCGCCCCGTAGCGCTCGCCTCCGCTGCTGCAATCTCCTTTGGCGTTCCCGCCGCCACAATCCGGCCGCCCTCCTCGCCGCCGCCGGGGCCCATGTCGATGATATAGTCCGCATTCCGGATTACATCCAAATCGTGCTCAATCACAATCACTGTGGCCCCGGCGTCAATCAGGGTCTGAAATACTCCCAGAAGGGTCTGCACGTCCAGGGGATGAAGGCCGATGGTGGGCTCGTCAAAGACAAAGACCGTGTCGGACTGGCCCCTTCCCATCTCGCTGGCAAGCTTCAGCCGCTGGGCCTCCCCGCCGGAAAGGCTGGGCGTCTCCTCCCCCAGGGTCAAGTATCCGAGGCCCAGCTTTTCTAAGACCGCAAGCCGCTGGTCCACTGTCTTTAAATCCCGGCAGGCCCTTCGCGCCCGGTGAATATCCATGGCCATGAGCTGGGAAAGGCTGCAGCTTTCCCCGGCTTTATTTCGGTAGATCACGGCCTCCGCCTCTTTTCCGTAGCGGGAGCCCCTGCAGTCCGGGCAGGGCACCTCCACATCCGGCAGAAACTGCACATCCAGGCTGATAACCCCGGTTCCATCACATAAGGGGCAGCGCAGCTTTCCCGTATTATAGGAAAAATCTCCTGCCTTAAATCCCCGCTCCTTTGCCTCCGGAAGTCGCCCAAAAACCTTGCGCAGCTCATCGTGCACATTGGCATAGGTGGCCACTGTAGAGCGGACATTGATGCCGATGGGCGTGGCGTCAATGAGCTTTACCCGGCGGATGCCGCCGGCCTGAACGGATTTCACATGCTCCGGAAGCGCTCTCCCCTCGATGGCCGCCTCCAGGCCGGGAACCAGGCTCTCCAGAATCAGCGTAGTTTTTCCTGAGCCCGATACCCCGGTGACAGCGGTGAGCTTCCCCTTGGGGATGTCCACCGCAAGGGGCTTAACCGTGTGGATGGCACCGGTGGAGAGATGGATGGCTCCTTGGGAAAACAGGTCCTCCAGGGTTCCGGCGCTTTCCGCCTGCATCCGGCGCACCTGCGCCTGCCCCGAGAGATACGGCCCAATCAGCGAATTCTCATTTCGCTCAATCTCCCCAATGGTCCCCTGGGCGATAACCTGGCCGCCGTCGGCTCCGGCCTGGGGCCCCATCTCGATAAGCCAGTCCGCCTGGGCCAGAATCTGGGTGTCATGATCCACCAAAAGGACGGAATTTCCATCCGCCACTAAATCCCGCATCACCCGAACCAGGCCCACAATGTTCGCGGGATGCAGGCCGATGGATGGCTCGTCCAGCACATAGAGCACCCCGGTGGTCCGGTTGCGCACGGCCCGGGCCAGCTGCATCCGCTGCCGCTCTCCGGTGGAGAGGGTGGAGGCCGCTCGGTCCAGGGAGAGATAACCCAGCCCCAGCTCCAAAAGCCGCCTGGCCACAGTCCGGAAGGACTCGCAGATGCGCTCCGCCATGGGGCGCATCTCCTCCGGCAGGGAGGCCGGCACGCCGTCCACCCACTGCGCCAGGGCGGAAAGACGCATCTGGCAGGCCTCATCCAGGGAAATGC
>CALWRY010000093.1 GCA_944384065.1 uncultured Enterocloster sp. | reverse complement strand
AAAAGCATGTGAAATCCACCAAAATCTGCACATATCACCAGCGAATGGGCATTCCTGTCCTCCGAAGCGCCCTCCGGCAGTCTGCCTTCGCTGTCTTTCTCTGTGCTTCCATCCCTTTCTGCATCATCGTCCTTTTCTGCGTCCCCGCCCCCATACAGACAGACGAGCTCCAGCTCCCCCAGCCGGATCCTTTCGCCGGGGCCCATGCTCCACACTGCCGCCCCCCGCGCCTCTCCCAGGGCCGCCAGCTCCCCATACACGCTGTCCCCTGCGCAGCCTGCGGGCAGGACAAGATTCCGAACCTGAATCTCCTCCGATTCCTCCAGCAGATGCTGCAGGCCGCTAATGTGGTCCCCGTCTCCATGGCTCACGATGGCGCAGTCAATGGACGTAACCCCCTGGCTTTTCAGAAAAGGCTCCAGCACATTTTCCCCCATGCCCGTATCGCTGCTGCTCCCTCCGTCCACCAGCACGGTAAAGCCGCCTGTCCGGAGGACAAAGCCATCCCCCTGCCCCACATCCAGGCCGTACACAGAGAGCCCCGCCTCCGGCCTGGGAAGCAGCACGAGAAAGGCCAGGGCGTATCCCGCGAACAGCCCCGCCAGGCGGACCGCGCTGCGGCCCCCCGCATTTTCCTTTTCCCGTCTCCTCCCCCCAAGCCACACCATCCCCAGGACCCACAGCCCTGCCGCCAGCCAGTATCCCCCGATCTGCCCCATGGACGGCCTTCCCATCACCAGGCTGTATCCCGGCAGCTCCTCTATCAGCCGGCACAGCCAGTCATAGTACGCCAGAATATAGTGGCCGCTCCCCGCCGCCAAGCGCCCAGCCGCCGTGGAAAAGCTCCCCAGCCCCAGGATCAAAAGGCCGGAATACATAAGCATGGGCGCTGCAGGCGCCACCAGCAGGTTGAGGAAAATTCCGTAGAGGGGAAGCGTATAATACTGCCAAACCACCAGCGGCGTAATCGCAAGCTGCACGCAGATGCTGATCAGCAGCGTGCTCTCCCACACCTTCTTAAGTCCCAGGGCAGGCCCCAGCCAGGCCGACAGCCCGCTGATGGCAAGCACCGCGCCGAAGGAGAGCTGAAAGCCGCTCTGCGTCAAAAGATAGGGATCCCCCCACAAAAGGAAAATGGCCGCCAGCCCCAGGGCCGACATGGAATCATAGGTTCTCCCCGCCCAAGCCGCCGCCCACAGGCAGAGCACCATGATCACCGCCCGCATGGCGGACCCCGAGCTTCCCGTGAGAATTCCATAGCTGGCCACCAGCATCCCGCCCAGAATGGCCGAGCCCCGAAATCCCATGCCCAGCCTCCTAAGCACCAGGTACAGGCCCCCGCCGATGATGGTCAAGTGCTGCCCGCTGATGGCCAGCAGATGGGAAATGCCGTTCTTCTGGTACATCTCCTCAATCTCCGGCTCCATCGAGTCCATATCTCCCAGCAGCATGGCCTTAAAAAGCATGGCGTCCTCCGGCTCGCAGACCGCATCCAGCACGGCCCCGCAGCGGCGCTTCACCTCTGCCAGAAACGAATCATAGGGATAGGCCTCCCCCGTACACTCCAAAATCCTGTCCCCAAACAGCCGCACCGACACTCCCTTGGAGCGGTAATATTCCGCGAAGGAAAACTCCCCGGGATTTCTCGGCCCCTCAATGGGCTCCAGGCTGCCCCGGATGCGCACCCATTTCCCCGCCGCCAAATCTTCCCCCGGCTCCTTTGCCCCAGGAGCCTCTTCTTTTTTCATATACACCCATATCCGCTCAAACTCCTCCCGCCGGTTTCCCGCCTCCGCCTGCACATCCGCCAGATAAAAGCTCCAGGCGTCCTCCTTCTCGTCCAGCCTGACAATACGCCCCTCTGCCGCAGGCCTTGCCTCTGAAAAAATGGCCGCCCGCTCCTGCTCCCGGTCCAAGCGCTCCTTCACCCCCTGTCCCCGCGCAAATCCCAGGACTCCGAAGGCAAAAAAAGACGCCAGAAACAGAAGGCCCAGACGCCGCCCCCATTTCACAGGCACGCCAAAGCCTCCTGCCCCTGCCGTCATGAGCAGAAACAGAATCACCGGCCAAAACCTTTGATACCGCAGGGCAAGCACCTCTCCAAGTACGAATCCCGCTGCAAATACCACAAGGGGCCGTTTCAAATAGATATCCTCCGTCTGAACTGTTGTAAAATGTTTACTGTCTGATGTAGTCCGCGTTTCTCTCAAAGGTAGTGTTCAGGGAGACCACGTCCCGGAACATCACATCCTGGGAGCCATTCACCATAATCTGCACCCGCGTCACAGTCCCCACCCCGGTCAGGGAATCCACAATCGAGTAGATGGGGATGTACTCGCTCACCGGCAGGGCAGTGTTCAAAAAAGCGCTGTCAAAATTAATGTAACACACATTGTCCGTCACGGACAGGCTGAGTATCTTGCAGTCCGGCGGCAGCGTGGGAAAGCTGCCCGCCTGGGCCGGTCCCGCAATCAGCTGCTCCACAATGAGTTGGGCCAGAGAGGTATTCATGCTGTGCACCACCTCCCGGCGCTCCGGCACCAAAAAGCTCCCCGTCTCATCCGCAAAATACAGAAGAAGCTCTGTTTTCTCGTATTCGTTCACATTGCTGGTGCTGAGAATAAAATCCCCCGCCGCCATCACGCCCACCGGATTGCCCTGCCGGTCCATAAGGGGCTGGTCCCCGCAGTAGATGGACACATACTCGATGCCCTCTACCTGGGTCAGCATCCGGGTCAGGGCCGCCCGGCAGAGAATCTCCTGAGGCGCCTTCATGCTGGAATAGTTCAGGTCGAAATACAGGTACAGCACCTGCTCCTCCTGCTTGGCGCCCTGGTAGGCCACGTTCTCGCTCAGAACCCGCTGGCAGTCTAAGTCGCTGGGGACCGTGAGGAACTGGCTCATCAGCTCCTCCACCAGAAGGGCCGGGTCCGTCTCCTGGGTCTCATAAACCTGGGAGACCAGCTCCGTCATCGACGCATTTAAATAATACACATTATACTGTCCCCTGGCCAGAGGTGCAGGCTCCTCCTGGCGCTCCGAGCACCCGCCAAGAACGCAGGCCGCAAGAGCCGCCAGCGCACAGGCCAGGAGACAGCGCCTCCTCAAGAGGCAGGCCGGGATCCGCGTCCTCTGCCAGCGCCTCCAAATCCGCAAAAGCCGCTCTCTCATCGCCTCACCTCCTGTCCCGATACATAATTGAGGGGAATCCGCACGCTGAAGGTGGTTCCCTCCCCCGGCGTGCTCTCCACATCAATTACGCCGTGGTGCATCTGTATCACGTTCTTGGTGATGGCAAGCCCCAGGCCTGTGCCTCCCACCTCCCGGGACCGGGCCTTGTCCACCCGGAAGAAGCGCTCAAAAATATGGTCCAGCGCATCCTCAGGAATGCCGATTCCCGAATCCGCCACCTTGATGTAAAAATACTTGTGGTCCGCGTCCAGGCTCACCCGGACCCAGCCCGAATCCACATTGTACTTGATAGCGTTCTCCACCAGGTTGGTGACAGCCAGGGAAAGCTTCGTCCGATCCACATCCGCCGTCACCTCACGGAAGCTCTCAAAGGTCAGCTCCACATTTCCCCGCTTGGCGATGGGCCGCAGGCGCTTCAGCACCATCTCCATCTCCTCGTTGATATTGGTCTGCTCCACCTTCATCTGGCTGTCCGCTGACTTATCCATCCGCACCAGCAGAAGCAGGTCATCAATAATCTGGTTCTCCCGGTCAATCTCATCGGAAATATCCTGCATAAACTCCCGGTACAGCTCCACCGGCGCCTCGTCCATGCTCATCAGGGAGTCCGCCAGCACCCGTATGGAGGTGATGGGCGTCTTCAGCTCATGGGACACATTGGACACAAATTCCTGCCTGGACTGATCCACGGCCCGCAGCTTCCCCAGGGACTTCTGTACAGACTGGGCCAGGCGCCGGGTGTCCCCGTATGTATCCACCATGATATCCGCGTCCAGATTGCCCAGGGCCGCCTGGTCAAAGGCCCTCTGCAGCCTCTTTAAGGGCTGCATCAGCAGACGGGCTGCCAGCACGGCAAAAATAACCACCACCGCGATAATGCAGGCTAAAAGCAGGCTGACGCTTCCCCAAATCCGGTCTGCCTGGGAGACAATATTCTCCGTGGAATAGGTGGCCATCATAACCCCCTGCACGGTGGTCCCGTCCGCCGCATCGTAGATGGGCAGGGCATTGGAAAAATACTGCATCTCCCGGTTATAGGCGCTGCTGCTCTCCCCGTTAAAGCACCGCAGCACCTCCGGGGAAATATAATATTTCCCAACCGCAAGGTTAAAGGTGTCCGTGACAATCTTAAAATTGCTTCCCACAATCACGATCCGGCCATTGTACACATCCGCAATGGACTGCATCTGGCTGTCCAATGCCACATTATTTTTCTGCTCCGCAGTCAGATAGCCGGAACGGCTCATCCGGCTGCTGAGAATCATACACTGATTCTGGATGTCGATTCCCCGGGCGTCCAGCTGGGTCTGGCTGAAGGACTGCAGCATGAGCGCCGTCAGCAGAAACAGAGGAACCACCGCCGCGGCAATGATGCTGAGCGCAATCAGGGCTGTCATGCTCATCCCCCGGGCCTTAAGCCCCCGCAGGAATTTTCCCGCTGTACCTGCCATTTTCCTTCCTCCTTTCCCTCAGAACTGCGTCCCCGCACGCCCGGTCTGCCGCTCCGCCTGCCCTGCAGGACCTGCCGCTGGCCGCCTGCCCCATGGCCCGCCGCCGGACCGCCTGCACCATGACCTGCCGCCCGGCCGCCTTCCCACATGACCTGCCGCCGGACAGGCGCACCTACGCCAGCTCCTTCAGCTGCCGGGTACAGGCCACGGCCAGGGATCCCGGCCCGATGTGGCAGGCAATGCTTAAGGACAGAGGCGCAGCCACCACAGGTTTTCCCGGGTACAGCTGCGCAAGCGTCTCCTTCATCTCCCGGGCCATAGCGTCATTGCAGGTGTGGGCCACCTGAAAATAGCTGTCTGTCCCATCAGGATCCCCCAGAAAGCCCGCAAGATCCTTGGCTAGGGCCGTCAGCATGGCGGTCTTGGCCTGCTTCATGGTCCGCACCTTGGAGAATGCGTCCAGCTTCTCCCCCGCAATCTGGAGGACCGGCTTGATCCGCAGCAGGGTTCCCAGCGCTGCGGCAGCCGGCGTGATGCGGCCGCCCTTTTTCAAGTACTTTAGGGTGTCCACCGTGATATAGATAATGCTGTCCCCTCCGGACCGCTCCAGTATCTCCCTGATCTCCTGCCCCGAATACCCCTTCGCGGCCAGATCCCTGGCCTCCAGGGCAGACTGCCGCTGGGTCACGGATATCCTGTGGTTGTCCACCACCCACACGCGGTTTTCATAGTCCTGGGCCAGAACCATGGCTGTCTGGCAGGATCCGCTGAGACCGCTGGACATGGGGATGTGGACCACCTGGTCGTACTCCCCCAGGAGCCTGTCCCACAGCGTTGTCACGCTCTCCGGCGTGGGCTGTGAGGTGGTGATATCCGCCCCGGCCTCCATCCTCCGGTAAAATTCCTCCTGGGTCAGATCCACCCCCTCCAGATAAATCTGGCCGTCTATCATAAAGGGCATGGGCAGCACAAAAAGGCCCAGTCTCTCTGCCTCCGCCTGGGTCACCCCGCTGTTGCTGTCAACAACTACCGCTATCTTCATTCCTGCTGTTCTCCTTTATTTAATGATATTCCCTGATTCAGCCGGTTTGCCACGGCATACAGCTGATAATACATGCCCTTTTTCTCAAGGAGCTCCCTGTGGCTGCCCTGCTCCACAATCTCATTTCCCGACAGCACCAGGATCCGGTCCGCCCCCTGAATCGTGGTGAGGCGGTGGGCAATGGTGATGGTGGTCCGGCCTGCCGCCAGCCGCTCCAGAGACTGGCTCACCAGATACTCGCTCTCATTGTCCAGGGCAGAGGTGGCCTCGTCCAGTATGAGTATAGCCGGATTTTTGAGAAATACCCGGGCAATGCTGATTCTCTGCTTCTGTCCGCCGGAGAGCTTCACGCCCCGCTCTCCCACATAGGTGTCATAGCCCTGGGAGAGCTCCTTGATAAACTCGTGGGCTCCCGCCAGGCGGGCCGCCTCCTCCACCTCCTCCCGGGATGCCCCGGGCCGCCCATAGGCAATGTTGTCATACACGGTTCCGGAAAATAAATACACATCCTGCTGGACTACCCCGATGTGGGAGCGCAGGCTCTTAAGCGTCAGATCCCGGACATCTTCTCCGTCCACCCGCACACTGCCCTCCGTGACATCGTAAAACCGGGGAACCAGGTTGCAGAGCGTGGTCTTTCCGCCGCCGGAAGGCCCTACCAGGGCGATCTTCTCTCCCGGCCTTACATGGAGATTGATGTCCTTTAGCACCGGCGTGTGATCGTCCGGATACTCAAAGCTCACATGTTCAAAATCAAGGGATCCCTTCACCTGATCCAGCTCCCTGGCCCCCTTCTTGTCCCGGATATCCGGCGCCACATCCATAATCTCCTGGAAGCGCTCAATTCCCGTCATGCCCCGCTGGAACTGCTCCGCGAACTCGATGATCCGGCGAATGGTGGTGAGGAGGGTGGTCACATACATGGTGTAGGCCACCAGATCTCCGGGTGCAATCCTTCCCCGCATCATAAACAAGCCGCCCGCCACAATGACAAGCAGATACATCAGCCCGTCAAAGGAGCGGGTTGTGATCTGGAAGGCCGCCATATACCGGTAGGTATGCTTCTTGATCTCCATAAAGGCCTGGTTTCCCTTCCCGAACTTGGCGATCTCCACCGGCTCATTGGCAAAAGCCCGCACCACCCGGTTTCCCAGAAGGGTGTCCTCGATCTGGGCGTTCAGCTCCCCGATCTGATTTCTCTGTTTCCGGAAGGCTTCCTTTACCTTCATGTTGAACCAGGTGCAGGACACGATCATGACGGGGATCATGAGGAAGATGAGCAGGGTCAGCTCCAGATTGATGCCGGACAGAATCACAAAGGACACCGCTCCCTTTAAGGCCGCGATGAAAAACTCCTCCGGGCAGTGGTGGGCAAACTCCGTCACATCAAAAAGATCGCTGGTGATCCGGGACATAATCTGCCCCACCTTTGTGCTGCTGTAATAGCTGTCAGAGAGCATCTGCAGGTGTTCAAAAGCGTCCTGCCGCATATCCGTCTCAATATAAACGCCCATCAGATGGCCGGTGTAGGCCATGTAATAGGCTGCCAGGGAGTCAATGAGCCGCAGCAGCAGATACAGTCCGCCGATGCGAAGCACCACCCCCACCGTGATCACGGACAGATCCTCCATGCCCTGGTTGGTCAGATAGCGCAGCATCAGCGGCAGAACCAGCTCTCCCACTGTGGTGAGCGCTGCGCAGAACAGGTCAAGAAATAAAATATTTTTATACTTCCCATAATATGGCAAAAAGCTTTTCAGCAGTTTCCTCGTCTTCATATGTGCAGTACCCTTCGCAAAAAATATCCGCCGGCCTTCCTGCCCCCCATTTTGGGCAGAGTGTCAGCTGCATTCCATTGTAGCCTATTTCCGGCAAAAAGAAAAGACTCAAATGACAAATTGTCATCTGAGCCTATCCTCTTCCTGACAGGCGTCCGTCAGGCAACTATCAATTTCCCAGGCGTTTTTCCCGCCGCTTCTTGTCAGCCTTTCACCAGCAGGGATTTGCCCGTCATCTCCTTCGGCTGCTCCATGCCCATGAGCTCAATCAGCGTGGGCACGATGTCGCAGAGGGCGCCGCCCTCCCGCAGCTTGTAAGAGGGATCCGCGTTCACCAGGATGAAGGGAACGGGATTGGTTGTGTGGGCGGTAAAGGGCTCGCCGGTCTCGTAGTCCACCAGCTGCTCTGCATTTCCATGATCCGCGCAGATGAACATCACGCCGTCCGCTTCCTTGAGGGCGTCCACGGCCCGGCCCACGCACTCGTCCACGGTCTCGATGGCCTTGATGGCCGCCGCCTCCACGCCGGTGTGGCCCACCATATCCGGGTTGGCGAAGTTGATGATAATCACATCATACTTGCCGGACTTGATAGCCTCCACCAGTTTGTCGCACACGCCGTAGGCGCTCATCTGGGGCTTTAAATCGTAGGTGGCCACATCCTTGGGGGAGGGAACCAGGATCCGGTCCTCGCCCGGGTTGGGCTCCTCCACGCCGCCGTTGAAGAAGAAGGTCACATGGGCGTATTTCTCTGTCTCCGCAATGCGCACCTGGGTCTTGCCGTGGGCCGCCAGATACTCGCCGAAGGTGTTGGTAATGCTCTCCTTCTTAAATGCCACCAGCTTATTCGTAATGGTCTCATCGTAATCCGTGAAGCACACGTACACCAGATCCAGCTTCTTTTCCCTGGCAAATCCGTCGAATGTGTCATCGCAGAATGCATGGGTGATCTCCCGGGCACGGTCCGGACGGAAGTTATAGAAGATCACGGAATCCTTATCCTGGATCACAGCCCTGGGCTTTCCATTCTCTGTGACCACGAAGGGGATGACAAATTCATCCGCCTTGCCGTCCTCATAGGAAGCCTGGATGCCAGCGGTGGCGCTCTCTGCGGTCTTTCCCTCGCCCTTTGTCAGGGCTTTGTAGGCCAGCTCCACGCGATCCCATCTCTTGTCCCGATCCATGGCGTAATAGCGTCCCATAACGGAGGCCACCTGGCCCACGCCGATCTCCGCCATCTTCTCCTCAAGCTGAGCCACAAAGTCCTTGCCGGACTCCGGCGGGGTGTCGCGGCCGTCCAGGAAGCAGTGCACATACACCTTCTTAAGGCCGTTTCTCTTAGCCAGCTCAAGGAGCCCGTAAATATGGGTGTTGTGGCTGTGAACGCCGCCGTCGGACACCAGTCCGAAGAGGTGAAGGGCGGAGTCATTCTTCCTGCAGTTCTCCACAGCGGTCAAAAACTCCGGGATCTCAAAGAAATCCCCGTCCTGAATGGACTTGGTGATGCGGGTCAGCTCCTGATACACCACCCGGCCCGCGCCCATGTTCAGATGGCCAACCTCGGAGTTTCCCATCTGTCCCTCGGGAAGTCCCACCGCCATGCCGCTGGCATTGCCCTTCACAAAGGGGCACTGGCTCATCAGCTGGTCCATAATGGGAGTTTTTCCCTCACATACCGCGTTGTGCTCACAGTTGTCGTTCAGGCCGTATCCGTCCAGGATCATCAATACGGTTGGTTTCTTGCTCATATTTTTCTTGTCTCCTTTAAAAGGCCCTGCCGCCTCACTTTCGGCCGCAGGGCAAAGCTGAATGGTTATTTGTCGTAGTTTACGATCTTTCCGAAGTCTGCTTTCAGGGAAGCGCCGCCCACAAGGCCGCCGTCGATATCCGGCTGGGCGAAGAGCTCCGGAGCGGAGGCGCCGGATACGGATCCGCCGTACTGGATGCGGATGGCCTCTGCCGTAGCCTCATCGTAGATCTCACGGATGCACGCGCGGATAGCGCCGCACACCTCCTGGGCCTGATCCGCAGTGGCCACCTTGCCGGTTCCGATAGCCCAGATGGGCTCGTAGGCAATCACAGCGGTCTTGGCCTGGTCCGCGCTCACCTGCTGGAAGGCGATCTTGATCTGCTGGCGCACCCAATCGATGGTGATGCCCTGCTCCCTCTGGGTCAGGGACTCGCCGCAGCAGATAATGGGGGTGATGCCGTGCTCAAATGCCTTCAGCACCTTCTTATTGATATCCGCATCTGTCTCCTTAAAGTACTCTCTTCTCTCGGAGTGGCCTAAAATCACGTACTTCACGCCGGCGTCCGTCAGCATAGCCGGGGCGATCTCGCCGGTGTAGGCTCCCTTCTCCTCAAAATACATATTCTCGGCTCCCACCTGGATGTTGGTGCCCTTCACAGCCTCTACCACCGGAACGATGTCAATGGCCGGAACGCAGAACACCACGTCCACCGCGTCATTTCCCACCAGGGGCTTTAACTCCTCCACCAGGGCCAGCGCCTGGGAGGGAGTCATATTCATCTTCCAGTTTCCCGCGATAATTTTTCTTCTCGCCATCTCTATTCTCTCCTTTGGAATCAGTCCTTATTGTCAGCCGCAGCAACACCGGGAAGCTCCTTGCCCTCCAAAAACTCAAGGGAAGCGCCGCCGCCGGTGGAGATATGGGTCATCTTGTCCGCAAAGCCCAGTCTCTTAACCGCATTTACAGAATCGCCGCCGCCGATCACTGTGGTCGCGTCCGCAAGAGCCGCAACCGCACGGCAGATCTCCAGGGTTCCCTCGGCAAAATTGGAGAACTCAAACACGCCCATGGGTCCGTTCCACACAACGGTCTTGACGCCCTCCAGGGCCTTCTTATACAGCTCAATGGTCTTGGGGCCAATGTCAAATCCGGACCAGCCGGCCTCGATGACGTCCACCACCTTGCGCTCGGTATCGTTGGAGAACTCCTTGCCCTCCACATGGTCCACGGGAAGAAGCAGCTTCACGCCCTTGTCCTCAGCCTTCTTAATCATCTCCAGCGCATAGTCCAGCTTGTCCTCCTCGCACAGGGAGTTGCCGATCTCCTGGCCCTGCGCCTTTAAGAAGGTGTAGGCCATGCCGCCGCCGATGATCAGGGTATCTACCTTGTCAAGCAGGTTGTTGATCACATTGATCTTGTCGGAAACCTTGGCTCCGCCCAGGATAGCCGCGAAGGGACGAACCGGGTTCTCCACTGCCTGTCCCAGGAACTTGATCTCCTTCTCCATCAGATAGCCCACCACGTTCTCCTTGGTGAAGCGGGTAACGCCTACATTGGAGCAGTGGGCCCTGTGGGCGGTTCCGAAAGCATCGTTTACAAAAATGCCGTCGCAGAGGCCGGCCAACTCCTTGGAATAACCCTCGGAGGCAGCGTCTCCATCCTTAAACTTGGTCTCCTCCACGCGGTAGCGGGTATTCTGAAGAAGCAGAACTTCTCCGTCCTTGAGCTCAGCCGCCATCTTCTGGGTCTCGGGGCCGGTCACCTGGGGATCATCCGCAAACTTCACCTCTACGCCCAGACGCTCGGAAAGGGCGGGAGCCACGGGAGCCAGGCTCATCTCGGGAAGGGGCTGGCCCTTGGGCTTGCCTAAGTGGGAGCACAGAATCACCCGCGCGCCCTGGTCTAAGAGCTTCTTGATGGTGGGGATAGCGCCGTCAATGCGGTTGTAGTTCTGGATCACGCCCTCCTTAAGCGGCACATTGAAGTCGCAGCGCACCAGAACCTTCTTTCCCTGCAAATCCTTCAGATCGTCAACTGTCTTCTTATTTAACATAATCCATAATCTCCTTTCTGCCGCGCGTATCTCTGCCCTGCGCAAGCGCCTAAACGGCAGGCGATAAGCGCTCATAACAAAGGGGCCCGGTCCTAACGACCGGACCCCCATGAGTCTGCCTGAAAAATCCGCCGATATCTCAGCAAAACCTGTCCGCTTGAGACACAGGCTTAATTATGCCAGCTCAGCGAAGTACTTGATGGTTCTTACCATCTGGCTGGTATAGGAGTTCTCATTGTCATACCATGAAACAACCTGTACCTCGTACAGATCATCCGCAATCTGCGCAACCATGGTCTGGGTTGCGTCAAACAGGGAGCCGTAGCGCATGCCGATAACATCGGAGGATACGATGGGATCCTCGTTGTAGCCGAAGGACTCGGAAGCAGCAGCCTTCATAGCGGCGTTGATGCCTTCCTTGGTAACGCCGGCCTTCTTAACAACTGCGGTAAGGATGGTG
>CALWRY010000092.1 GCA_944384065.1 uncultured Enterocloster sp. | reverse complement strand
ACATGAGATTCAGCCACAATGAAATTGTAACACGGACCAAATTTCGTCGGAAATTACCATCACATCGTGCTTTTTGAAAATTTCCATGGCACGCTCCAGCTCCCATCTTTCCCAGACGCGCCCGCAGGGATTGTGGGGGGAACAAAAGACAGCTGCATGTATCTTGTTAGCGACGATTTTCTTCTCCATATCGTCGAAATCCATGCGCCAGACATTGTTCTCATCCAGCTTTAAGGGGCTGAGGACAAGGTTGTATCCGCTGTTTTTCAGATGCTTTGTAAAGCCTACGTATGTAGGGCTGTGAAACAGAACGTTGTCGCCCTTGGAGCAAAATACGCCAAGTGCGGTCAGGAGCCCGCCAAGCACGCTGTTTTCATAGCCGATGTGTTCGGGCTTAAGCCCGGTTACTCCGTTGCGTGTCGCGTGCCAGTTGATGATCGCGTCAAAATACTCTTTCCGAAGGGCAAAATATCCGAAGTGGCGCTCGTTGATGCGGTCTATCATAGCGTCCGTGATTGTATGGAGCGTGGGAAAATTCATATCCGCCAGCCACATGGGGATGAGATCAAAGCCCTCCTGCGGAGGTTCAGGGGCAAAGCCGGGCCGTTTGCCAATGTCGTCATAGGCTCTGGCATCCTTGCCCTTGCGAACCATAATTGTTGTAAAGTCGTATTTCATAATTCAGTGATTCTCCTTTTAAAGCTTCTCGTAGCTGACAACAACCTTAGCGTGCTTGCCGCGGACAGCTGCGAAAACGAAAGCGCCTATAACCACGATTGCGTTCAGAGCAAGCAGTACGGGGGACAGATCGCTGGCGTTGAGGAAGATGTTCAAAGCGGATGCCAAAACACCCAGCATAGCGATAATGCGCAGGGTTGTGTTGCTTACCTTGAATTTAGAGGAATTCCACTCCTCAGGAATAACCTCAGGCAGCCTGCACAGATACCAGTTGATCATAAGGTTCATAAAGCCGTTGGCAATCTGGCACATATTTCCGATGATATCGATGCTCAGCCCGGTTACGATACATATCACGGCAATCGCGTATAAGATGGTGAGGATAACAATCGGGGTGTTCCAGCGGGAAAGCTTCGCCAGCCCTGCCGGGAACCAGCCGTCGTCACAGGCCTGCATGGTAGGCTTGGGAGCCCATGCGAACTTCGCGTTCAGCGTGGAGATAAGAGCAAAGCCAGCGCCGCAGATTACAAAGAACACGTAAAATCCATAGGGAAGCACTTCCTGGGCCACTACGGAAAGGTTCTTTCCAGCCACCTGATCAAGCGGAAGCACGCCTGCGGCCACGAATGCGATAACACCATATAATGCGGATACAATCAGGGTTGAGATAATCATTACCTTGGGAATATCCTTGGTGGGATTTTTCGCCTCAGCGGAGAGGTTGATGATCTCATTACCGCCGCCGACGGCAAAGGTTAAAAGTCCGCCTGCCTGGAACAGACCCAGCACGCCGCCGGTCATCCAGGTTTCCTCGGCGAAGTAATTGGGGTCAATGCCGTGCTTGAAGCCGAATACCACCAGCAGGCCCAGGGCTACCACCAGCAGGACAACGATGATGTTCTGTGTAATCGCGAATTTGTCAATGCCGAAGCAGTTGAGCAGGAAGAACAGGGTCAATATGATGAGCGCGACCACCTGTACGTTGCCGAAGCCCATCAGGGGGATGAGATATTCGGCAAAGGAAAGAGCGTACATGGAGATGCTCAGGTTGCTGAACAGGTAAATGATGCTGTACGCTCCGGCGAAATTCTTTCCTGCCAGCATAGCTGCCGTAGTGTAGCTGCCTCCGCGCACGCGGACGGTTCCTCCGATGAATACAAGGGGAAGATACTGACAGCAAATAATCACGAATGCAATTAAAAATGCGAGGGGCAGGGAGCGCCCGGTTCGAAGCATGGTGGATCCGAGCAGCGTCATGATGCCGGCTCCGATAATCTGTCCTACCGCAGCGCCCATCAGGTCGCCAAAACCTAAAACACGCTTGAGTTGTGTGGTGCTGCCGCCACTGTTGTTTGTCTGTGCCATAAAATTACCTCCTTTGAATTAATAATCCGCTAAATGATTCATTATGTAAATTGCGCGCTCCATTAACTCCTCCGCATATGCCTGGTGATATTCGTCAAATATTACATCTTCTCTGGAGTCAATGGTATTAAATACTCCCATTTTCTTTAAAAGGCGTTTTTGGAAGGTGCGGTTCAGTACCTGATCCTGCCTTGTGAAGGAAATGACGGGTAGCATATCGTAGAAAAGCTTTTTGGCCCTTTCCCGCTGGCCGGTTGTGTGGAGCTCATATACCTTGGCCCAGAACGAGAAGAGGCCTGACGGCATAATTGCATGGACACCCCGATCCAAAAGTTCAATCAGCTGATCGTTGCCCCAGCCGCTGGAAATATTCATTCTTCCCTCTGTAGCCTTCAGGAGTCTGGTATACTTCAGACCGCTGTACTGTACCTCTACTTTTGTGCCGATTACTGTTTCGTAACGATTAAAGGCTTCAATCAGGACATCATCAGGGATGCCGGGGCCTCCGAAGTCCACATCCTGCATGATGAGGAAGGGCGGCTTCTCTTTGTCAATCATCTCGATATCTTTAAGGAAGGTGTCCCGATCTGTGTAGGTTAATGCGATGTTGATTCCGTCACAGCCGTATTCGAGGAACTGCTTCATCAGCCTGATGCGCTCCTCGGGAATGTCAGAGCTGATGCTGGTGATGACCTTCGCCCGTCCGTGGGCAACCTCAGCAACCGCTTTTACCATCTGCAATTTTTCATCAAATGATAAATATGGGATTTCCGAGGCCACGCAGGGAACCAGAAACCCGGCGACTTTTCCTTGGATGGCTGTTTCAATTTCTGCCTTTAAGCAGTCGATGTCGATCTCCTTTTTCTCACCATAAAATGGGGTGATAACGGTGGTTACGACACCTTTTAATGGATAGAGTTCTTTCAAAATAATCCCCTCCTGTTTTCGTATATTTTATTGTGAATCTGTAACTATCCCATACAGCCGGACGACTGCCTATACAGGCAGCTTCATCACAATTTTCGTGTAAGATTGTTCCGCGTCCACGTGGCGTATGGGGCGGTGCCCATCATCTGGAAACGCCACGTAGCACATGCCGGCGCTTATGTGCATGATATGGTCCGTTGCCCCGTCGTACCGGGCGGCGTCCTTTTCCTCGCTGTAGGGAATGACCTCCGTAAGCTGGTTTAAAGGCGCCCAGGCCATGTCCTCGCTGCCCTCCACCACGATCTGGATGTCCACGTATTTTCTGTGCGCTTCGAAGGTTCCCTCCGCCATGGGCTTGGTGACGCCCTTCATGATGGTGAAGAAACCGCCTTCGAATTCATAGCGCCCCTCTGTGGGCGAATCCCAGTGCTTTTTGGCAGCCTCAATCCCTTTGTCCAGATTTTTGATCATGGGGCAATAAAAGGATAGGTTTGAAAACATATCAACAATCATGTATTCCCCCCTTTCCGGCTTTTTGCCAGTAAAATCGCGTAGTCAATGGCATTGATCAGGCTTGCCGGGCTGGCGCTGCCCTTGCCCGCCTGGTCAAAGGCGGTGCCGTGATCCACGGAGACGCGTATGATGGGAAGTCCCAGTGTAATGTTTACACCGGCCACCGCGTCCCATTTTCCGGCCTCCTGATTGTATACAAAGCCTACCAGTTTCAGGGGAATATGCCCCTGGTCGTGGTACATGGCCACCACGATGTCGTACCAGCCTCCCCGGGCTTTGGAGAATACAGTATCCGGAGGCACAGGGCCGTCCGCGTCAATTCCCTCCGCCCGGGCCGCCTCGATGGCGGGGGAGATCTCCTCGATTTCCTCCCGGCCGAAGAGTCCGTGCTCGCCGCTGTGGGGGTTTAATCCCGCCACGCCGATGCGGGGATGCGCAATCCCTAGAGCCCTGCAGGCCTGGTTGGCAATTTCGATGACCTCCAGGACACGGGCTTTCTTCACCCGGTCACAGGCCTCCCGGAGGGATACATGGGTGGAAACGTGTACCACCCGCAGATTTTCGTGGGCCAGCATCATGGTGTATTTGCTGGTGTGGGTGAAGTCCGCGTATATCTCCGTGTGTCCGGAATAGTGATGTCCGGCCAGGTTCATGGCCTCCTTGTTCAGGGCGTTGGTGACGGTGGCATCGATTTTCCCGTCCATAGCCAGCTCAATGACCTTTTTTACATATTGAAATGCTGCATCTCCGGCAATAGCGGATACCTTTCCCCGCTCCAGCTGCCCCGGATCCGTGATGTCCATGTCATAGACATCGATGATCCCCGGGGTGAACAGGCACTCCGACACATGGTGCACGGCATGGATTTGAATATCCTCCCGGCCCACGATGGGGCGGGCAGCCTCCATAACGGCCGCGTCGCCGACTACCAGCGGGCGGCAGCGGTCATAGAGAGCGGGATCCGCCAGGGCTTTGATGGTGATCTCCGGGCCGATGCTGGCCGGATCCCCCATGGTGATGCCGATAATTTTTTTATCTGCCATATATCTGCCTCCGATTTAGGCCATTCCCAGAGCCTTGTTTTCCTCCAGCACCTTCCTGATGGCCTCCACGCCCTCGGCGGAAACCTGGTTGAAGGGAGCCCGGCACTTGCCTACGGGATAGCCGAGAAGGGCCACGGCTGTCTTTACAATGGTGTTGGGGTTGCCGAACTTGAAGCAGTTGCGGAAGGAGCGAATCGCATCCTGGGCCTTTCTTGCTCCGTCCAGATCTCCGGCGGCAAAGCGGTCGTAAATGGAAGCCATGTTTTTGGGATATACATTGGCGCAGCCTGCGATGCCTCCGGTGCCTCCGGCCAACAGGTTCCAGAGAATTAAGGAGTCATTTCCGGAAAGAATGGAGAAATCCTTCCGATCCCTGGTCTGCTCAATGTACTGGAGCATATTGTCGAAATTTCCGCTGCTGTCCTTGGCGCCTACGATGTTGTCAATCTTGCTGAGGCGTGCCACGGTTGCGGGGGCCAGGGCATTTCCGGTCCTTGCCGGGATGTTGTAGAGAACAATGGGCATGTCAACCGCTGCGGCCACGGTCTTGTAGTGCTCGTAGAGCTCGTTCTGGGATGCCGCCGCGAAGGATGGGGTGATGATGGAGAGCACATCCGCGCCCAGGGATTTGCCCATCAGGGACTGGCGGATGGTGTCCCGGGTGCTGATGCAGCCGGTGCCTGCGTAGACGGGGACGCGGCCCTTTACCTCGTCGATGACGATGGAGAGAACCTGCTCCTTTTCCTTCTCATCCAGGATATAGCCCTCGCCGTTGGTGCCGAAGGGGAAGATTCCATGGATGCCGTTTTCGATCATCCGGTTCACCTGGCTGCGGAGCTCCTGCTCGTTGATGGTTTCATCCTCATTCATGGGGGTGATGATGGGAACAACGATACCTTTTAACTGTGCCATACGATAAAACCTCCTATGTTTGATTGCGCCTGCGGCTTAAAAAGGGCGGCGGCGTTACATGACGGAAAGATACAGCTCCCTTGCTGCCTGGGGCGTTACCTCCCGCATATTGTTGACGAGAAGACGGGTGACTTCCATTCCGGCGGCCACCAGATCCTCCAGATCCTCAGAGCCGATGCCGTAGTCCTTAAGGCTGGCGGGAATGTCCAGGTGCTTTACGATGGACTCCAGCCTCTGGATGATCCAGGCGGACTTTTCCTCAGCTGTCAGGGCGGCGCCCTCGGCCTTGGAAACTCTGGCAGCCCGGTCGTAGGCCGCGGCAAATTTTTCCCTGCAGGCCGGCTCATTGAACTTCATTACCGGAACCAGAAGCATGGCGTTGGATACGCCGTGGGGGATGTGGTACTTGCCGCCTAAGGGATAACTTAAGGCGTGAACTGCAGTGGTGCCGGAAGCGGTGATGGCGATGCCCGCATAGAAAGCGGCGGTGAGCATGGCATTTTTCGCGTCAATGGCATCCGGGTCATCACAGGCTGCCTCAATGTTGTTGAGAATTAGATCCAGAGCCTCCAGGGCAAAGGTGTCGCTGAAGGGATTGGACTTTTTCGATGTGAAGCACTCAATGGCGTGGCACAGGGCATCGACGCCGGTTGAGGCTGCAATCTTTCTCGGCAGATTGCGGATCATGCGCCCGTCCAGGATTACATAATCCGCGATCATGGCGCTGTTTACGATGCCGACCTTCAATTCTTTTTCCGGAACTGCCACAATGCTGTTGGGGGTGGCCTCCGCGCCGGTCCCGGCGGTGGTGGGAATCATCAGGGTCTTTATCTGCTTTTCGCCCCGCAGGGGATCCTCCAGGAGATCCCGCACGCCCCAGGAACCGCCTGCGGTCACGGAGGCCAGCTTGGCGATGTCCATGACGCTTCCGCCGCCTATGGCGATGATGAAGTCCGCTCCGGACGCCTTAAAGCGGTCAATGATGTTCTGGGCCTCGTCGCAGGTGGGCTCCGCGGGAAGATCGTCTAAGATGACGGCCGGGATCCCGGCCTCCTCTATCAGGGATAGGGGATAGTCCAACAGGCCTGCGCCTCGGATGCCTTGGTCGGTGAATATGGCCGCCTTTTTGGCGTCTTTTAGTGCTTTGGGAATATTTTCCAGAGCATGAAGGCCGCCGTAAACCGTCTGCGGGACCTGCAATACATAATCTGTCAGCATACTGCTTCCTCCTTTGCTTGCGTTTTGCTTGATGTGTCAGCTGTGATGCGATTGGCCAGCTGGCTTAAGAGCTCCCTGGAGCCAAAACCGCCGGATTTTGATATAACCTGGCACTTCTGATGGTTCAGGATGAAATTCGAGAGAACAATTCCTGCCTCCAGCTCGCACAGCGGCTCCATTTCCCGCACCCCCAGACGCTTCATGCACCCCAAGAGGGTGTCGCCGCCGGTAATCATAAGGGTGCTGTCAAGTCCCATCTCCAGGAGGCCTTTTAAGATCCGCCCGTATGAATCGGAGATTCGTGTCCGTATATCCGCAAGGCCCAGGGAACGGCTGTCCGCGTACTGGCGGGTGGCGTCGCTGCCCGGCGGATCGTTGCTGTCCAGGATGACCCGGGTGTGCGTCTGTATAAGCTCGAACCAGTGCCGCAGCTTTGCTTTCCCCTCCGGGCTGATCCAGAAGGATGTGCCGAGCTTTTCCTCCGGCGTAAGGCGGATCCGCATAAATCCCCTCATCTCCGCGTCGTCCAGCTGGCTGACGGTGATGGGGTTTACGCTTCCGCAGATAACCAGAAAACTGGGGCTGAATGCGGGAAGCGGCGCAAGTCTGCCGGAAAGTCCCAAGAGCTTTGAAAGCACGGCCGCGAAGCCTGCGCAGCCGGCGGTGATATGGAGACGATCCCGGCTCTTCAGAAAAGCTCCCATTTCCATAAGCTCCTCGTCCGTCCTGCCGTCCCAGATTGTGATGCCCTCCGGGGGGCCGAGCCCTGACTGCGAATCAGAAAGGGAGCGGACGGATACGGGCGTATTGGTCTGCCGTCGTATCAGATCCGGCACGTAAGAGCAGGTCACCGGCTCAAAGGGGTCTCTGCCAAAAACACTCTGCTCCACAGGAACGCCGTCGATGTAGAGAATCCCATTCTCCGTGAAACGGCGCATTTTGGGGAAGGAGGGGAAGAAGGAGAGCCCTTTGGCGCCGGAGGCGCGGAGCACGGCTGCCAGCTCGCTTCCTATATTTCCCCGCAGGGCGGAATCGGTCTTTTTGTAAATATAGGGGATGCCCTGCTTTACGGCCCGTTCCGTGATGTCATACACGATTTCGTAGGCCGCGCTGCTGCTCAGATGCCGCGTCTCCGCGTCCATAACCAGAACCTGGATGGACGGATCCAGCCTGCGGAGATCGTATCCGCTGTTTGTCACAACGCGGGTCGCCGCTCCTGCCGCTGCAAACTGGACGCCGGTATCGAGCGCACCGGTAAAATCATCTGCAATAATTAAGAGAGTTGCCACTTTTTCACCATCCATTGTTTAAATATGAAACAAAATTAACATAAAATTATCAGCGAACGATTCATTTGTTTACTTGTTTTTTATTTTAGATTCAAAATTATAAAAAATCAATAAAAAAACTGTGCAATAGCGTTTAATTATAAAACAAACAGGAAAAAAGCAGTTGATCTTGCTGTTCAAATATGATACAGTGTTTTCGGATGGAACAAATTGGATGTTTCAAATTGAAAAGAGGGGAAATAGATGGGCGAGAAGATACGGATTTTAGGGATTGCCCCCTATGAGGCTATGAAGACCGCTATGCTGCGCCTGGCGCAGAATCGAAGCGAGCTGGAGCTGGATGTGTATGTGGGGGATCTGCACTATGGGGTGGAGATTGTGCGCCACCATATGGATGAGTATTATGACGCGATTATATCCCGGGGCGGCACGGCGGAGCTGATCGAGCAGGTGGCGGATGTGCCGGTGGTGGAGATTTCCCTGTCGGTCTATGATATTCTGCGGGCCATGAAGCTGGCGGAGAATTATAAGGAGCGCTACGCCATTGTGGGATTTCCCAGCATTACGGGGAGCGCCCATGTGCTCTGCGATCTGCTCCGCTATCAGATTGATATTTTTACCATCCACAGCGGGGACGAGGTTTTGTCCACCATGGAGAAGATCAAGGAGGAGGGCTACCGGATGGTGGTCTGCGATATGATCTCCCACACAAAGGCCAAGGATCTGGGGCTCAACGCAATCCTCATCACCTCCGGGGTGGAGAGTATTGAGAGCGCCTTTGATCAGGCGGTGAAGATCAGCCGAAGCTATATGAAGGTATACCATGAGAGCCTGTTTTTGAAAAACGTGCTGAAGAACGCGGGGAACAATACGGTTATTTTTGACGAGAGGGGAGAGCTCTATCTGTCTCTTTGGGACAGGGAGAACGAGGAGCGGATTATTGGGATCCTCAAAAAGGAGCTGCCTCAGGTTTTGGCTGCGGACAGCCACAAGATTTTCCGAAACCTGGACGGAACGCTTTTCTCTATTGTGGGGCGGGTGATTCCCTATAGGGGGAGAAAGTATGTGGCCTTCTATTTTACAGAGTCAAAGATACCGATCACCCAGGGGAAATACGGGATTCTTTTTTCCGATAAGAAGGAGGCGGAGGATCAGTTTTTCAACAGCTTTTACAGCATGGCAGGAGCCATGGGGGGACTGGCGGAGTCCATTGACCAGATCAGCCAGAGCACATTTCCTGTGATGATTACAGGGGAAAAGGGGACGGGAAAGGAGCAGATAGCGCGGGCCCTCTACACGAAAAGCCCCCTGCAGGCCAATCCGCTAGTCACCATTGACTGCAGCCAGCTGGCGGAGAAGGGGTGGAATTACCTGATGAACCATTATAATTCTCCCTTTAATGACAGTGACAATACGATCTATATTAAAAATGTGGACGCCCTGCCGCCGGAGCGCAGCCGGCAGCTTTTGTCGGTCATTGTTGACATGAACCTGCATAAGCGCAACCGCCTGCTCTTTTCCTGCGTAAGCCCCAGGGACGCGGTGCTGCCCCCGGAGGGACAGGCCTTTGTCAAGCAGCTCTCCTGCCTGACCGTCTGCCTGCCGCCCCTCAGGGAGCGGATCCATGAGCTGGCGGCCCTTGCCAGTATCTATCTGAGTACTCTGAATGTGTCCCTGGGAAAACAGCTCATCGGCGTGGAGCCCAGGGCCATGGAGATGCTCCAGAGCTACGAGTGGCCCCAGAATTATACCCAGTTTAAGCGGGTGATGAACGAGCTGGCGGTGCTCACGGACACACCCTATATTACAGGGAATTCCGTGGCGGCCCTGCTGGATAAGGAGCGGTCCTTTATAAGCGCCGGGCCGGAGGCTGCCGCCCTGCCGGCGGCCATGGACCTGCACCGCCCCTTAGAGGACATCAACCGGGACATCATCAAAAAAGCCCTGGCGGACAACCAGGGCAACCAGAGCGTGACGGCCAAGCAGCTGGGCATCAGCCGGACGACGCTTTGGCGGTATCTGAAGCAGGCTTGACAGCTTGGCCGCCGGAGCGTAAGATTTGGATGAGGAGGGAAAGTGCCATATGGACTTAGAAAAGTATAGAAAACGATTTAATGAGTACAGCGCATTTCTGCGCTTTATCGGCGCTCAGATAACGGTTTTAAAAGAGGGGTATGCGGAGGCGGAGCTCACGGTAAAGCCGGAGCTTCTCAATATGGCCGGGATTGTGCATGGCGGGGTAATCTTTTCGCTGGGGGATTCAACCGTGGGGGCTGCATCAAAGAGCTATGGGCACGGAAGCGTGACCTTGGAGGGGAAAATGAACTATATCCATCCCATAAGCGGGGTGGGAAGCAAAGTGAAAGCAGTGGCCCAAAGCATTCATGCTGGCCGGCAGACCGGCGTCTATGAATGCCGGGTGTATGACGGAGAAGGAAATTTGGCAGCCATTGGGCAGTATACAATGTTTATGTTTCCGGAACGGGCGGCGGAATGACGGCGTGGGGGCAGGGCTTAGAGGCCCTGCCCTCTGCGTTTGGCAGGCGCTAACGGGTGAGAAGATGCATAAATTCCGCCAGGCTGTAGTACATTTCTCCTTTCAGTCCGGCGGTGGTGCGGGCGCAGACCATGGAGTTTAAGATGGCCTCGCAGGCGGCCTCCGCCGCTGCCTGGAAGACGGGATTCAATTCGCCCTCCGGGATGATGGTCTGGGAGATCAGGCCGGACTCTGCGGGAATGCGGTTCTCTGTGGTGAAGCCGATCATTACCTCGCCGCTGCCATGGCCGGTGTAGGCGCCGGTCCGGGCAATCCCCACCCCTGTGCGGCGGATGATGCGCCTCAGCTGCCGGCAGGACACGGGAAGATCCGTGGCCAGTATGGTCATAATGGATCCCCGGTCCGGCGCGGGCTTTGGCATCCCCTCTTTGGAGGCGGCCAAAATCATCTCCCCCGCAGGCATTCCATTTAATGTAAAATCAATCAGGCTTCCGAAATTCGACTGTACCAGGACTCCGATGGTGTAGGGCCTGCCGCATATTTCAATGACGCGGGAGGCAGAGCCGATGCCGCCTTTTAAGCCGTAGCACACGGTGCCGGTTCCGGCCCCCACATCTCCCTCGGCAAAATCCGCGTCCGCCCCGGAGATAGCCTCCCGCACGTGGGCCTCTGTCACAGCCCGGTGCCGGATATCATTTATCTGGCAGTCGTTGCACTCGCCGACGACGGGATTGATGCTGTAGACAGGCACATGGTCCGCCTGGCAGCGGTCAATGGTGTACTGAACCAGAGCGTCCCACACGAGGCCTGTATTCAATGTATTTGTCAGGGCGATGGGGGTTTCCAGGGTCCCCAGCTCGCCGATCTGCACTAGCCCGCAGCTCTTGCCAAAGCCATTGTGAATGTAAGAGGCTGCTGTGTATTTTAAAGAAAATGCATTGTCCGGGCCGGGCAGAATGGCCGTGACGCCGGTATGATGGTTTCCCTCATGGATGGTGGAATGCCCGACCTGTACGCCGGCCACATCCGTAATTTTATTTCGGGGACCGGAGGGAAGCCGGCCTATTTTGATGCCATAGTCCTGTATTCTTTTCTGATTCATCTTAATTTCTCAATATCCTCCATGTACATATCCCGCAGCTTTTTAACCAGCCCAGGGTCCTTCATGCCCACAGGCGTTTTGTCTGCCTCCATCACGCGCATGCTTGGATGGCTGGTGCTGGACATAATAATCTCGTCTGCGGCCATCATCTCTGCCGGCGTGAACGCCCGCTCCTCTACGGGGATTTTCAGCGTTTCGCAGTAGGCAAGCATATGCTTGCGCTCTGTTCCCGGCAGGATCAGGTTATCCAGGGGATGGGTGATGAATACGCCGTCCTTGATGATGGAGATGTTGCAGTGGGAGCCCTCTGTCACCATGCCGTCCCGGACAAAGACCGCCTCATTGCAGCCG
>CALWRY010000091.1 GCA_944384065.1 uncultured Enterocloster sp. | reverse complement strand
CGGTCTGTTCCGCCCTCCTTCCCTCGCGGTTCACATCCTCCAGCGTACCTTTTACCTCATGGCGGGCGATGGCTTTGGCGTCCGCAGGGTTCTTGAGTCCATGGGACTCATTCATATAGGGGGGATTTGACAAAACCACGTCAAAGGAAGCCCTGGCAAATAGATTCCCGGCTTCCTTTATGTCCCCTGTGACAATATCCACTTTTTCCTCCAGGCCATTGTAGATCACACTCCGCCTGGCCATATCCGCAGATTCCTCCTGAATCTCCAGGCCGGTAAAGTGCTCTCCCTTTGTCTTTGCGCAGAGAAGAATCGGGATGATTCCCGTGCCAGTGCCCAGATCCAGCGCCCTCTCTCCCGGCTTTACCCTGGCAAAGCCGGAAAGGAGAACCGCGTCCATCCCAAAGCAGAAGGCGCCCTTTCGCTGGATAATCCCATAGTGGTTTCTCTGGAGATCATCCACCCTCTCATCATCCCTTAAGAGGACTCCCCCTTCCTTTCTCCAGGCGTGATCCTTATCCATTTTTCTCCCGCTTTCTTCTGTCCCTGTTTCTTGGCCTTCCCTCACGTTTTTCCTCGCGCTTTTCTTCGCGTTTTTCCTCCCGTCTTCCTTCCCGTTTCTCTTCCTTTTTCTCTTCCTTCTTTTCCTCTTTCTTTTCCAGCTCCTCTAACTCCCTTAACTCAGCCTCGGATATCTCCCCCTGGGACTGCACCTGGGATCGGTTTCCCCTTCCCTTTTTCTTTCTGGGCTTGAATTTCAGCTGATCCGCCCGGTACTCCCGGATTTCCTTATCGTCCTTATTTACAACAACCACAACCTTTACCATCTGGCGGAGCACATTGACGCTGTGCACCTCCCCCTTCAGCCCGTCGTCCGTAAGGACATAATCCCCAACGCCGGGAAGGCGGCTGTTTAAAACCTCGTAGGTCTCCTCCTCATTTTTCAGGCAGCACATCAGTCTCCCGCACACACCGGATATCTTGGATGGATTCAGGGACAGATTCTGCTCCTTGGCCATCTTGATGGACACGGGAATAAACTCGGAGAGATAGGAATGGCAGCACAGGGTTCTCCCGCAGATGCCGATGCCCCCCATAATCTTTGTCTCGTCCCGCACGCCCACTTGGCGCAGCTCAATCCGTGTCTTGAATACGGCCGCAAGATCCTTTACCAGCTCCCTGAAGTCAATCCTTCCATCCGCAGTAAAATAAAAGAGGATCTTATTGTTGTCAAAGGTATATTCCACATCAATAAGCTTCATTTCCAGGCCATGCTTTTTGATCTTCTCCTGGCAGATCTTAAAGGCAGACTTTTCCTTCTCTTTGTTTTTGGCCTCCACGGCCTCATCCTCCGGGGTGGCCATGCGGATCACCGGCTTTAAAGGCGGAACCACCTTATTGTCATCCACATCCCTGTTTCCCAGGACCACGTATCCGTATTCGATTCCCCTGGCCGTCTCCACAATCACATGATCGCCTGTCTTTATCTCCCTTCCCGCCGGGTCAAAATAATAAATTTTTCCCGCTGTGCGGAAACGCACACCGATTATTGTCATCATACTTAATTCTCCTTCATCGTTAAAAACAGCAGTTCCATAACCAGCTCCATATTCACATTGGCATCCAGCCGTACCCGGGCCTTATCTATGGCATTTAAAATTTTCTCCAGGCCGTCGTATCCGCTCACAACTCCGGCAGCTTTCACAGAGGAAAATTCATCTTTAAAGATCAAAAGATTCACATCCTTCGTCGTCTTATACATGAGCACGTCCCGGTACCACATCTGCATAAAATCCAGGCATTCCCGGATGTCCATCCCCTCCTCTTTAAAATTCCGGATATAATCCATGAGCTGGGAAATATCCGCTTCCTTTATCCTCTTTAGCAGGCCGGTAAGCTCCTGATACATGTGCTTAAAGTCCTCCGACTGGGCCAGATGGATGGCCCGCCCCAGATTGCCCCTGGCAAAGGCAGCGTAGATATCCGCCTGGCTTTCCTCCACCTTCAGGGAGTGCACAAGATATTCCTTCACTGTGGAATCCTTTAAGGGCCTTAACTTCAGCTGCACGCACCGGGAAAGGATTGTGGGAAGAAACACGTCCGGATTGGTGGCAAGCAGTAGAATAATCCCGTAGGAGGGAGGTTCCTCGATGGTCTTTAGGAGGGCATTCTGGGCCTGGACGGTCATTTTCTCTGCCTCGTCCACTATATAAATCTTATAATAGCTGCTGTAGGGACGGATTAAAATTGTATCATTGATCTGCCTGCGTATGTCATCCACGCCGATGCTGGCCGGCTTCTCGTGGGTCACGTAAATCAGATCCGGATGATTTCCGGAGAGCACCTGCCTGCAGGCATGGCACTTCATGCAGGGATCCGGAAGCCCCTTCTCACAGAGAAGGCTTAAGGCGAACGCGTTCGCCAGGGATTTTCTCCCCATTCCCGCCTCCCCGCTCAAAATATAGGCGTGAGAAACGCTTCCTGTCCGAACTGCGTTCTGAAAATGCTCCTTAATCTGTTCATGTCCCAAAATATCCTTAAATACCAGCAACGATATCCCTCCCCGCCGTCTGAACGATTACGTTTTTCACTGTCTCAACCAGTATATCATACTACGCCCCCAGGGGACAAGCCGTTTAAAATATCCCTCTCGATCTCCCCCAGGCAGGCCTCCAGATCCGTATTGTCATATTCCTTTGTTATATTACTTTTCTTAAGCTTCTCCTGGCTGAAATCCTCTTCATCCGCCAGATACCGCCTGCAGAGCTCCTTATATTTTGGCTCCCTCTGCCTTCGCTCCCTCTCCAGCGCTCTCGCAAGCCTCAGGCCGTCCTCCACACAAATGTAAATAGGGACAAGGGCCTCCTCCCCATAAGCGCCCCTGATCTTCTCATAGGATTCCAATGTCCCCATCATAAGATAGCTTCCGCCTGACAGATCGATCTGTCCGTCGTCCACCGTAAAGTAGCTCCAGGGCCCATACACCGTGTCGTAGGTCCTGCACTCAATCAGGCGCCCGGATCGGCGGCACTCCTCCAGAAACCTGCTGTCCTTAAAATAATACTCGATTCCATCCGTCTCCCCATCCCGCTTGGGCCGGGTGGTGTACATCCGTACAATGCGCAGGGAGGGGATCCTTTTTTGCAGCTCCTTATAAACCGTGTCCTTTCCCGACGCGCTTTTTCCCATTATAAAAAATATTTTTCCCATATGTTTTTTTCAAACCTCAGCGACTTTTCCTTATTCTTCAAACGCCGTCCCTCACCACACGGATTCTTTGAAGATTCTCGTCCTCCGGTCCCTGGATGGGGAGCCTCTTTTCCATATAGTCCTCAATCACAGAGAGAAGGCCTTCCTCTATCCTCTCCCCTGGCGCGAGAATGGGGATGCCCGGCGGATACAGGTACACAAACTCCGCAGATATCCGGCCCAGGCTCTCCCTCAAAGGCACCGCATCCGCCGGGCTGTCCATTGCCCTTCGGATCGGGAGAACTGCCAGGGGTGTTTCCCAAAGCCTTCCATCCTCCCTATGGGTCCCCGGTTCCTTGTCCCCAAGCCTTTCATCCTCCCCCATAAGTCCCTCTCTCAGCCGTTTAAGTCCCTCCGGACTGTCAAAAACCGTTGTGATCGCGGTCACATAGTCAGCTCCGCACATTTCAAGCTCCAAATTCCATCTCTCTCTGAGGCGCTCCATCAGATCTTCCCCGCTCAGAGCGGTTTCTCTTGTGGAAATCACAATTTTTGACGGATCCAGATCCTTAATTCCACAGCTTCCCGTTAAATCGCGGCTGGCAAGCCTCAGATTCTTCATGGAGGACAGGCTGCGGCGCAGATCCTCAAGACGCCTGCCATATGCTTCCACCGTACAGCTCCCCCCAAGGATCTTCTCTCCCTTTTTTAAGGCATCCATAACATAAATCGCATTTTCTATGGAAGCCATCAGAACATAGGAGGGGCTGGAGCTCTGAAATAATGCGAGATATCTTTCTATTTTCCGGCAGAATTCCTCTCCATTTTTTCCAAACTTTGCGTGGAGCAGCGAGGTCTGCGTCAGGCTGGGAAGCGTCTTGTGGACGCTTTGAATCACCACATCCGCCCCGCAGTCCAGAGCGGAATCAGGAAAAATGGCTCCGAAGTGAAAATGGGCTCCATGGGCCTCATCCACAATCAGGGGAATCCCGGCCCTGTGGACTGTCTCTGCTATTTTTTCCACATCAGACACCACTCCGTCATAGGTGGGAGACACGATGAGAACCGCCTGGATATCTCTCTGTCCCTTCAGAGCCTTTTCCACATCCTCCGGCAGGATCCCGCCCTGTATCCCCAAACCAGGGATTCTCTGTGGATAAACATAGGATATATCCAATTGATTTAAATATGCGGCGTGATAGGCGGACTTATGGCAGTTCCGGCTCATGAGAATCCGCCCTCCCGGACGGGTACACCCACAGACCGCTGCCAGGATTCCGCAGGTGCTTCCATTTATAAGATACCAGGTTTTCCGGGAGCCATAGATGTTTGCCGCCCATTCCATGGATCTTCTTAAAATTCCCTGGGCATGGTGCAGATTGTCAAATCCCTCTATCTCCGTGATATCCATAAGAAAGGGATTGGGGAAATCCATCGCTTCCATTCCCGCATTTTTTTCCGTTTCCAAACACACAAGCCGTTTATGCCCCGGCATATGGAAGGGATAAAAAGGCCCTGATGCATAGGTTTTAAGGCGGTTGATTAAAAGCTGGTCTTCTCTCATTGTAAACTCCTGTTACATACGTACCCCTTCCAATAGGGGATTGCCCGATGAAGGTATTGTACCACGAATAGAAAAATGGTACAATATTGTTGCTGAAAGGAGTGTTTTTCTTATGCCGCAAGAGAATAAAATGGGCTCCATGCCCATCAATCGGCTGCTGGTCTCTATGTCCCTCCCCATGGTTATATCCATGCTGGTCCAGGCCCTGTACAATATCGTGGACAGCATCTTTGTCTCCATGATCAACCAGGAAGCCCTCACCGCTGTTTCCATGGCCTTTCCCGTTCAAAACCTTCTCATCGCCGTCTCCTCAGGAACCTGCGTAGGCGTCAACGCCCTGCTGTCCCGTTCTCTCGGCGAGAAAAACAGGGAAGCCGCTGATCTGGCCGCCTCCAACGGGCTGTTCCTGGCTTTTATCAACTTCGTGGTCTTTGCCCTGTTTGGCTTTTTCGGCTCCCGCATATTCTTTGAGAGCCAAACCTCCAATCCTGTCATCATCGAATATGGGATTCAATATATGGAAATTGTCTGTATCTTCAGCTTTGGCCTCTTTGGGGAAATGATGTTTGAGCGCATCCTCCAGTCAACGGGCCAGACCTTTTACTGTATGATCACCCAGGGCACCGGGGCGATCCTCAACATTATTTTTGATCCCATTATGATATTCGGGCTTTTTGGGATGCCGGCCATGGGAATAAAAGGCGCAGCGGCAGCCACTGTCTTCGGACAGATTGTGGCCATGCTCTTAGCCGGATGGATCAACCACAGAAAGAATACGGATGTCCGTATCCGCGTAAAGGGATTTAAGCCCCACAGGCACACCATCGGGATCATCTACCAGGTAGGAGTCCCCTCGATTATCATGCAGTCCATCAGCTCTGTCATGACCTTTGGAATGAACAAAATCCTTGTGGTATTCTCCGAGACAGCGGTAGCGGTATTCGGCGTATATTTCAAGCTTCAGAGCTTTATCTTCATGCCGGTATTCGGTCTTAACAACGGAATGATCCCCATCATCGCCTACAATTACGGCGCCCGCAGTAAAAAAAGAATCATGCAGACTATCCGCCTGAGCATTGCCATCGCGGTGGGCATCATGCTCATTGGCTTTGCCATCTTCCAGCTGGTTCCCCACCTCCTGCTGGGGCTGTTCCAGGCGGACTCCAACATGCTCTCCATCGGCGTCCCCGCCTTAAAGACCATCAGCTTAAGCTTCCTGTTTGCCGGATACTGCATCATCATCGGTTCCGTGTTCCAGGCCCTTGGAAATGGGGTATACAGCCTGATTGTATCGGTGGCCCGCCAGCTTGTATGCATTCTCCCTTTGGCCTATTTCTTTTCCAAAACCTTTGGCCTGCAGGCGGTATGGTACGCCATTCCCCTGGCAGAGATCTCTTCTGTTGTGATAGGATCTCTTCTTTTCCTGCGGATTTACCGCAAAAAAATACGGGGATTATAGGCTATGAAAACGGCACCACTGAAAAGAGCTCCCGGACCCTTAAAATCCGGGAGCTCTTTTATCTTTTCCCCTTACAGCTCATATTCCTCGTAGCTTGTCTCGCAGGGATTTCCCTTACAGAAATAAATTTTCCCCTTTGTCAGATTGACTATCATGGAAAACACGGTTCCCATGCGCAGTCCCTCGGGCAGCCTCACATCCTCGTGCCTGCAGATGCAGGAGGGATACTCCACGTGATCCCTTAGAACCTCCATCAGATCTGTCTCCGAAATGTCCTTTCCTTTTTCCCTTATCAGCCGGTCCGCCCTGCCCAGACGGATGAAGGTGTCCGTAAATTTTTGCTTGCAGGTATCCCGTCTTGGCCGGATGGGGAGAAGAGGGCTGATAAAATGATTGGTGTGAACCAAAATCCCATCCCTCGGATAGAGCACGTCAAACTCCTCATTCTCTATCTCAATATCCACGCACTCCCCGTTTTTGTGGCCAATCATAAAGTTGGCACAGCAGCCCAGATGAAACTTAGTGGCCGCCGCCAAAGCGTCCGTCAGGTTCGTGCAGTCCAGAATTCCGCGCATGGCCATGTGGAGGGGAAGGCCGGCCGGCGGCGCCTGATCCGTGGAGAGAGCGTTTAAATACAGGCAGAGACCTGCGCTGTTGAATCCTGTCTTTCCAATAATTCCCGCCTCTGTCACCATGAAAATATCCGGCTTTCCGTTCTTCTGCCGTATTTTCAGCATAATCATGTTATTTCTCTGGCTGGGCTTCCAGTCCCAGTTGTGGGCGAGAAAGGCGTCCCCCTCCTTGCCTGCGCCGCTGTTTATCCCAATGGAAGTGCATCCCCCGTCCGCCTTGTCCATTTCATTTCCCACAAAGACCAGCTCGCTCCTGCAGTTTAAGGCCAGAATATCCTCAAAAGAAAAACCCGATCCCTCTGCAACCCCCCGAATCTCCTCCAGATAATCCGGATTATACTCCCTTATCACGTCAATAAACCGGGTAGACAGCTCCTTCGCCCTCTCCCACTCCAGATTTGAATAATCCTTAAACATCTCCCGGTAGCACTGTATTGTGCCCGCCACCTTTTCTTTAAATAAGCTTCCCTCCTGATACCCAATCTCATAGGAAGTTCCTGTTATCTCCGCAATTGGAAAATTCTCCATACCCTTCTCCTTTCTCCTGCATCTGTGCTTTTCCTCTAACCGGCAAACTTTCCAAGCTTGGCAGCCGCCTCATCCCCCACCTGGGATGTGGACGCCATTCCTCCCAGATCCGGCGTGAGAACCTTCTTCTCCACCAGCATTTCCTCAATAACATGGATCAGGCGGCTTCCCCATTCCTCATGTCCAAAGAAGTCCAGCATCTGGCTCGCGGCCCAGACCGTGGCCAGAGGATTGGCGATTCCCTTTCCCGCGATATCCGGGGCGGATCCGTGTATAGGCTCAAACATGGACGGAAATTTTCTCTCCGGATTTAAGTTCGCCCCTGCGGCCAATCCCATTCCCCCTGCGATGGCAGCGCCCAGATCCGTGAGTATGTCTCCAAACAGATTGGAGGTCACCACAACCTCAAACCGGCCCGGATCCTTTACCATAAACATGCTGGCCGCATCCACCAGATAGGAATGTGTCTCTACATCCGGATACTCCTTCCCCACCTCTTTAAATATCTGATCCCAGAACACCATGGAATAATTCAGGGCATTTCCCTTGCTGATGCTTGTGAGGGACTTCCCCTTCTCCCGGGCCAGATGATAGGCGTACCGGATAATGCGCTCGCACCCGTACCGGGAAAATACGCCGTCCTGGATCACAACCTCCCTGGGCGTCCCTTTAAAGAGCCAGCTGCCGCTTCCCGCGTATTCCCCCTCACTGTTCTCCCGGACAAAGATCATATCCACATCCTCTCTGTCCACATCCTTTATGGGACAGGGAGCCCCCTTTAAAAGTTTTACCGGGCGCAGATTCACATACTGATCAAAGCCCTTTCGGATGGTCAGCAGAAGATCCCACAGGGAGATGTGATCCGGAACCCCCGGATATCCCACAGCCCCCAGAAAAATAGCGTCAAACTCCCTCAATCTTTCAAGGCCGTCCTCGTCCATCATCCGGCCTGTCTTCAGGTAATACTCGCAGCCCCAGGGGAAATAGGTAAAATCAAAGGAAAATCCCCCGTCGCAGGCCGCCGCCTGATTTAACACCTTGACTCCCTCCCGAAGAACCTCTGGTCCTATACCGTCCCCGGCAATCACAGCAATTTTATACGTTTTCACGATCCATCCCTCCTATCTGCTTTCATCCTATTCCTTTCTCTCCCATAAGTAAAATATATTTTTCTTATTCTGCCATCAAAAAAAGATATGGCAGAAATTTCCGCCATATCTTTGTATCCCGCTGTCTGTTACGTCCTATGATTCTTTCTCCCCCATGGTCTGCCCGTACTGCTTTGCAAATGAGAGAAACTGAAGGGCATCATGAAACATGTGCTGATATTTTTTCCAGACCAGTCCAATGCGGATGCCGATGGGCTCCTTCAGGGATATCCCTCTTATCTCGGGAACCGTATCCGCTATGCTCCGGAACATAAAGCCGGCCGCAATTCCGTCCGAGATAAATTCGCGAATGGTATAAAACTGGCTGGAATAATGAATGATATTGGGCCGGAGGCCTTCCCTCTCAAACCGCTCCTTTATGACAACATTCTGATAAAATCCATCGCTAAACATAATAAGAGGTTCGTCCTTTATCTCCTGGATGGAAATTTGCTCCCGCCCGGCCAGGGGATGGCTGCGGGAGACACAGAATACTGTCTCTGTCTCCGTAAGAGGGAGAATGTTGTAGGCATTGCCCGAAATCTGATTGGTTGGGAGAATGGCAAAATCCAGGACATTTTCATCCAGCATCTCCAGCAGATCCCTGCTTCCTCCCTCCCGTGAATTCATCACAATGTCCGGAAAAAGCCTCCGAAATTCCTTATACATACCGGGAAAGAGAAATGTCCCAATCATGGGAGGTATCCCCAGATTGATTCTTTTTCTCTGGTTCCCCATATCCCGCATCATCTGCGCCAGCTCGTCCGCCTGCTCCAAAAGGATCTCCGCCTTTTCATAAAAGTACATTCCTTCCTTTGTCATGGCAAAGCCCTTATTATTTCTCTGGATCAGGAGAAGTCCAAATTCCTTCTCCAGATCGCGGATAGCCATCGAAATGGAGGGCTGCGACACGTGGAGCTCACCGGCGGCCCGCGTTATGTTCCCATACCGGCAGGCCGCACAGAAATATTGTATCTGCTGAAGCTTCATTACTCTCTTGACCTGGAGTCGTTCAGCTTTTTAATCTCGCTTATAAAGTTCTCCAGCTGCGCGCGGCCCAGATCGCCCTTATCCCGGCTTCTCACCGTGATGGCATTATCCGCAGCTTCCTTCTCTCCCAGTACCAGCATATAGGGAACCTTTTCCAGCTGAGCCTGGCGGATCTTATATCCCACCTTCTCATCCTTGTGATCCAATTCAGCCCGGATTCCTGCCTCCTTAAGCTTTTCATATACGCCGGCGGCATACTCCATGGACTTCTCGGACACAGGAATTACCTTTACCTGAACCGGAGCCAGCCATACCGGGAATTTGCCCGCATAGTGCTCGATCAGGATGCCGATAAACCGCTCAATGGATCCAAAACATACTCTGTGGATCATGATGGGACGCTTCTTTGTGCCGTCCTCCGCCACATATTCCGCCTCAAATCGCTGGGGAAGCTGGAAGTCCAGCTGGATCGTGCCGCACTGCCAGGTTCTTCCGATGGAATCCCGCAGGTGGAAGTCAATCTTGGGCCCGTAGAAGGCGCCGTCCCCCTCATTTACAATATAGTCAAGGCCCATCTCCTCCAGGGCATTTTTAAGACCGTTGGTAGCCATCTCCCAATCCTCATCGGATCCCATGGAATCCTCCGGTCTGGTGGACAGCTCCACAAAATACTCGAAGCCAAACTGCTTATATACCTCATCGATCAGACGGGTAACCCCCTTGATCTCATCGGTAATCTGCTCCTGGGTCATGTAAATATGGGCATCATCCTGAGTGAAGCAGCGGACCCGCATAAGGCCGTGGAGCTGGCCGCTCTTCTCATGGCGGTGCACCAGTCCCAGCTCGCCCAGGCGCAGGGGAAGATCCCGGTAAGAACGGGGCTGTGACTTATAAACCAGCATGCCGCCCGGACAGTTCATGGGCTTAATGGCGTAGTCCTCCTCGTCAATCACCGTGGTATACATATTCGCCTTGTAGTGATCCCAGTGACCGGAGGTCTCCCAGAGCTTGCGGCTTAAGATCACAGGGGTGGAAATCTCCTGATATCCCTCTCTCAAGTGAATCTCATGCCAATATTCCAGAAGGGTATTCTTGAGCACCATGCCCTTGGGAAGGAAGAACGGGAAGCCCGGCCCCTCCTCAGCAAACATAAACAGTCCCAGCTCCTTGCCAAGCTTTCTGTGATCCCTCTTCTTGGCCTCCTCCATCATGGTCAGATAATTTTCCAGATCCGCCTTGTTCATAAAGGCTGTTCCGTAAATTCGGGTGAGCATCTTGTTCTTCTCGCTGCCTCTCCAATAAGCTCCCGCAATGCTTGTGAGCTTAAACGCCTTCACTCCCTTTGTATAGAGGATATGGGGACCAGCGCACAGATCCGTAAATTCTCCCTGGGTATAGAAGCTGATGGTCTCTTCCTCCGGCAGATCTTCAATCAGCTCCACCTTGTAGGGCTCCCCCTTATCCTTCATAAGCTGGATCGCCTCATTTCTCGGAAGAACAAAGGGCTTAACGGCAAGATTTTCCTTCACAATCTTTGCCATCTCCGCCTCCAGCTTTTCCAGGTCTTCAGGGGTAAAACCTCCCTCCCTGTCAAAGTCATAGTAAAATCCGTCGTCAATAGCCGGTCCGATTGCCAGCTTTGTCTCCGGATACAGTCTCTTTACTGCCTGTGCCAGTACATGGGAAGCCGTGTGGCGGACAGCGCGAAGCTCGTCCTCCGCTTCCTTTACGCTTCCATCCGGTAAAATAATTTTCATTTTTGATAGCTCTCCTTTCTTTTCTGGATCCCGCGCAGACACATTTTCTTTCAAAATAAAAACCCCTGGACACACATCTATGCCCAAGGGTGCATCTGCACGGTTCCACCTTGCTCTTTCGCTTCATTATCCCTTAACGCGGGGTACGCCGGCATTTCCAACCTATAAGGATATCCCTGCCAGGGCTCAGGACTGGTCTTCACATGCCCTCCTCATGCAGCCCTTCCACCTTATGGCCGCTCTCTGGAATGATTTTGGACAGCTACTGGTTCCCTCATTGCCTTCGATGATTCTGATTATAGCATTTGCCCTCCATTTGTCAAGACCACAGCTGCGAAAAAAACACTGGATTCCTGCCCCGTATTGATATAAAATAGTGTAACAGTATGAAAGGAAGAGATGCTATGCAAAAAATTGTCGTAATAGACGGCCAGGGAGGACGTATGGGAAAGACCGTGATTGAACAGCTTCTGTCCCGCTTTCCCGATCTCGAACTATATGGAATTGGAACCAACAGCATTGCCACAGCTGCCCTACTGAAGGCGGGAGCTGCCTGGGCCGCAACAGGAGAGAATCCTGTCATTGTCAATTCTGCAGATGCGGACATTATTATCGGGCCTATAGGAATTGTCATCGCCAATTCCCTTTTGGGAGAGATCACACCGGCCATGGCCGCTGCCA
>CALWRY010000090.1 GCA_944384065.1 uncultured Enterocloster sp. | reverse complement strand
CCTGAATAGTTAAAAATTCAGGAGGTTTCAACATGAAGAACAGCGAACTTACATACAAGGAAATTTATGGCCAGCCAGATTCCTTCCAGGCCGTCAACGATACCCTGGAGGACATTTATAAGGTGCTGGATCAGGTGTTTGCGGAAAATTGGGATGAGCTGATTTTCACAGGCTGCGGCACGTCCCTGTACCTGGCCCAGGCAGCTGCCCACGCATTCGGAACTTGCAACAAGATTCCGGCCAAGGGGATGTGCTGCTCCGAACTTTACTATTTCCCCGAGACCTATGTGGGAAATGGAAAGAAGGTTCTGGTTCTGCCCATTACCAGAAAGAGCTATACCACAGAGGTGCGCATGGCCATTGACAAGGTCCGCACATTTCCGGGGGTTAAGAGCCTGGCCATCACCTGCGATCCGGACAGTGCAAAGTACAATGACTATATGATTCTCTCGCCGGAGACTGCGGAGGACAGCGTGATTATGACCCGGTCCTTTACCAGCATGATTTATCTGGCTGTCGTTCTGGCCTATTATGCAGGCGGACAGAAGGAGAAGATTGAGGCCATGAAGGATTACAAGGCCCAGTCCGCAGAATTTTTGAAGGCCTCCGATGAGATGGCGGCAAAGATTGTGAAGGAGCATCCGGAGCTTGACCTGTTTATCACCCTGGGCCAGGGCATAAACTATGGAATTGCCAATGAGTGCATGAACAAGATGAAGGAGATGAGCCTGAGCAATTCCGAGGCGTACTACACGCTGGAGTACCGCCACGGCCCCATGAGCCTGGTAGATGAGAAGACGATGATTATTCTTCTGGGAAATGAGACCACTGTGGAGGGCGACGCCAAGCTTCTCACTCAGATGAAGAGCTACGGCGCGACTATCCTGGCCATTGGGAACAACGCCTCCAAAGACTTTGCGGACGCGGATTACACCCTGGATATGCCTTACGGCTATGACAGCCTGCAGAATGCGGCTATGATTGGCTTTATCGGTCAGACCATGGGCTATTATATCGCGGAGAAGAAAAACCTGAACGCAGATACGCCAAGACATCTGTCACAGGCGATTGTGATTAAATAGTGGGAGCGGCCAGCGAAAGCTGCCTGCCGTTTGCGGGAGATCCGCAAACGGCAGGCAGTTTTCGCGTTTTTGACGGCGGACTCGCTTGTGGGGATAAGGGCGCTGCAAGCCGTCTGTTTTTGCCTCTGTTTTACCTGCCGCCTGAGCTGTTATGACACGCTCTGGGATTTCGCATCCAGCAGCGCCTTCAGGCGGGCAATCTCTGCAGACTGTTGTTCACGCTCTCTTTTGAGTTTGTCAATTTCATTTTTCTGCTGGGCAATCTCCTCCTGCTGCCGCTCCACCATGTACTTCACCGTATTGGCGTCCAGTACGCTCAGTGCCTCCGAATACATATGCATCAGCTCCTCCATCTGATACCGGAAGCAAAAGACCTCCCGGTAAATTTCCTCGAACTCCGGATACCTCTCTATCAGCCACAGGATATCCTCCGGCTTGTCTGTCCCGATAAAGGTCAGCCACCCGTCCAGGCGGTCTATCCTATCTTTATTTTGAACGGTTTCCCAGAAGATGTCAAGAGGGATTAGAATGTACTCCTGGAGCATGTCCAGCTTCAGGCCTGTATCAAAGAGGGTTTTCCCCCGATGGACATATGCATCGGGCAGCAGATGGAATTCTCTAGTGCTGTCCTGTATCAGAACAATGGTATACACTTTTTTAATGTCCTTGTAGGAAAATGCCTTCTTCTGCCTGCGGCATTCCTCCCGCACCCGGGTGTACTGGCGCATCACCAGGTCGCTGGAGTAGCAGGCACAGCGCTGGCCGGGAAAAAGATACCCAATTCGCTGTATCTCCACGTTCACTAAAGCCCCGGAGGCCAGGCGCACCAGAAGGTCCATGACCAAAAGGGATCCCTCTTCCGTGAGCCGGGTGGACTCTGTGGGGAGAGCGGAGAGAATCCTTACCTCCTGTCCCAGGCAGCAGCTCAGAAAATCCTCCAGCCGTGAGGCATGGGCCTCCGGGTCAAATATCCTTTTAAATACAGGGTCGTAGGTGATATTCAGGCCCCTTACCCCCATGCAGAAGGAGACGAACTCATCCCTCAAGGGCTCAGAAAGCCTCTCGAAGGCGGGATAGACGGAGGGGGATTCGTAGATCCGGCGCATCACCTCCTCCCGCGGCACAGCGGGGCCAAAAACACGTTCTCTGAAACATTTCATTTCATCATTCATAGGCATTCTCCTTTCGGGCGCCCCGCTGCGGATTCTGAAAAGACAAAAAGCAGATAGGAGCGTCCTCTCATGTAAAAAATAGGGATTTTGAAAGACAGCAAGCCGCCGCTCTCAAAGACAATAAAGAAACTGACATCTTAGATTCCCACGGATCAGACTGTCCGTCTGGAGAATATTTTAAGATAAAAGAAGTATAGCAGATATGTCTTGGTTATGCAATTGTATGAAAGCTATAATTTTACCCTCAACGAATTAGTAAATGACGATACACACATATTAAATGTATGCAAGCCCCCGGACATACGGCTTTTACGAAAGTACATATGTCCGGAGGATCTTTTTCACCCCATCTCATCCGCCCCAAACACGCACACGCTCCTGGGATGCAGAAGATAACTCCTGTCTCCCAGGAGTTCTTTTTGACGGATTACCGCGTCTTTTCCCCGCCCGGTGTCCGCTAAGGGCCGCCAGCACCAGCCCTGGGGGAGTTTGGGAAGCTCCATATTCTGGGACTCCCAGTAGGTATTGATGGCGAGGTAGAGAAGATCGTCATTATTTTCCTCTCGCTTTCCCGCAAAAAGCACCCCCAGAAGCCGGGTAGTCCACTCAAACCCCTGCTCCCAGGGCTTGGCGCCGTGAAAGCTCATAAAGGGGAAGCCCATGCCGCTGGGAGCGGTATTTTCCCGCAGAATGGGGTGCTCCATGCGCAGCCGAATCATGAATTTAAAAAAGTCAAAGAGCTCCCGGTTCTTCTCCAGGAGGGACCAGTCCAGCCAGGAGATCTCGTTGTCCTGGCAGTAGGCGTTGTTGTTTCCAAACTGCGTATTTCCAAATTCATCCCCAGCGAAAAACATGGGAGTCCCCCGGCTGCACAGGAGGACGGCGCAGGCATTCTTCATCATCCGCATGCGGAGCGAGAGAACCTTCGGATCGCCGGTCTCCCCCTCAAAGCCGCAGTTCCAGCTGCGGTTGTCGTCCGCCCCGTCGGTGTTGTTCCAGCCGTTGGCCTCATTGTGCTTATGGCTGTAGGCGTACAGGTCGTGGAGAGTAAAGCCGTCGTGGCAGGTGATAAAGTTCACGGACACGTCCTCTCCCCGTTTAGATGGCGGGTACAGGTCCGGAGAGCCGGTGATGCGAAGGGCAGCCGCCTGCGCAAAGCCCTCATCCCCCTTTAAAAAGCTGCGGATGTCGTCCCGGTACTTGCCGTTCCACTCCGCCCAGCGGTTCCAGGAGGGGAAGCTGCCCACCTGGTAGAGGCCGCCGGCGTCCCAGGCCTCGGCGATCAGATCCACCTGCCGCAGGATGGGGTCGTAGGCCAGGCTTTCCAGCAGGGGCGGGCGGCTCATAGGGGAGCCGTCCTCGCTGCGGCCCAGGATGGAGGCCAGATCAAAGCGGAAGCCGTCCACATGGTAGCGGGTGACCCAGTAGCGCAGGCAGTCCAGGATCATTTCCCGGACCACGGGATGGTTGCAGTTTAAGGTGTTCCCGCAGCCGCTGAAGTTGTAGTAGTATCCGCCCGGCGTGAGCATGTAGTAAATCTGGTTGTCAAAGCCCTTGAAGGAGAAATAGGGCCCCTTCTCATTTCCCTCCGCCGTGTGGTTGAACACCACGTCCAGAAATACCTGGATGCCGGCGGCATGGAGGGCGTTGACGAGCTCCTTAAGCTCCTTCCCCTCCTGGTTGTACTCCACCTCTGAGGCGTAGCTGGTGTTGGGAGCGAAAAAGCACACGGGATTGTAGCCCCAGTAGTCCAGAAGCTGCCGTCCGTCCACCTGGCGCATATTTTTCGTCTCGTCAAACTCAAAAATGGGCATGAGCTCCACCGCGTTGATGCCCAGCTCCTTCAGATAGGGTATCTTCTCCCGGATCCCGTCAAAGGTGCCGGGATTTTCCACACCGGAGCTTCTGTGGCGGGTAAAACCCCGGACATGGAGCTCGTAAATCACACAGTCCCTGAGAGCGGGAAAGGTCTGGGAGGGCTGATCCCAGCGGAAATCATTGTGCACCACCCGGGCCTTGTAGAAATCCTCCCTGCCCAGGCAGAGGCCCCAGCCGCTCTGGCCGGTGACCGCCTTTGCGTAAGGATCCAGCAGATACTTTGTCTTGTCGAAAATCAGGCCCTTCTCCGGCTCAAAGGGGCCGTCGATGGAGTAGGCGTATTCAAATTCGTCAATTTCCAGGCCGTATACAAACATGGAGAACACATTCCCCACCCGGTAATGGGCGGGAAAGGGAAGGCGGGCATAGGGTGTCCGCTCCCGGCGGTGGAAGAGAAGCAGGGTACAGGAGACGGCGCCGAAGGAAATGATGGTAAAATTCACCCCGTTGGGGAAGGCGGAGGCGCCATTTATCTCATAAAAACCGGGGCGCACGTCAAAGCCCTGGATTCGGTCCTGGGGAGGGAGATTGATGATGTCCTCCTGCCGCAGAAGATTCTTTTGTTCCATAGGACAGCTCCTTTCGTGGGATGCCGCAGGCCAAGGGCCGCGCGGCGGGCGGTGATCGGGGGAATAGCTCCCCATCATCAAGTATAACAACTGTGGGACAAAATGAAAAGGCGGGAAGAAAAATTCGTCATTATTTTGTGTTTTCCAAAAAAGATTAAAAAACAGCAAAATATACAGGAAAATTTTTAGAAAAATTGTGGATCTTTTTTATGCTATAGGTGTTATAATGTGCATGTAACAAAGAAGAGACTTAACAAGACCTGCTTTTGACGACAGGCCCGCTAAGCCCAGTTTTTAGGAGGAAAAGATAAATGAATACTTTAAAAGCTGAGAAAAGGGACATGCAGACAAAGGCAAAGAAATTACGGCGCGAGGGCTTCGTGACCGGCAATGTATTTGGCCGTGAGATGAAGGAGTCCATGCCTATCAAGATTACGAAGAATGAGGCGGAGCGTTTCTTTAAGACCTGCACAAAGGGCAGCAAGGTGACCCTGGAGATTGAGGGGCAGTCGATGCCCGTGCTGGTGAAGGAGATTGACTACGATTCACTGAAGCGCCAGATACTTGAGATTGACTTCCAGGCTCTGGTAAAGGGCGAGAAGGTTCACTCCGTGGCGGAGGTTGTGCTGCTCAACCACGAGAAGGTGAACACAGGCGTTGTGGAGAAGCTTCTGGACGAGATTTCCTACCGGGCTCTGCCGGAGGCGCTGATAGAGAAGATTGAGGTGGATGTGGGCGATATGAAGCTGGGCGATTCCATCAAGGTGAAGGATCTGCCCATCGCCTCAGACAAGGACATTGACCTTCTGACCGACCCGGAGACCGTGGTGGCCAATGTGACCGCTGTGCGCAACGCGGTGGAGACAACCGATGAGGAGGGCGCAGCTGAGGAGGCAGCCCAGTAAGCAGATGCGGGAGAAAGGGATGGTTTATAACCATCCGGTTTGACGCTGTAAAATGAATAGACTGCCGCAGACAGGCGTGAGAATCTTGTCTGCGGCAGTCTTTCTTTTACGGCGTGCTTTTTATTTTTTCAGCCGTTCCTCAAGCATCCGGCAGAGGAACGGAATTTGGGACTCGAATTCCACCCCGTACCACCGGGGCTCTGTGGAGGAGGCGGAGGCCTCGATGCAGGCCACCACAAAGTCCGCGGCCAGCGCCAGGGCGTCTCCCAGATCAAGGCCCCGCATCACGCCGCCCAGGACGGTGGAGGAATAGAGATCCCCGGTGCCGTGAAAGCTCTGGGGGCAGCGGCGGGTGAAGTAGGAGAAGTCCTTTCCGCTGCGGTCCAAGTAGGCCACGCCCAGCTTTCCAGGCTCATAGCTCACCCCGGTGAGAACCGCAGTCCTGCAGCCCAGCTCGAGAAGGCGCTCCAGCAGATCCCGGATGTAGGCCTCGCCGTACTCCGTGCGGTACTTGGCTCCGGTCAGCAGGCAGGCCTCGGTGATATTGGGAAGAATGATGTCCGCCTTGGCGCAGACCTTGGCCATCTCCGCCGGGAAGCGCTCGTCAAAGGCAGCGTAGAGCTTTCCGTTGTCCGCCATGGCCGGATCCACCAGCACCAGGTTGTCCGTCCGGCCGAACCGGTCAAAAAATTCGCAGACCTGGCGGCACTGATCCCCGGAGGCCAGATAGCCGGTGTAAATGCCGTCAAAGGTGATGCCCTCCGTCTCCCAGGCATCGGAGATGGGCTCTATCTGATCCGACAAATCTTTGACAGTAAAGGTTTTGAACATGGTGTGGGTGGACAGAACTGCAGTGGGCAGGATGCCGCACTCCACGCCCATGGCGGAGATGACGGGCAGCGCCACGGTGATGGAGCAGCGCCCCACGCAGGAAATGTCCTGCAGCGTGATGATTCGTTTCATAGTAAGACCTCCCAGTTTGGCCGCCCCTGCTTCTCCTGGCAGAGCCGGGGGAAGCGGAAGCAATGTGATTGTTATGGACGGAAGTATAGCAAGAATTGGACTGGTATAAAATAGCCAGAATCATATAATTTAACCAGGCCAGTTTCAGGGCGGGCGCGCTTCACGCGAAAAGGTACGCTATTTGCATACATTCCCTTGTTTTTAGTATAGTCCTGTGTTACGATAAAGGCAGGCAAAGTTTCTTAAATCCTCTAAATTATCTATTATAAGTAACAGTTCAGGCGGCGGGTATCTTCTTGCCCGGCAAAAGCCGGGCAAGAAGCATCGGATGTCCATCCGATGTGCAGGAAGGGGCAAAATCTTGCTTACAAGCAAGCTTGACGCCTGATTTTGCCCCTTCCTGCCCGCCGTCTGAACGGTTACTTAATATTATTCTGCGCCGTACAGGCGCTCATACAGACTCTTTGCTTAATACCCCATAGAACAAGCAGGGAGGCTGGCGTCCTTCCTGCGAATACAGAAAGGATGGAAAAATGAATAAGGAAAACAGACATAACTTTACAGGCGATTTCCAAAGGGAAGCAAAGGAGCTGCTGCCATCTAAGGAGATAAACTTAAGCGATTTTGCGCTCTTTCTATCCGTGATGCGGCACAAGAAGGCCTATCAAAATGTGCTGAGTATCATCATGGAGGAACAGGAGCTGCGGCTTGTTCAGGTGCATGTGGAGGAGGTTATCTTAAATAAGAGTGGGAAGCGCGCCATCCGCCTGGACGCCCGTGCATGGGACGAAAAGGGGCGAAGCTTTGCCGCGGAAATGCAGAACGACACGTCCCAGGACGACATGCGCAGGCGGGCGAGGTATTATCAGAGCCTTTTGGACACGCCGATTCTGAAGGCAGGAAGAGAGACAAAATACAAAGAGCTGCCAGTGACGGTAATCATCTTTATCACACAGGAGGACATTTTCAATAAGGATTTAGCGAAATATACGTTTCGGGAGCAGTGCGAGGAAGTGAAGGACCTGTATTTGGAGGATGGGACAACTAAGATATTTTTGAACATGAAAAGCAAAAACGGCAGGCCGGAGCTCATAAGCTTGCTGCAGTACATGAAGAAGACAACACTTGAAAACCCGGAGATATTGGTGCAGGACGAGCGAATCGTGGAGTTGGATGCAATTGTGCGGGAAGTAAAAGAATCTGACGAATGGGAGGAAGCGCAGATGAGTATTTTATCAGTTGGGATAGAGAAGGGCAGACAGGAAGGCATGGAACAGGGGCTGGAAAAAGGCAGACGAGAGGGAATAGAGGCAGCCAAGAAGGCCATCCGCCTGTCAGCCCAGGGAGTAGAGCCGGAGGAAATTGCCAAGCTTCTGGGAATTTCCTTGGAAAATGTAATGCAGATTATAGAGTGAGGGCTGCAGGATGCGGGACATGGCAAAAATTACACTGTATCATGGCGGCTATATGCCGGTTGAAAAGCCGGAAATCCGCATTAGCCGGAACACAAAGGATTTTGGCCCGGGGGTTTTATTGTACGACGATAAAGGAGCAGGCCAGGCGGTGGGCAAAGCGGTATGACAATAAGATTGTCAGCATCTATGAGGTGCGGATGAATCCGTCCCTGGCTATTAAGGAGTTCAAAGAAATGACAGAGGAATGGCTGTTTAAATATCCGACCCATCAGATGAATTTTTGTACGCCCCAGGCGCTTGCCTGCCTGGAATATCGGGGATGTGAGGTGGTAAGATGACGGTGCCGGGAAGAGAAGACAAAAAGAGCAATGATTTGTTTTTTACCTGCAGTCTCATTGATTATATTGCAAGAAAAACAAAAAATACCAGGGCATGTGTGGTGAATGCCCTGGGAAAACCTTTATCAGTCCGAAAATTGACGACTACAACAGCAGCGTATATTACGAAAACCCCTCTTATATCTTTGAGTCCTACCGGGAGGGGAGGATGCTTTAGAGCGCCGGCAGGCCAGCTTGCGCGAAAGAACCCCCTCTTGTGAAAACGCCGTGAGAATGGTATGATAGAACAGGATTTATAAGGCAGCGGTGCTGATTCCGTCAGAGCCGCCGCCTTAAATATTGAGAGAAGCGAGAAACGATCATGATTAACCATAATTCTTCCGTGCCCATGTATATGCAGCTGGCCAATAAGCTCTCCGAAGCCGTCTATCAGGGAAAATACGGCCCCGGGGATAAGCTCCCTTCGGAAAATGAACTGTGCAGGCGGTTCAATGTGAGCCGCATCACGGTTCGGCAGGCACTAAATCTTCTGATACAGCAGGGGATGGCGTTTTCCGTACACGGAAAAGGGACCTTTGTAAAGGCTTTGGATATCAGCCATGAGCTCAACAAGATTATCAGCTTCGGCAGCGTGCTGCAGCAGAAGGGGCTAAAGGGGCACACCTGCATCCAGTCCTACGAGGAGGATGTGATGGACGACGAAGCCATGAAGCGGCTTGGCGGTCCAGTGTCCAGCTTAAAGCTCATCGGATACGCGGATCAGACCCCGGTAGTATTCTACTGCTCCTACTTTCCGAAGGAGCTGGGGGAGCAGATGTGGAGCGCGGCCGAGGAGGAGGAGAAAACAGGAAATGCATTTTCCACCTATGACCTGTACGCCCGTCTGGGCATCCATCAGTTCCGGGTAGATCAGACCATCCGTGCGGCCAACGCGGATTCGCAGATGGCTAAGCTTTTAAATGTCTCCAAAGGTAAGGCTGTGATGGTTCTGGAATCTCAGTATTATTCCATGGACGGGAGGCCGTTGGAATATAAACAGGGATATTACCGGTCGGACATCTACTCCTTCCATCTAAAGAGGCAAATTTAGGGTGGATCCCGAGAGGGCCGCCCGCAGGAGAGTTCCCGGGGAGCCATGCGCTCTGGGAACATTTTTTTGTGCTATTTTACGGTTTGTTGAAGCCTTTGAAATATTTTTTGTGCAAAATTTTCAAAAGCTCTTGACACATGGATAAATGCATGATATTCTTATCATAACTTGTAATAACAAGATATACTAAGATATGTCAAGAGAAGGAGGATCGACATGGGAAAGGACACATTACGGATTATTTCCCCCAACGGACACCTGGGCTTTGCCCCCACAAAGGAAGGCAGCTTCTATATCGGAGCCGCCACAAAACCGGATTATTACTGCTGTGATTCCGGAAGCGACGACATCGGGCCGGTGCCCCTGGGGATGGACAAGTGCGCCAGCCACAAGGACTGGCAGTATCACGATCTGGAGCTTATGCTTTTGGCGGCGAGAGAGCAGGGCGTTCCCATGATCATCGGTTCTGCCGGCGATACGGGGACAAACAGCCGGGTGGATATGTATGTGGATATGATCCGGGATATGGCCAAGAAGCACCATCTGAAGAAGTTCAAGCTGGCTTATTTCTACTCGGAGGTTGATAAGGAGTACCTGAGAAAGAAGATGGAGGCCGGGGAGACCATCGAAGGCCTGAACAGCCGCACCAACCTTACCATGGAGGAGCTGGACGCAACCACCCGGATTGTGGCTGTCTCGGGTGTGCATCCCTTTATCAAGGCGCTGGAGATGGGAGCGGACGTGATTATCGGCGGACGGACCAGCGATGCCTGCGTCTTTGCCTCCGCAGCCATCTATGAGGGCCTGCCGGAGAATATCGCCTACTATGCGGGAAAGGTGTTGGAGTGCGCATCCTTCTGCTGCGAGCCTTACGGGGCCAAGGAGTCTGTCATCGGAACACTCACAAAGGACGACGTGAAGGTAACGGCCATGGCGCCCTTCCAGCGCTGCACCATTGCCTCTGTGGCCGGACACGCCATGTATGAGAGGAGCAATCCCTATTATGAGTACGTGGCCGGCGGCTGCCTGGACATGAGCGAGTGCCATTATGAGCAGTACGACGAGAAGACCTGCCGCATTACCAATCCCAAGTTTATCCCCATCGAGGGAAGGATCAAAGTGAAGCTGGAAGGCTCCGGCTATGTGGGCAAGCGCTACATGGGACTGGCCGGCGTGCGGGATCCCTACACCATCAAAAATATTGACAAGGTAATCGAGTGGGCGAAATCCCAGGTTGCGGAGCGCCATCCCAATGACAAGTATGAGCTCAGCTACCGTATTTTCGGAAAGAACGGCGTTATGGGCGATCTGGAGCCCATCAAAGAGACCAAGTCCCATGAACTCCTGATCGTGGTTGAGGGCGTGGCGGACAACGACGCCCTGGCCGAGGAGGTAACCCTGATCGGCATGCGCCAGATTTTCTACGCAAGGCTTCCGGAGGTAAAGGGAACCGCAGGAACCGCGGCGTTTATTCTGGACGAGGTGACAAAGATTTCCGACGCGTACACATGGACGATGGACCACACCGTGGAAGTGGACGATCCCCTGGAGCTGTTCCCTGTTTCCATGGTAGAGATTGGTGAGGAGGAGTAGAGATGAAGACGATGAAATTGGTTGATTTGGCAAAGACCATTCGCAGTAAGAACGCGGGCACGGACCGGATTACCTTTGATATTATTTTCCGCGATCCTGAGAATTATGAGAAGGTAAAAAAGAGCGGCATATTGAATAAGACCTTTATTGCCAATCTGTACGGAATACCGGAGAGCCGGATTGTGGACTTCGTGGAATTCGACCCCGGCTACGCCATCAAGTTTACCATTGACCGCCTGCGGCCGTCAGGATCCTTTGGAGAGGGAGATGTGTTCGGATGCCAGCAGTATCCGCCGCTCCTCGATATTGAGATACCGATGGAATAGGGGAAGGAGCACGGGCTGCGCCGGAGCAGTTGGAGAAGGAGCTCCGGCGCGGCCCTTTTTGGGCATTTATGATAAAGAGAGGGGGAACGAAATGCCGGTTGAATTTATTTATCTGTTGGCACTGCTTGTCACAATCAGTATTTTCTTTGTCGTACTAAAACGCCCCATCTATGAGGGAATGCTGGCAGGCTACATTGTTATGCTTGCCATCACGGGCCAGTGGCAGAATGCCTTTACTTACGTGTACCAGGCTTCTACCAACACGCTGTTTTATGCCATTGTGGCCTTCATGGTAGTGGCGCAGATCTTCACCGGGACCCGCGTGATTGACGCCTGCGTGGATGTGGTGCTCTCCATCTTCGGGCGGGTGAAGGGCGGAACCGGATACGTGGCGCTTTTGGCATCCAGCTTTATGGGAGCTCTCTCCGGGAGCGCGGCGGGAAATGTGGCGGCTACGGGCGTATTCACCATTCCGGCCATGAAGCGCAGCGGATATCCGGACTATCTGGCGTCCAACATCTGTATGGCGTCCAGCACCATGGGAAATATGATTCCCCCGGCGGGAATTATTGTGGCTTCCTTTGGAATCCTGACCACGCTCTACGGGGAAGACGCCTACACCATGTCCCAGTTCTGGCTTTTAATGTGGGGAATTTCCCTCTGGTTTATCGCCCAGAGGGCGGTGACCATCTTTTTCTTCTGCAAATACCACAAGATTGACGCTCTCCCGG
>CALWRY010000089.1 GCA_944384065.1 uncultured Enterocloster sp. | reverse complement strand
CCAGGAGATCCAGGGCAAGATTGACGCCCTCACCCATGGCGGTGTTGCCGTTTGCCATCAGCTTGGGAACAGCCTCCTGGCGGTCAAGATTGGCAAAATCCATGATGCAGGAAGCAACGTCGTTAAAGGTTACGATGCAGATCTCTGCAGAGTATACGGCGACCTCGTCCTCGCGGATGGCTGCATAAAAGGCCTCCACACCTTTCTGCAGCTCGTCGAGCCGGCTGGTGCCTCCGGTGACTACGTTCCAGGTGCGCCCGTCCTGATAGACAGTCTCCCCGGTGAAGACACAGTCGCCCTCCACAGCGCCCATGGATCCGCTGGTGTCCAGACACAGACAGATGGGAACCCGAGGAGTGGGATTATTTACCAAATCTTCAATTCGCAGCAATGCCGTGCTATCCATATGTATTACCTCCTAAAATATCGTTTTATTTTGACGGCCGTTTTGACAGCCGTGTGCCGTCACATAAATTCCCTGCGGGTATATTCCACCATCTCTATATAAAGATGTTTGCAGGCTTCGTACTGCCCGGCCGCGATGAGGGACAGACAGGGTTTAATATAATCCTTCCACAGCTGTTCGCAGTACAGGCCGAAGTCCTCGGAGGCCTTCATGCGGCTGACAATCAGGGGGGCGCTCCTATAGTATTCGGCGATGAGCGCCGGCCCGTCCGGCTGATTCTTCAGCCAGCCGTCCCGATAGCCGCGCAGGGCGGTGAGCTCCGGACAGTCGTCAGGCTTTCCGAAATACTCGCACACCGCTGTGGTGAGGAAGCAGAAGCCGCCCTTGGAGGAGGAACCGCCGTAGGAAGAACCGCTGTAGGAAGAGGATCCCCCTGCGGAGTGGGAGCCGTAGGGATTCTCTTTCTTCGCCTCCCGGCAGGCCTTGCAGCGCTTGGGGATCTCAAAGCCCTTGCGCTTGTAATATTCATACTGGCTGTTGGTGATCTCAAAGGTCCGCCCACAGTCAGTACAGGTCTGGCGGAGCCGCACCGCATTTCCATATTCAAAGCATTCCGGACACATATCGTAGCGCTTGGCTTTTTTGATGTATTTTTGATAATTGGTGTAGAGGATCTCCTTTCCGCAGCGCTTGCAGCGGTAGGTTTCCCCTTTGCTCAGGCAGTCGCGGCAGATGCCTTCCTGGCACTGACTTTCCGGGAATTCCTGATGGCACAGCCGGCAGACCACATAATTTATATTTGGATTCTTTTTGTGCCGCGTGGGAAAGAGCTCCTCCGACATCTTATCCTGCTGGCCGAATTTTCCGCTGTCCAAAAGCTCCAGATAGCGGGTGAAGATGGGAAGCCACTGGCCCGCACTCAGGCGGGTGTCCTCTGAGGCGTACTTCCCGTCCTTTCGGAAGGTGTTGTAGAAGGCATCCTTCATCTCATAGGTCAGATGGCTCCATATGAAGCGCCATGGGCCGTCCGGCGTTTTCCTGTTGGAGCTCTCCCCAAAGGGATAGGAGAAATCCATCTTTATGATATTGTCAATCTGATTTTCCCCGCCCTGCTGGGAATAAGGGGGCTTTCCGGGAAGCATAATCATAAAGAGAAGAGTGGCTACGGCGAAGTTCTCATTTCCCATGGTCCGGAGAAAATCGGAGAAGCGCTTGCGCTGGATCTCCGGAGCCGTGTAGTTGACAGTGCCCACCGGACAGGGGAGATCCTCTATTTGGTAGCTGTCCGTATCTACAAAGTAGACTTCCTTTGGGGAGACGACCAGGATATTTGCCGGGTTGATATCGCCCATGATAATGTTCCGCCTGTGGAGATACTCTATCTTTTTCAGGATTGTGATGCACAGCTCCACCGTATCCCTCTTTTTCCAGCCGGGGAAATTTTTGAGGAAAAGGGGTTTGATGAAAATACTTTTCTGCAGCTCCTTTCCCTGGGCACGGGGCATCAGATAGCCCACAAACTCTCCTTTGGAATTGTACAGATCCGTTATGGGATAGCATACTCCCTCGCAGTGGATGGGTTTCTCGATCATCCTCCGGATTTTTTCCCGCTTCCTCTTTGTATTATGCTCCTTCTTATAGATCTTGGCCACATCCCCGCAGCTTGTGGAATATATGATCCCCTCGCCGCCGGCCGACACCTTTTCCTTAAGATACTCTACCCGCTTTGCCGACGGTCTCCCGGGAATCCCCGCGAAAACCTTGTCCCCTTCCGCCGGAACATAGGTTACATCGATGGGGGTGTCCTCCAAGTCCGTTACTTTTTGACAGATGCAAAAGGTCTTGCTTTTAGCAGGATTTCCCTTGGCAGAGCGCTCCGGCGCGCCGGACGGCCGGGAGCGTTCCTGTGCAGGAGCGGCTTCACGGCCCTGGGCGGGAACAGCCTTGCGGCTCGGATCCCAGGAGAAGCGGCCCAGACTGCCGTCCCGGTTGATGCGCCGGACGCTGACGGGAAAGGCGCGGACGGATTTGTTGTTATTTAAGGCGAAAATGTCCTCGGCCAGGTGATTATCCTGGGTGATCAGCAGAAGCCGGTAGTGCATCCGGAATTTGGTAAAAACTACCTGGAATACGTTGTCCGCAAAGTTGTCGCTGGCTTCGCCCCGGATTTCCACATACCCGGCGCGCTGCAGCTGGACGATGGACTTCAGGCTGTCTGCTGCATTTCTGGCCAGATCCGGCTTGGAGGAATTGGCCGCGTGTTTTTCTAACTCTTCAATGCTCCGCAGGGGAATGATGACCTTGTTGTTATACTGCTGCAGCAGAGGAAGTATGGTAAGCCAGAAGGTATTTGCCCCGGCACTCAGGATGCTGCAGGTATCGAGAAATATTTTCCAGTCCTTTGCATAGCCTTCCATCTCCATGCGAACAGTCTCCTTTGTGCGTGCCGAAACGGTATTCATGTGTAAAGCCCCCCTATCCGGTGACATAATAATGATTACTGAGAGAAGTGTAGCACGATTGCCAGATAAGATCAATCACAATCGGAAGGCGGGGGGCAGTGAAATTTTTTCAGTATCCGGCGGTGTCACAGCCAGCCGCGGTGAGTTTTTCGTTGACAAACGCCGCCTCAACTGTTATATTTTTTCTAGTAACAGCCGCGCTGCGGCCATATAAGGAAATAGGAGGCAGGGCTCCAGGGAGAGGTCCTGCCTCTGCGCGTTATTACGGGCGAAAAGGAGTGAAGAGATGAGCAGATACAGCAAGGATGACATTATCCGCATGGCGGAGGAGGATGACGTAGAGTTTATCCGCCTTCAATTTACGGATATTTTTGGGCAGCTGAAAAATGTGGCGATCACCTCCAGCCAGCTAAAAAAGGCCCTGGACAATCAGTGCATGTTTGACGGCTCCGCCATCGAGGGCTTCGTCCGGATCGATGAGTCGGATATGTACCTCTACCCGGATCTGGATACCTTTGAGATATTCCCCTGGCGGCCCCAGCAGGGAAAGGTGGCTCGTTTCATCTGCGACGTGTACAATCCCGACGGCACGCCATTTGCCGGGGATCCCCGGTACGTGCTCAAGCAGGCTATCCGGCGGGCGCAGGATATGGGATATGTCTTTCAGGTGGGGCCTGAGTGCGAATTTTTCCTGTTTCACACCGACGAGGAGGGAAGGCCGGATGTCCGGACCCATGAGAGAGCGGGCTATTTCGACGTGTCCCCCATTGATCTGGCGGAAAATGTGCGCCGGGATATTGTGCTGAATTTGGAGGAGATGGGGTTTGCAGTGGAGGCAAGCCATCACGAGCTGGCCCCGGCCCAGCACGAGATCGATCTGCAGTACACGGAGGCCCTGCGGGCTGCAGACAATATTATGACCTTTAAGATGGCCACAAAGACCATTGCCAAGCGCCACGGCCTTCACGCCACCTTCATGCCCAAGCCCCAGGAGGGGGTGAACGGATCCGGCATGCATATCAACATGTCCCTGACGAACGCGGAGGGGAGAAACGGATTCGCGGATCCGTCGGATCCCCTGAAGCTCAGCGAACCGGCTTACTTCTTTATGGCGGGGATACTCCGGCATATGAAAGCCATGACAATTCTCACCAACCCCCTGGTCAACTCCTATAAGCGGCTGATTCCCGGCTATGACGCGCCCATTTATATCGCATGGTCAGCCTCCTCCAACCGCAGCTCTCTGATCCGGATTCCGACTCCCAGAGGGGAGAGCACCCGTATTGAGCTGCGATGCCCGGATTCCGCCATGAACCCCTATCTGGCTCTGGCAGCCTGCCTTCAGGCGGGGCTTGACGGCATTGAGAACCGGATTTCCCTCCCGGAGAGCGTGGAGGGCAATCTCTTCGCCATGGAGCCGGAGGCGCTTAAGGCGAGGCAGATTGAGCGGCTGCCGGAAACCCTGGGAGACGCCATAGAGGCCTTTGAGGGGGATCCATTTATGAAAAAGGTTCTGGGGGACCATATCTATACCAAGTACCTGGAGGCTAAAAAGAAGGAGTGGCGGGCATTCCGGGCCCAGGTCACGGACTGGGAGATAAGCCAGTACCTGTACAAGTATTGATAAGCGCCAACCGCCTATAACCTTTAGACCGCCAGGAGGTGAGACATGTGACGAATATGATTGTGGCTTTTTCCAAAGAGGAGGATGGCCGGAATATTAAAAATATCCTGGTGAAAAACGGATACCAGGTGGTCGCTGTCTGTACCTCCGGCGCCCAGGCCATTGCGGCGGCGGACGGCTTAAACGGCGGCATTGTGGTATGCGGGTACCGCTTTGCGGATATGATTTATCAGGAGCTGAAAAGCTGCCTGCCGCCGTCCTTTTCCCTTCTCCTCATTGCCTCGCCCGGCCGGCTGGAGGAAAATCCCCAGGAGGGCGTGATTTATCTGTCTATGCCCTTAAAGGTCTGCGATCTTCTGGGAACCGTGGAGATGATGGTTCAGGCCCAGACCCGCCTTAAGAGAAAGCAGAAGAGCAGGCCAAGGGAGAGGAGCAGGGAAGATCGGGAGACAATTGACAAGGCCAAGGCCCTTCTCATGGAGAGAAACAACATGACGGAGGAGGAAGCCCACCGCTATCTTCAAAAGTGCAGCATGGACAGCGGGACAAATATGGTAGAAACAGCGCAGATGGTAATCAGCCTGATACATGTGTGAGGTGGCATATGGAATTTACAAAGATGCATGGAATTGGAAATGACTATGTATATGTGGACTGCTTTAAGGAGCAGGTGCCGGATCCGGCGGGAGCGGCCCGCTTTGTCAGCGACCGGCATTTTGGGGTGGGATCCGACGGCCTGATCCTTATCTGCCCTTCGGATACGGCGGACTGCCGGATGGACATGTACAATGCGGACGGCTCCCAGGGGCTTATGTGCGGCAACGGCATCCGCTGTGTGGGCAAATACGTCTACGACCACGGACTGGTGGATCCGGACAGGCGCAGGCTGACCGTGGAGACATTGGCGGGAATCAAGACGCTGTCTCTGACGGTGGAGGGCGGAAAGGTCAGTCAGGTTACTGTGGATATGGGAGAGGGGCGGCTGACATCCCGGCTGCCGGAGACCATCCGCGCGGCCAAGCGGGACTGGGAGTTCGTGGGCATTGATGTGGGAAATCCCCATGCGGTCTGCCGGGTGGAGGATGTGGACGCTATGGATCTGACAGAGGTGGGTCCGGCTTTTGAGTTTCATCCCCGCTTCGCCCCTCATCGGGTGAACACCGAATTTATCCAGTTATTGGATAGAAAAAATATCCGAATGCGGGTATGGGAGCGGGGCAGCGGAGAGACCTGGGCCTGCGGAACCGGAGCCTCCGCCAGTGTGATGGCCTGCATTCTGCAGGGATATACGGAGGATGAGACGTTCGTCCACCTGCGGGGCGGCCGCCTTGCGATCCGCCTGGACAGGGAGACGAACCGCCTCTTTATGACAGGCCCGGCGGTAGAAGTGTTCCACGGAACCGTGGATCTGCCGGAAAATTTATAATTATATTAGGATGATACATACCCCAGGGGCAGGCCGCTCTGTTCAGAAGGGCCTGCGGAGTATCGTGAGAAAAGGAGAGAGAGCCATGTTTAGGATCAATGAGAACTACCTGAAGCTTCCGGGAAGCTATCTGTTTTCCACCATAGCAAAAAAGGTGGCAGCCTACCAGGAGGCTAACCCGGACAAGAAGATTATCCGCTTGGGGATAGGGGATGTGACCCTGCCCATCGCCCCGGCTATCGTGGAGGCTATCCACAAGGCGGCGGACGAGATGGGACGCGCGGAGACTTTTCACGGATATGCCCCGGATCTGGGCTATGCCTTCCTCCGGGAGACCATTGCTGAGAAGGATTACAAGGCCTGGGGCTGCCCCATCTATGCGGACGAGATTTTTATCTCCGATGGGGCCAAGAGCGACAGCGGAAATATACAGGAGATTTTCAGCCAGGACAGCCGCATTGCCCTCTGTGATCCCGTGTATCCCGTCTATCTGGATTCCAACGTGATGGCCGGACGCACCGGGGAGTATGACGCGGCCACAGGCCGGTGGAGCAATGTGATCTACATGCCCTGCACCGCAGAGAATCATTTTGTGCCGGAGCTCCCGAAGGAGAGGCCGGATCTGATCTATCTGTGCGTGCCCAACAACCCCACGGGGACGACCTTAACCCGTGACCAGCTAAAGGTCTGGGTGGATTACGCCAACCGTGAGGGATGCGTGATCTTATACGATGCGGCCTACGAGGCCTACATCTCCGAGGAGGATGTGCCCCACAGCATCTTTGAGATCCCGGGGGCCAGAACCTGCGCCATCGAATTCCGCTCCTTCTCCAAGAAGGCGGGCTTTACCGGCGTGCGCCTGGGCTTTACCGTGGTTCCCAAGGATTTAAAGTGCGGGGATGTGATGCTTCACTCTCTCTGGGCCCGCCGTCACGGCACCAAGTTCAATGGGGCTCCCTACATTGAGCAGAGAGCCGGCGAGGCCGTGTACTCCGAGGAGGGGAACCGCCAGGTGATGGAGCAGGTGGCCTACTATAAGAGAAATGCCCGCACCATCTACGACGGATTAAAGGAGGCCGGATACACGGTGTTCGGCGGTATCAACTCCCCCTATGTGTGGCTGAAGACCGGGGACATGACCAGCTGGGATTTCTTTGACTATCTGTTAGAGAACGCCAATGTGGTGGGAACGCCGGGAAGCGGCTTTGGGCCAAGCGGCGAGGGGTATTTCCGGCTGACGGGCTTTGGAACCTACGAGAACACAGCGGAGGCTGTGGAGCGGATCAAGGGGCTTAAGTAGGCAACTTTTGTCTCTCTTTCACATATGGTAGTATATGAGGCAGCAGTTCAGTCCGGAAGGAAGGGGCAAAATCGGGTGTCCTGTAGACATAAGCCGCCGGCTCTGCTGCCGTATCAATATGTGAAGGAGCGAAATTATGTCGGACGCGAAACGCGTGATTATCGACGCCGGGCACGGCGGCTCGGATCCCGGAGCGGTATATGAGGGCCGCCGGGAAAAGGACGACGCCTTCCGCCTGGCTCTTGCCATAGGAAAAATATTGGAAAATCAGGGGCTGGATGTGGCCTACACCCGGACGACGGATGTGTATGACACCCCGTTGGAAAAGGCGCAGATCGCCAACAATGGCGGAGGCGATCTGTTTGTATCCATCCACCGCAACGCCATGCCGGTGCCGAAAACCGCATCGGGGGCCATGACCCTGGTGTATGAGGATGCGGGCACACCTGCTCTTCTGGCTGAGAATATCCAGAGAAACCTGACAGAAGCGGGTTTCGCGGATCTGGGGATTAAAGAGAGGCCGGGCCTCATAGTGCTTCGGAGGACCCAGATGCCTGCGGTGCTGGTGGAGGCAGGATTTATTGACAATCCGGAGGACAACCGGTTTTTTGATCAGAATTTCCAGGCCATTGCCCAGGCAGTGGCGGACGGAATCCTGACCACCATCCGTCAGATGGAGACGGGCGGGCCGGAATACTATCAGGTCCAGGTGGGGGCTTTCCGCACCCGGATGCCGGCGGACCGGCTTCTAAAGGAGCTCCAGGATCAGGGCTTCCCTGCGTTTCTTGTGTACAGCGGCGGGCTCTACAAGGTGCGGGTGGGCGCATTTCTCGACATGGAAAATGGGATCCGCATGGAGCGGCAGGTGCGCGGCCAGGGGTACCCCACGGTTTTGGTGCGGGAGCCTGCGGTGTATTAGAAGATGAGGGCGGATGATGGACGCGAAGGAAGAAAAGAAGATTCTGCGGAAGGGGCTTAAGGAAAGGGCGGCTGGCCTGGACGGTGGATACTGCCGTCAGGCGGACGGCGCTATTTTCCGGCAGGTAATCTCCCTGCCGGAGTACATAGAGAGCCCGGTGCTGTTCTGCTATGTTGGCAGGGAGGGCGAGATTGACACCCGCCCTATGATGCTTGACGCCCTGGAAAGGGGAAAGCAGGTCTGCGTGCCTCTGTGCACCGCAAAGGGCGTGATGGAGGCGCGGCGGATCTTTGGATTGGGGGAGTTGAAGCGGGGAAGCTTTGGCATCCTGGAGCCGGAACCGGATGCCCCCCTCGTCAGCCCGGAAAAAATAGGACTGGCCCTCATCCCCTGTCTTTCCTGCACCAGGGACGGCAGGCGGCTGGGATATGGCGGGGGATACTATGACCGGTTTCTCCCGCAGACAAAGTGCTTTCGGGCAGTGCTGTGCCGGGAGCGGATGATGGAGGATGCGCTGCCCGCTGAGGATCACGACGAACGGATGGACGCGGTGGTGACGGAGGCGGGAGTATATCGGATAAATGTACAAGAAAGGTTACCAGAGAGGAGGCTTTGCAATGAAGGAAAACAAGAGACTGGTTATCACAATCGGAAGACAGTACGGAAGCGGCGGACGTGAGATAGGAGCCCGCCTGGCAAAGGACCTGGGGCTGGGGTTTTACGACAAGAATATCCTGCGCCTCAATTCCGATGAGAGCGGGATCAAGGAGAGCTTCTACCATATGGCGGACGAGAAGGCGGGGAATAAGCTTCTCTACCGCATTGTAAAGAGCCTGGCGCCTGAGCTGGGAACACCCTCCCTGGGGCCGGATCTGATTGCGGCGGACAATCTGTTCCGCTTCCAGTCCGAGGTGATCCGCAAGCTGGCGGCAGAGGAGGATTGTGTGATCATCGGCCGCTGTGCGGACTACGTGCTGGACGGCTTTGACGGCCTCGTTAAAGTCTACCTCTATGCGGACATGGATTACCGGGTGGAACGGATCAAAGAGCTGGGGTACTATGAACCCAAGGATGTGAAGAAGAATATCAAGCGCATCGACAGGGAGCGGCGGGACTACCACAGATACTACACCGGCAGGGATTGGGAGAATGTGGAGAACTATGACTTGATGCTCAACACCGCCCGCCTGGGAACCGAGGGTGCGGTGGAGGCTGTGAAGGGATATCTGCGGCTTCGGGGGTATGAGATTTAGGTACGCAAAGAAATGCATAGGCCGGCCTCCCAGGGATTATATATAGAAGGAATAGAAGTCTTGCGAGGTTTTTATGGCCGCAAATCCAGAAAATACATCCCGAGGGCTGCTTCAAGTCAATGCAGTAAACATACAGAATAATTTTCCTATTCAGAACGCCCGTGTATCCATACGGTACCGGGAGGATCCGGGGCGGATTATCGAGCAGGTGGAGACGAACTCCTCCGGCCAGACCGCCCAGGTCTCCCTGCCGGCCCCTCCTGCGGCCCTGAGCCTGGAGCCGGGCACGGCCCGTCCCTATGCGGAGTACGACATTCTCGTGGAGGCGCCGGGCTTTGTGCCCCTGGAGATTGATGGGACCGAGATACTGGCGGACTCCACGGCGATACAGCCGGCGGCCCTTACGCCCATAGGAGCGGGGGAGCCGGCGGAGGATCCGGTGGTGATACCGGAGCACACCCTTTACGGGAGCTATCCTCCGAAGATTGCGGAGCCGGAGATCAAGCCGGTGAATGAGAGCGGGGAGATTGTCTTAAGCCGGGTGGTGGTGCCCCAGACCATTGTGGTTCACGACGGCGTGCCCACGGACGGCAGCGCACCCAACTATTATGTGCCTTACCGGGACTACATTAAAAATGTGGCCTGCAGCGAGATTTACTCCACCTGGCCCCAGGCCTCCATCACGGCCAATGTGCTGGCCATCATGTCATTTACCCTGAACCGGGTCTATACCGAGTGGTACAGGAACCAGGGGTATGATTTCACCATCACCTCGTCCACGGCCTTTGACCATAAGTGGATATATGGCCGGAACCTGTTCGAGAGCATTTCCCGGGTGGTTGATGAGATTTTTGACAGCTACCTCTCCCGTCCGGACGTGCGCCAGCCCATTCTCACCCAGTACTGTGACGGGCGGCAGGTCAGCTGTCCGGGGTGGATGACGCAGTGGGGGTCATGCTCCCTGGGCGAGGAGGGCTACAGCCCCATTGAGATTATCCGGTATTTTTATGGGGATACGATGTACGTAAATACAGCGGAACAGATATCAGGGATTCCGGCCTCCTGGCCGGGCTATGAGCTGACGGTGGGAAGCCGGGGGGATAAGGTGCGCCAGATGCAGGAGCAGTTGGATGCCATTGCCTCCGTGTACTCCGCCATCCCCCGGGTCACGCCGGACGGCATCTATGGACGGCAGACCGAGGAGGCGGTGCGGGAATTTCAAAGTATTTTCGGCCTGCCCCAGTCGGGGATTGTGGACTTTGCCACTTGGTACAAAATTTCCCATATCTATGTGGGAATTACCCGGATTGCGGAGCTGGTATGACAAAAAAAGTCAGAGCTTGGCAAAAAAATTTAGCCAATTGAGGCATTGCAAATCCAGGTGAAATACAGTATAATCTTTACAATTTGGGCAAAGAGCGTACAGATGGCGGAACTGAATTTTCAGACACGCTCCAGACAGGAAGCATCGGAGGAGAGCCGCCGGTGCTTTTTGTCTGCCCGTCACACGTCACAAAACACACATCACACACAAGAAAGGACAGGTACTCCCCCTATGAAAGCATACCTCATATTGGAAGACGGAACGGTGTTTGCCGGGACAAGCATTGGCTCGGACCGGGAAGTAATCAGCGAGATCGTCTTCAATACCTCTATGACCGGTTATCTGGAAGTGCTGACAGACCCCTCCTACGCGGGACAGGCGGTGGTGATGACATATCCGCTCATTGGAAATTACGGCATCTGCCGGGAGGATATGGAATCCGGACGGCCCTGGCCCGACGGCTACATCGTCCGGGAATTGTCGAGAATCCCCAGCAATTTCCGCAGCGAGGGCACCATCCAGGACTTCTTAAAGGAATATGACATTCCCGGCATCAGCGGCGTCGATACAAGAGCCCTGACAAAGATTCTGCGGGAGAAGGGCACCATGAACGGCATGATTACCACGAAGGAGTATGATGACCTCTCGGAGCCCATCCGCCGGATGCGGGAGTACCAGGTAACAGGCGTGGTTTTAAAGACCACTGCCAGGGAAAAATACGTTCTGCCCGGGAATGGAAAGCGGGTAGCCCTGATGGATTACGGCGCCAAGAGAAATATTGCGCGCTCCTTAAATGCCCGGGGCTGCCAGGTGACTGTGTATCCGGCGGATACCCCTGCCGAGGAGGTGCTGGCGGACCATCCGGACGGCATTATGCTCTCCAATGGGCCGGGAGACCCCAAGGAGAATACAGCGATTATTGAAGAAATCAAGAAGCTCTATGCCTCCGATGTGCCGATTTTTGCCATCTGCCTGGGGCATCAGCTCATGGCCCTTGCCAATGGCATGGACACCTACAAATTAAAATACGGCCATCGGGGAGGCAATCATCCGGTGAAGGACCTGGAGACCGGCCGGGTGTACATTTCCTCCCAGAACCACGGCTATGTGGTGGACATGGCCACGGTGAAGCCGGATGTGGCGGTTCCCGCTTTTATCAATGTAAACGACGGCACCAACGAGGGCCTGCGGTATGTGGGAAAAAATATTTTCACCGTTCAGTATCACCCGGAGGCCTGCCCTGGCCCCAGGGACTCCGCGTACCTGTTTGACCGTTTTCTTAAAATGATGGAGGTGAATGACTGATGCCCAAGAATCCTGATATCAAAAAAGTCCTGGTCCTGGGCTCCGGCCCCATCGTCATCGGCCAGGCAGCGGAATTTGACTATGCGGGCACCCAGGCCTGCCGCTCCTT
>CALWRY010000088.1 GCA_944384065.1 uncultured Enterocloster sp. | reverse complement strand
CGCCCGGATTTTTGATCATGCCCGCGCCCACCACGGAAACCTTTGCTATATCCGAGTTGGTCTCCAGGCGGACAAAGCCGATCTCCTCCTGATTTGCCCTAAGAAGCTCTGCGGCCCGCTCCAAATCCCCGCTGGCCACCGTAAAGCAGATATCCTTTCCCTCCTCGTGGCCGATGCCCTGGAGAATAATATCCACATTGATATGGTTCTTTGCCAGAAGGGAGAACACCTTGAAGGAGGTCCCCGTCTCATTCGGCACCCCGATGAGGGCAATCCGCGCAATATCCTTGTCCTTGGCCACACTGCTGATAAATGTCTTTTCCACCCGTTTCACAACTCCCTTCACCTTAGTTCCCGGATTGCCCGTAAAGCTTGAGAGCACCTCCAGGTTTACATTAAACTTCCTAGCCATCTCCACGGATCGGTTGTGGAGCACCTGGGCGCCCAATGTGGCTAACTCCAGCATCTCGCTGTAGGTCACCTCGTCCAGCTTCCTCGCCCCCTTCACCCGGCGGGGATCCGCCGTGTACACACCGTCCACATCCGTATAAATCTGGCACAGATCCGCGTCCAGGGAGGCCGCCAGGGCCACCGCCGAGGTGTCGGAGCCGCCCCTTCCCAGAGTAGTGATATCCCCATTTCGGTTGATTCCCTGAAATCCTGTGACAATCACAATCCGGTTGCGGTTTAACTCCTCCTGGACCCGCTCCGTCTCCACCCGCTTGATGCGGGCATTTCCGGAGACCGTGTTGGTAATCATCCCCGCCTGCCAGCCAGTGAGGGAGACCACGGGAAATCCCAGGGCCTCAATGGCCATGGCGCAGAGGGAGACTGATATCTGCTCCCCCACGGAGAGCAGCATATCCATCTCCCGGCTGGAAGCCCGGGGATTGATCTGCCCCGCCATAGCAATCAGATCGTCCGTGGTATCCCCCTGGGCGGACAGCACTGCCACCACCTGGTTTCCCTTCTTATATGTATCCGTAATAATCCCTGCCACGCGGCGGATGCAATCCGCGTCCGCCACCGAGGTGCCTCCAAATTTTTGTACAATCAGGCCCATGACGCCTTTCCCCCTTTATCAAAATGTAAAATACTACTGTTCCAGATTCCTCCACCTAAAATTAGGAATCACATCCGACCACTTCTCAATGCCGATGATCTCCTTGGCAAACTCCGTGGCCTCCAGGGTGGCATTCTTTTTATCAATGTCCCGGAACACCTGCCAGATTTTCCGCCGTTTTGTGGCCACAATCCGGTTGGGCTGGTTCATATCGCACTCCCACAGCCCGAACCGCAGGCCCGCGTTCACCTCCGAGGGAGCGTCCACCTGTCGGCTCACCGTGTATGCGTCAATGTAGGGATTGCTGTCCACCAGATAATAGGAGTAGGCGTAGGCCGCCGCCTGAATCTCCGGCACATATCCCTTAGTGGCGCTGTAGGCTGTAAAGCCCTGCTCCGTGAGAATGATGTGCCGCACCTCGCCGGAGGGCGCCCGGAAAGCTTCCTGGGCCATGTAATCCGTCAGCACATTCAGGTTCGCAAAATTAATCACCGGCGAATTGAAATCCGTTGTGACGAGGCCTGTGGCCGCGTCGTCCCAGAACTCCGGCTCCGACAAAGGATGGGGATAGGGATGGTAGGCCAGGCCCCAGTCCATCTGCCCCTCCACATTGGCGATGGAGGTGAACACATCCACAATCTCCTTGCCCTTGTAGTGCAGGCTGTCGTCCTTGCCCTCGAAGGGCATTCCCCACCAGTAGGCCAGAGAGAAATACACCCTGTCATTGGCATTTGTGCTCTTGATTGCTGTGTAAATGGTCCGGAAGGCCTGCTGGTACGCCCGCACATAGGTTCCCACGTCCGTGGGCCCCATATAATTCCACTCCTGGCAGTTGATCTCATTTCCAATGATCCAGTTGGAAACCTTGCCGTAGTCCGGGTTCTTCCCGCTGTAGTGATCCGCCAGAAAGGCCGCGATGGCCCTTGTCTGCTCAAAGCCCGCCTCTGTGGCCGCATTGAACATATAATAGTAGGCAAAGGAGCTCTGCTCCACACCCGGATAAATCAGATCCGGCGTGTTGGGATTCCAGTCATTCAAAATAATGGCCGTCACCGTCATGCCCTTGTTGGACAGGGCGCTGATAGTGGCGTCATAAGCGTCCATCACCGCCTTATTAAAATGATAAATTTTCCCATCATATTCAAACTCGATGCCAGATCCCATAATCTGGGAAAATGCGATGTTGGTGGTCACATGCTTCACGCCCAGGTCAAAGGCATCGCTGAGCATATCAATCTCAATGTTCAGCCCCTTCTTTGTCAACGGATCCTTAAAGGGGGCCGTGTTCTCTGCCACTGCCTCCGGATTGGTGATGTAGTGAGGCTCGCTGATTGTCTCAAAGGATGTGCCGTTAAATACCCCCAGCACAAACTTGCTATAGAGACGATCCTGGCTGGTCCCCAGGTTCAGGGGCACCGTAACCTGGCCGGATGCGCCCGCCGCAGCCTGGCCCACCATATTCACTGTCCCCACCTCGCTCTCGTAGGGCTTAAGCGCAAAGACGTACACCTGTCCGTCCGTCCCCGCCGCGTCCCCGCTGGAGGAAAAGTTGATGGTCACATTGCTCTTATCTGCCGTAATGGTGCAGGAGGAGATAAATCCCGCAAGCCCGGTAGCCGCCCAGGCCGTCCGCCCGAAAAACCCAAGAGCCGCTAAAAACAGGGCTGCTCCCAGGATCATTCCCATCAGGCCCCGTCTTCTCCCCTGCTGCCTGTCTTCTCTCGTCATGTTTCATCCCATTCCTTTCTGTCATATATTAGGAGACATGATACATCATAACGGATTATTTTTTTCAATTCAATATAAATTTTATTACGGCTCTCTTACGAAACACTCCATCGCCCTTTGACTTTCCCCCTGGAATTTGGTAAAGTAAAGGCAGAAATGCTGACCAAGGAGACCTTATTTATGAAAAACAGAAGAATCTTTTCCTTCGACTTTATCCGCGTCCTGGCTATGTTCATGATTGTGGTCTTTCATTATAATGCGTGCTGGATTGAATACCAGGTCCAGACGAAGCCCCTCCTCTTCGTCCAATTTGCCAACGGCACCATGGGGCACATCGGCGTTTCCCTGTTTTTCATTCTTTCCGGCGCCTCCCTTATGTATTCCACCCGGAAGGGGCTCGCCCTCAAAAGCTATTTAAAAAAGCGTTTTCTCTCCATCTACCCCCTGTACTGGATTACGTATGCGGCCTTCTTCACCCATTTTTACATCATCAACCGCCTTCCCATGACTATCCCAAAGAGCAGTCTCCTTCTGACGCTCTTCGGCATGGACGGCTATCTCTATTACAAGATCCCCTGCTACTATCTGGTGGGTGAATGGTTTGTGGGCTGCATTCTAATCCTGTACCTTCTCTTTCCCATCCTTCGCACCTTGATGCTTCGCTGGCCCAGGGCCACAGCCCTCGTCACAGCGGCCCTGTATATTCCCTACCTATATTTTTATCCCTTCCAGATGGAAAATGAGCGCATGTTCCTCTCCCGGATACCGGAATTTCTCTTTGGAATGTACTTTGCCGCCTATTTTTACGGAGCAGGCCGCTCCATTCCTGATGCCCCCGCTGGGGAGTCCCGCCCATCAAAAGACAGCCTGCCCGCTGGAGAATCCGTTGGCCGCAAAGTCTGCCCGCTCGCAGGGGGACCCATTGGCACAAAGGCCGGCCTGCTCGCACTGGCCGCTTTTCTCTTTATCTTCTTTGTTCCGGTTAAGCTGCCCCAGCTCTGCCGCATCATGTGGGTGGGCGCCTCCGGCTTTACCGCCCTTGCCTGGATCTCCCAGTTCATAGACCGGGACTGGCTGGCGCGTCCCCTAAAGGCTGCCTCCGCCTGCTCCTTCGCGGTATTTCTGGTCCACCATGTACTGGTGCCCAGATACATCACCCCATTTAGCGGCGCGGCTCTGAGCCTTGGACAGAACTGGGCCCTCTTTGGACGCTACTTCCTTTGCATCTGCGCGGTGGGCGCGGTGTTTTATCTGCTGTCCAAGATAGCTATAAAGCTCATAACTCCCCTATTAAACCGCATCTGACGGGACGCCCGGGGCCAGCCGCCCATGACGGTTCCTGACGGCAGGAGCCGCCCATGACGGGGATGCGCGGCCTTTGCCGTCAGGAACCCATTGGCAGATCCGCATCCCTGTATATCTTTTTCAGCGTAAAGCCCCGGCCCCTCACCTCATTTATCTGATTGATAATCATGAAGGCCTCCGGATCCAGATCCAGCACCAGCTGATTCAGCCTTGGAAGCTCCCGCTTATTGATCACGGCCAGAACCATCTTCTGCTCCCTGTGCAGATAGCCGGTCTCCATGTGCAGAAGGGAGGTCCCGCAGTCCAGCCGCTCCCCCAGCTGGCGGTTCACCTCCTCGTAGGCCCGGGTCACGATCTTTACCTGGATCCTGGCGCCGCCCAGAAGAAGCACACGGTCCAGCACCAGCGTATAGACCAGAATCAGCAAAATGCCGTACAGGATGGCCTCCGCGTCCGTGGCTGCAGCCTGCAGGCCCAAAATCACGCAGTCCATGAGATAAATGGACATGGACACATTGAGATTCCACTTCTTTTTTCCAATCAGGGCCGGAATATCCATTCCCCCGGTAGAAGCCCCGGCGCGCATCACAATCCCGATCCCAGCGCCGATGAGAATTCCGCCGTAGAGCAGGGCTGTCAGCCGCTCCTCCAGGACAAATCCCTCAAATCCCATGTATTCCATAGCCCCCAGGGCCATGGGGTAAAATAAGGTGCTGAGCACGGTAGTCACCGCGAATGCCCGGCCCAGAGCCCAGGCCCCCCAGAGAAACATAGTCACATTAAACACGCTCACAAACAGGCTCACCGGCAGTCCACACACCCGGTTCACAAACAGGCCAAGGCCTGTGGTTCCCCCGGTAATCAGGCCATTCGGCATAATAAACCCCGTCACTGCCAGGGCGTAGAGTGTGTTCCCCAGGAGGATTGCCAGCACCCGCGCCGCAGCTTTTGCCATCTTCTGCCCTCTGTCTGTCCACGCCGCTCCCGCTGTCTCCTGTCCGTCTCCCTCTCGTCTCTTCATAGTCTGTCCCTTTCCTGCTTTATCTGAGTAAATCACAAAATGAAAAAAGCCCCTGAGGAGCATATGCTCTTCAGGGGCCCTACAAAGCCTAAATTATTCAATGATAGAAACAACTCTGCCGGAGCCAACGGTACGGCCGCCCTCGCGGATAGCGAAGCGGAGACCCTGCTCCATAGCTACGGGATGAATCAGCTCAACGGTCATCTCAACGTTGTCGCCAGGCATGCACATCTCCGTTCCCTCGGGAAGCTCGCAAACGCCGGTAACGTCGGTTGTTCTGAAGTAGAACTGGGGACGATAGTTGTTGAAGAACGGAGTATGACGGCCGCCCTCGTCCTTGGTCAGTACGTATACCTGAGCGGTAAACTTGTGATGGCACTTAACGGAACCGGGCTTGCAAAGGCACTGGCCTCTCTCGATCTCCGTTCTCTGAACGCCACGCAGCAGAGCGCCGATGTTGTCGCCAGCCTGAGCCTCGTCAAGCAGCTTACGGAACATCTCGATACCGGTAACAACGGTCTTGCGTACATCCTCATGGATACCAACGATCTCAACCTCGTCGTTCAGGTGCAGTGTACCACGCTCTACTCTACCGGTAGCAACCGTACCACGGCCGGTGATGGTGAACACGTCCTCAACAGGCATAAGGAAGGGCTTGTCAGTCTCACGTACAGGATCCGGAACCCACTCGTCAACAGCGTCCATGAGCTCAAGGATCTTGTCGCCCCACTCACTGGAGGGATCCTCAAGAGCCTTCAGAGCGGAGCCCTGGATAACGGGAGTGTCATCGCCCGGGAACTCGTACTCGTTCAGCAGGTCACGGATCTCCATCTCAACCAGCTCAAGGAGCTCGGGATCGTCAACCATGTCGCACTTGTTCATGAATACTACGATATAGGGCACGCCTACCTGACGGGACAGAAGGATGTGCTCTCTGGTCTGAGCCATAACACCGTCGGTAGCGGCAACAACCAGGATAGCGCCGTCCATCTGAGCAGCACCAGTGATCATGTTCTTAACGTAGTCAGCATGTCCGGGGCAGTCAACGTGTGCGTAGTGACGCTTGGGAGTCTCATACTCAACGTGTGCGGTGGAGATGGTGATTCCACGCTCTCTCTCCTCAGGAGCCTTGTCGATGTTCTCGAATGCAACAGCCTCGCCGGTGCCGTATCTCTCATGCAGAGTCTTGGTGATAGCAGCGGTCAGAGTGGTCTTGCCATGGTCAACGTGTCCGATGGTACCAATGTTACAATGGGGTTTCGTTCTCTCAAACTTAGCTTTAGCCATTTTTTAACGTCCTCCTTAATTTGCGCCCTGTAGTTCGGGCTAATATAGTTAATGTCAGGCTATCAATCATTATATTCTATTTTCCTTTGATTTACAAGCCTTTTTTACTTCTTGTTTGTGTCCGAAAGCACCTTTTCCTGAACATTCTTCGGAACAGGCTCGTACTTCTCAAAGAACATGGAGTAGTTGCCGCGTCCCTGGGTTCTGGAACGAAGGTCTGTGGAGTAGCCGAACATCTCGGAAAGCGGTACGTAAGCCTTTACCATCTTGCCTCCGCCGATGTCCTCCATGCCCTCAATACGGCCACGGCGGGCATTGATGTCGCCGATAACGTCGCCCATGTACTCCTCAGGCATGGTAACCTCAACCTTCATGATGGGCTCCAGAAGAATGGGGCTGCCCTTCTTCATGGCATCCTTGAAGGCCATGGAACCGGCAATGTGGAAGGCCATCTCGGAGGAGTCCACCTCGTGGTAGGATCCGTCGAACACATCCGCCCAAACGCCCAGAACGGGGAATCCGCCCAGAACGCCGGTCTTCGCTGCCTCCTCGATACCCTCGCCGACTGCGGGGATATACTCCTTGGGGATAGCGCCGCCCACAACAGAGGAGGTGAACTTGAAGGTCTCCTCGCCGTTGGGATCCATGGGTGTGAAATGTACCTTACAGTGTCCGTACTGTCCGCGTCCGCCGGACTGTCTCGCGTACTTGCTGTCCACGTCAACCGCCTTGGTGAAGGTCTCCTTATAAGCAACCTGGGGAGCGCCCACATTCGCCTCTACGTTGAACTCACGCAGCAGACGGTCTACGATGATGTCCAGATGCAGCTCGCCCATACCGGAAATGATGGTCTGGCCGGTCTCCTCGTCCGTGCGCACGCGGAAGGTCGGATCCTCCTCGGCCAGCTTTACAAGGGCCTCGCCCATCTTGTCCTGGCTTGCCTTTGTCTTGGGCTCGATTGCGATATCGATAACCGGCTCCGGGAACTCCATGGATTCCAGGATAACCGGATGCTGCTCGTCGCAGATGGTATCGCCGGTGGTAGTATTCTTAAATCCAACCGCAGCGGCGATGTCTCCGGAATAAACCTTATCCAGCTCATGACGCTTGTTGGCGTGCATCTGCAGGATACGGCCCACGCGCTCCTTCTTGCCCTTGGTGGCGTTGAGCACATAGGAACCGGAGTTGAGTGTACCGGAGTACACACGGAAATATGCCAGCTTTCCTACGAAGGGGTCAGTCATAATCTTGAAGGCCAGAGCAGCGAAAGGCTCCTCGTCGGAGGAGTGACGCTCAATCTCATTGCCGTCCAAATCCACGCCCTTAATAGCAGGAATGTCGGTGGGAGCGGGCATGTACTCAAGGATTGCATCCAAAAGCTTCTGCACGCCCTTGTTGCGGTATGCGGAACCGCAGCATACAGGGATAGCGGTTCCCTCACAGGTCGCCTTGCGCAGCGCTTTCTTTAAGTCCTCCACGCTGGGCTCCTCGCCTTCCAGGTACTGCATCATCAAATCGTCATCCAGCTCGCAGATCTTCTCTACCAGCTCGGTGTGATACAGCTCCGCCTCATCCTTCATATCCTCGGGGATCTCGCCGATGGTGATGTCCTCGCCCTTGTCATCATTGTAGATGTAGGCGTCCATCTCGAACAGGTCGATGATTCCCTTGAATTCATCCTCTTTGCCGATGGGCAGCTGAAGGCAGATGGGGTTCTTGCCCAGTCTGGTCTTAATCTGCTCTACGGCGCCGTAAAAGTTTGCGCCCAGGATGTCCATCTTGTTGATGAAGGCCATACGGGGTACATTGTAGGTGTCTGCTTGACGCCACACGTTCTCGGACTGAGGCTCAACGCCGCCCTTTGCACAGAAAACGCCTACGGCGCCGTCCAGTACGCGCAGGGAACGCTCAACCTCCACGGTAAAGTCCACGTGTCCGGGAGTATCAATAATGTTGATACGATGCTCTAAAGCGCCGGGCTTTGTCTTCGCATGGTCCTGCAGCGTCCAATGGCAGGTAGTAGCAGCTGAAGTAATAGTGATACCTCTCTCCTGCTCCTGAGCCATCCAGTCCATGGTAGCAGTTCCTTCGTGGGTATCTCCAATCTTATAGTTTACACCAGTGTAATACAGAATACGCTCGGTCAGTGTGGTCTTTCCCGCATCGATGTGAGCCATGATTCCGATGTTCCTGGTTCTCTCCAATGGATATTCTCTTCCAGCCAAGGGATTTTCCTCCTTAAATAACTGCGGCTTTTCGGGGGAAGTTCCCCCTTACGCCGCCTGCAAACTCCAGTGATCTGCAATTAGAAGCGGTAGTGGGCAAATGCCTTGTTTGCCTCCGCCATCTTGTGCATATCCTCTTTTCTCTTTACGGATGCGCCGGTGTTGTTGGCCGCGTCCATAATCTCGTTTGCCAGTCTCTCCTCCTGGGTCTTCTCGCCTCTCTTGCGGGAGAAGAGGGTCAGCCAGCGAAGAGCCAGCGCCTGCCGTCTGTCGGGCTTAACCTCGATGGGCACCTGGTAGGTAGCACCGCCGATACGCTTTGCCTTAACTTCCAGAACAGGCATAATGTTGTTCATTGCTTCCTCAAATACCTCGATGGCATCCTTGCCGGTGGTCTCAGCCACACGGGTAAATGCGCCGTACACAATCTTCTGGGCCACACCCTTCTTGCCGTCCAGCATGATGTTGTTGATCAGCTTGGTTACGACCTTGTTGTTGTAGATCGGGTCTGCCAGAACGTCTCTCTTCTGATTATGTCCTTTACGTGGCACGTTACTTCCCTCCTTAATCACGCACTGCGCGGGCCGGCATATCCGCCTGCCTGCGCCTGCTCAAATTAGCTCGCAGGTACTCACATGTTTCCATAAAATGTGTTCGTGCTCGGTTTCTATATTTCCTGCAACCCACAGGTTCAATATCACAAATCCGGCACTAACTTCACTTTACTGCTGTTAGTGGTACAAAATTACTTCTTCTCTTTTGGTCTCTTGGCGCCATACTTAGAACGGGCCTGCTTTCTGTTGGCAACGCCTGCGGTATCCAGGGTTCCACGCACGATGTGATATCTGGTACCGGGAAGATCCTTAACTCTTCCTCCGCGGATCAGAACAACGCTGTGCTCCTGCAGGTTGTGGCCCTCTCCGGGAATGTAGCTTGTCACCTCAATGCCGTTGGAAAGACGAACTCTGGCAATCTTTCTCAGAGCGGAATTCGGCTTCTTAGGGGTAGCAGTCTTCACAGCTGTGCACACGCCTCTCTTCTGAGGAGCGGATACGCTGATGGCTTTCTTCCGAAGAGAGTTGTAGCCTCTCTGCAGAGCGGGAGCCGTAGACTTCTTCACGCTGGTCTGCCTTCCCTTTCTTACTAACTGGTTAAATGTTGGCATTCCTTTTCACCTCCTGTGATATTGTCTGTGGTTGCTGTATTGCAAACTTTTGCGCACAAAAAATATGGCATGTTTTATGCACGCCATATCATTATAATCATGGAAATTTGTTCTGTCAAGGGATTTTTCTTCGATTTTACAATGATTGTCACTGCTCATAACAGCCTAGCCCTGCGCGGTTACAATCCGCTCAACGATTCCGTTCGCCTTTCGATAGATGTGCTCCGGATCTTCCCCGATGAAAAAGCGTCCGTCCTCATACAGAACCCGCCCGTCCACCATGGTGAGCTTCACATTCTGCTTGCTGCCGCTGTAGACCAGGTTCCTCCCCGGATTGTTCTCCGGCTGCATATTGGGCTGATGCAAGTCAATCATAATGAGATCCGCAAGCTTCCCCGCAGCCAGCGAATCGCACTCCGCAAGCCCCATGGCCCTTGCGCCGCCCACACAGGCCATCCGCAGCACCTTCCCTGCGGCCACGGCCCCCGCATCCTGCTCTCTGAGCTTTGCCAGGCCTGTCGTCAGGAACATCTCCCGAAACATATCCAGGCAGTTGTTGCTGGCCGGGCCATCTGTCCCGATTGCCAGCCTGATTCCCATCTCCAGCATTTTTTTGACCGGCGCAATGCCGCTGGCCAACTTCGTGTTGGAGCCCGGATTTGTCACCGCCCAAAGCCCTTTCTTCTTAAATATATCCAGATCTTCCCGGCTCATATAGACGCAGTGAAACCCGCCGCCCCCGTGGGCAAAGAGGCCAAGGCTGTCAAGGAATACAGTGGGCGTGGCCTTATTTCGCTCCAGGCACTGCTCCACCTCGGCCTGCGTCTCTGAGTTGTGGCAAAATACAGGCGCCCCGTACTTACCCGCCAGGCGGGCCAGGCCCTCCAGAAGCCTGCGGTCCGTGGTATACTCCGCGTGGAAGCCAAATTGATAGCGGATCAGGGGATGGAACCGGTTCAGCTCCACAAAATTCTCCTCCTCCTGCTCCAGGGATGAAGTAAAATTGTTGAGCGTTCCCCCGATGACCGTGCGGAACCCGCAGTCCACAGAGGCTCTGGCAATCTGATGGGGATAAAAATACATATCATAGTTGGCCGTGATGCCGCTGGTCAGGTATTCCATGACCGCAAGCTTGGAAAGGTAATAGATGTCCTCCTCCTGAAGCCTGGCCTCCATGGGGAATATCTGCTTTTCCAGCCATTCGGAGAGAGGAAGATCATCCGCAAAGGAGCGCAGGAAGGTCATGGCCGAGTGCGTGTGGGCATTCTTAAACCCCGGCAGCACCAGATTCCCCCGCCCGTCAATCTCCCGATCCCAGATCGGAGGCTTTCTTCCCTGCTCGCCTTCTCCCGGCGCCTGCGATGCAGGTCCCGCGTACAGGATCCGGCTTCCCTCCACCCACAGCTCGCCCTCCGGGATGACCTCGGTTCCCTTATCCATGGGCATCAGCTTGATATTATAAAACCGCGTGTTCATTCGCCCAGCTCCTCTCCCATATGGGAAATAATGCGCGTCACAAGGGCTCTGAAAAATGGCGCCCTCCGGTTTGCTGTCTCGTTTACCTCCTCGTGGCTTAAGGGCTTATCCGTCATCCCGCAGGCCAGATTGGAAATGCAGGAAATACCGCACACCCGCATCCGCATATGGCTGGCCGCCACCGCCTCGCAGGCCGTGCTCATCCCCACAGCGTCCCCGCCCAGAGCCCGCACCATGCGCACCTCAGCCGGAGTCTCGTAGGCCGGCCCTGTGAGCTGCACATAGACGCCCTCGCGGATGGAGATTCCAAGCTCCCCGGCAGACTGGCGAATGATCGCCTGAAGTCCCCTGTCGTAAACCTGGCTCATATCGCAGAAGCGGACACCCAGCGCCTCCAGATTGGGGCCGATCAGAGGCGATGGAACAAAAGATGCAATCTGGTCCGTGATCATCATAAAGTCCCCGGCCTGGAACTCATAGTTCACGCCCCCGGCCGCATTGGTGAGGAACAGAATTTCGCTGCCCATAAGCCGCATCAGCCGGATTGGCAGAACCACATCCGTCATGGCATACCCCTCGTAGTAATGCACGCGGCCCTGCATCATCACCACCGGAACCCCCTCAATGTGGGCAAACAGAAATCTTCCCCTATGCCCTTCCACAGTGGATACAGGGAATCCCGCGATCTCATGGTAATCAATGGATGCCTCCACCTCAAACTGGTCGCCGTAGTCTCCCAGCCCGGATCCCAGCACCAGGGCCACCTTCGGCTTAAAAGGCAGCCGGTCCTTCACGCTCTCATAGCATTCCATCAGCTTTTCGTATACCTGGTTCATCTGTGCGCCTCCTCGCCTTTATTTGTAGTAAACAGCCGCAAATGCAAAAAACGGGAAGTCCTGAAAAATCAAGACTTCCCGGCCACTACATTAATAAAGAGCGCGAGACGCGATTCGAACCCGCGGCCCCCACCTTGGCAAGGTGGTGCTCCACCCCTGAGCCA
>CALWRY010000087.1 GCA_944384065.1 uncultured Enterocloster sp. | reverse complement strand
CTGCGGATAACTTCCTGAGCGCTACCTATCAGCCCCTGCTTCAGAAGTACGATGACCTTCTGAACCTGAACGTTGAGTACATCGGCGGCGACGGCCAGACCGAGTCCAACATCACCAACCGTCTGGGCAATCCCAGCCAGTATGATGCGTTCGCCATCAACATGGTGAAGACGGACAACGCGGCTTCTTACACCGGACTGCTGAGCCAGTAATTTTGAAATAGCAGTATACGGATTAAGGTACAACATGGCATTAGGGAGAAGCAATTCTCCCTAATGTATTATTACGGAACATAACGTAACTATTAATTTGCAAACACAGGAGTAATTGAGTATGGCAGATAAGAAAGATGATATCGTCTTATCGATACGCGGTATGAGCAAGTCCTTCGGCCGCAACCGGGTTCTGGATCACATCAATCTGGATGTGAAGCGGGGCACTGTTATGGGGCTTATGGGGGAGAACGGCGCCGGCAAGTCCACCATGATGAAGTGCCTGTTCGGAACCTACCAGAAGGATGAGGGGAAGATCTTCTTAAACGGCAAGGAGATCAGCTTTTCCGGCCCCAAGGACGCCTTGGAGAACGGAATCGCCATGGTTCACCAGGAGTTAAATCAGTGCCTGGAGCGGAACGTGATTGACAATCTGTTCCTGGGCCGCTATCCGGTGAATTCCGCCGGCGTTGTTGATGAAGGCAGAATGAAAAAGAAAGCCTCTGAGCTGTTCAGAAGGCTTGGAATGACCGTCAATCTCACCCAGCCCATGCGGAACATGTCCGTATCCCAGCGCCAGATGTGCGAGATTGCCAAGGCTATGAGCTATAACTCGAAGGTAATCGTTCTGGACGAGCCCACCTCCTCCCTGACCGTGCAGGAGGTTGACAAGCTCTTTGAGATGATGCGGATGTTGAAGGATCAGGGCATTTCTCTGATTTATATCTCCCACAAGATGGACGAGATCTTCGAGATCTGTGATGAGATCTCCGTGCTTCGGGACGGCAAGCTGGTGATGACAAAGCCCTCCAAGGAGACCAACATGAACGAGCTCATCGCCGCCATGGTTGGACGTTCTCTGGAGAGCCGTTTCCCGCCGGTGGACAACACGCCGGGCGAGCCGATTCTCTCCGTGCAGCATCTGTCCACCAAGTTTGAACCCCATCTGCAGGATATCACCTTTGATGTGCGGGAGGGCGAGATCTTCGGCCTCTACGGCCTGGTGGGAGCAGGGCGGACGGAGCTTCTGGAGACAATCTTCGGCGTCCGCACCCGTGCGGCGGGCCGTGTGTACTTCAGAGGGCGGCTGATGAATTTCAACAGCGCCAAGGAGGCCATTGAGCACGGCTTTGCCATGATCACAGAGGAGCGCAAGGCCAACGGCCTGTTTTTAAAGAGTGACCTTACCTTCAATACCACCATTGCCAACCTGGAGCAGTACAAATCAGGCATTGCCCTATCAGACGCAAAGATGGTGAAGGCCACGGCCAATGAGATTAAGGTCATGCATACCAAGTGTATGGGACCGGAGGATATGATTTCCAGCCTTTCCGGCGGAAACCAGCAGAAGGTAATCTTTGGCAAGTGGCTGGAGCGCAGGCCCCAGGTGTTCATGATGGATGAGCCTACCCGAGGAATTGACGTTGGCGCCAAGTATGAGATCTACGAGCTGATCATCAACATGGCAAAGCAGGGAAAGACCATTATCGTAGTTTCCTCCGAGATGCCGGAGATCCTGGGAATCACCAACCGGATCGGCGTCATGTCCAACGGACATCTTTCCGGAATTGTGAACACGAAGGAAACAAATCAGGAAGAGCTGTTAAGGCTCAGTGCAAAATACCTATAACGGGGGAAAGTTGATATGGCAAATCAAAACGCGAATATTCTTACGGCTGAGCAGGAAGCCAAGCTTCGCCAGCCCATTGACGAGCATGTCGGGAAAATCCAGGAAAAGCTGGACGCGCTGCGCGTGGACGGAACCGACAAGGTTGTGGAGCTGCTCAATGATATCGACAGCTTAAAGAAGGATCACATCTATACCCAGCAGGAGAAGGACACCCGCATGACCCAGCTGAAGGCCGATTTGGAGAAGGCCAAGGCAGTGGAGGCCAAGAATAAGGATGAGGTGTCCAAGCTGGTTGCAGAGGGCGAAGCGTATATCAAGGCCCACTATGATCAGGAATATTTCCAGCCCGTGGCCGCCAGCTGCGTGGAGGAGAAGGCTGAGGCCCAGAAGAAATACCAGGAGAGAGTGGCCGAGCTGGAGAAGGAGCACCAGGATACCATTTCCAAGCTGAAGGATCCGAACGAGATCAAGGACGAGAAGTATGTTCACAAGAACCGCCTTTTCGACGCCAAGATGCAGCTGGAAAAGGATCTGCAGGCGGCAAAGGATCGCCAGCACGCGGCGTTCCGGCATAAATATCACATGATTGATATGCTGCGCATGTCAAAGTTTACCTTCAGCGAGAATATGGCCCAGAAGGTGGAGAATTACAAGTATACCTTCAACCGCAGGGACTTCCTGCTGAAGAATGGTCTGTACATAGCCATCATCATTATTTTCATCGCTCTGTGCGCCATCACGCCGGCGGTTAAGGGAGTTCAGCTTCTGACCTACAACAACGTGCTGAATATTCTGCAGCAGGCTTCTCCCAGAATGTTCCTGGCTCTGGGCGTTGCGGGCCTGATTCTTCTCGCCGGTACGGACCTGTCCATCGGCCGTATGGTTGGTATGGGCATGGTTACCGCTACGATTATCATGCATCAGGGCATCAACACCGGCTCCGTGTTCGGACATATTTTCGACTTTACGGGACTTCCGGTTCCTGCCAAGGTGCTGCTGGCTCTGGTGATGTGCATTATTTTCACCACCTGCTTTACCACCATCGCGGGATGCTTTACCGCGCGGTTTAAGATGCATCCCTTCATCTCCACCATGGCAAACATGCTGATCATCTTCGGTCTGACCACCTATGCCACCAAGGGCGTGTCCTTCGGTGCCATCGAGTCATCCATCCCGAACATGATCATCCCCAAGATCGGCGGCTTCCCCACCATCATTCTCTGGGCTGTGGCGGCTGTGGCCATCGTATGGTTTATCTGGAACAAGACCACCTTCGGCAAGAACCTGTACGCAGTAGGCGGAAACGCAGAGGCAGCCTCTGTTTCCGGTATCTCCGTATTCAAGGTAACCGTGGGCGCCTTCATGCTGGCAGGCATCCTGTACGGCTTCGGCGCATGGCTTGAGTGCATCCGTATGTTTGGATCCGGCTCCGCTGCTTATGGACAGGGCTGGGAGACGGACGCCATCGCGGCCTGCGTTGTCGGCGGCGTGTCCTTCACCGGCGGCATCGGAAAGATTTCCGGCGTGGTGGTAGGTGTGCTTATCTTTACGGCTCTGACCTACTCCCTGACCATCCTGGGTATTGATACCAACCTGCAGTTCATTTTCTCCGGTATCATTATCCTGGTAGCCGTAACCCTCGACTGCTTAAAGTACGTGCAGAAGAAGTAATGTTCCAGACGGGACTTACTCAACGGCTGATAATTGCATTGACAAAAAGCGGATATATCGTGAAATGCGGTATATCCGTTTTTGCTGCGCAAGGGAACGCTGTTTTTTCAGCCCGCGCCCTTTAAAGCCAGCCGGCTGTTCTGGTACTCGCCGGTGAAGGTTACGTCGCGCCCGAACCAGGAGGGCGGCGTAAAGCGCAGGGCATCCTCCTTGGAGGGGAATTCCACTTCGGCCAGCATCAGGCCCTCGTAGGCCCCTTCAAATACGTCAAACTCAATGGTGAGCGGCTGGCCCTCTAGGGGAATCCGATACCGCTTTTTGGTGAGCACCATGCCGTCCGCCTTGGGGAGGAGATGGAGATAGGCCTCCTCGGTCAGGGGCAGGTTGTATTCCTCACGCTCTAAAAGTCCCCGCCCTTTGTAGGTGAGAAAATAGGAGTGATCCTCCCGGCGGATGCGCACCACCGGATCCGTGCAGAGATAGGCCTGTTCTATATGGCTGCACGGAAAAGAGAAGGCGTCTGCAGGCGGATCCTCCACAAGGTATTTGCGCTCGATTTCCATAAAATGCTCCTTTCTGCGGGCCGTTTCCTAAGAGGCGGGATGACTGCGGGCCCCTTTGGCCTTTTCGTGGATTTTTGCTAATTTTTACTTTTTTTCGCCCCCACTATCATACCATTTATCTCTTTTCAGGAAAAGGGATAAATGGTATGATATTTAGTACAAATATTTGCAGGGCAGCAGTCGGGAGCGGACATATCCTAGGGGAAATGGGGATTTGTCCGCTGTCTTGACGGCTGCTTTAAGGTAAAGAGGGAGAATGAATTATGGCAAAGGTTTACGCATTTCTTGCAGAGGGGCTGGAGGAAGTGGAATGTCTTGCGGTGACGGACGTGTTGCGCCGCGCCGGCGTGGAGACCACGCTGGTCTCCATTGGCGATAGGAGGGAGGTTGTCAGCTCCCACGGCATCCGGATCACGGCGGACGCGCTGTTTGAGGAGATAAATCCGGACCAGGCGGATATTTTGTTCCTGCCGGGCGGTATGCCGGGGACGAAGAACCTGCAGGCCCACAAGGGGCTTATGGAGGCGCTTAAGAAGGCCTCCCGCCAGGGGCGGAGGATTGCGGCTATCTGTGCCGCGCCCAGTATTCTGGGGGGCCTGGGGCTTTTGAAGGGGCGCACGGCTACCTGCTATCCCGGTTTTGAGGACAGCCTTTTGGGGGCTTCCTATACCAGCCAGGGCGTGATCACGGATGGAAATATTACCACGTCCCGGGGGCTGGGCTATGCCCTGGATCTGGGACTGGAGCTGATACGGCTGCTCCAGGGGCCCCAGCAGGCGGAGCGCATCCGGGAGGCGGTCCAGTACGACCGGTAAAGGCGGGACTGCCGGGATGGCAGAGGCGTAAACCCGCTGCCTGAGACTCATCACGTATTTGTTAAAAAAAGACTGGCATTTTCAGATGCGGCGTGATATAATGCTACATTGAAGTGTAGCGCCCTCATGGAAATGGGCGAGTCACATATAGATATGAAGGAGGAACCCATAACGATGAGTGTACAAGTGGAGAGACTGGAGAAGAATATGGCAAAGCTGACCATCGAGGTCAGCGCGGAGCAGTTTAAGGACGCGATGAAGAAGGCGTTCAATAAAAACAAGAACCGGTTCAATGTGCCGGGTTTCCGCAGAGGCAAGGCTCCTATGTCCATGATTGAGAAGATGTACGGCGAGGGCGTATTTTACGAGGATGCCGCGGACGAGGCCATCAACGCTACCTGCATGGAGGCGATGAATGAGAGCGGCCTGGATATTGTTTCCCGCCCCGAGGTTACGGTGGAGCAGATCGGAGGGGATCAGCCCTTTATTTATTCCGCTCTGGTTGCCGTGAAGCCGGAGGTGACTCTGGGCGAGTACAAGGGCATTGAGGTGGAGAAGGCAAACGCCGAGGTGAACGACGGGGATGTGGAGGCTGAGCTGAAGCGGGTACAGGATCAGAACGCAAGGCTTGTGACCGTTGAGGACAGACCGGTAGCGGATGGTGATCAGACCGTGATTGATTTCGAGGGGTATGTGGACGGCAAGACCTTTGACGGCGGATCCGCCGAGGACTTCCAGCTGACCATTGGCTCCCACGCTTTTATTGATACCTTTGAGGAGCAGCTGATTGGGAAGAACATCGGCGAGGAGTGCGAGGTCAATGTGACATTCCCCACCGAGTACCATGCCAAGGAGCTGGCCGGCAAGCCCGCCACCTTCAAGGTAACTGTGAAGGAGATCAAGGTGAAGGAGCTTCCGGAGCTGGACGATGAGTTCGCCTCCGAGGTTTCCGAGTTTGACACGCTGGATGCATACAAAGAGGATATTAAGGCAAAGCTTTCTGAGAGAAAGCAGAAGGCTGCGGCTTCTGAGAATGAGAACCGGGTAATCGACAAGGTGGTGGAGAATGCTTCCATGGAGATCCCGGATCGGATGTTATCCGGACAGATTGACAATATGGTTCAGGAGATGGCCAGAAATATGGAGAACCAGGGCCTTTCCATGGATCTCTATCTGAAGTATACGGGCATGTCCATGGATCAGATCCGCGAGCAGATGCGTCCCCAGGCGGAGAAGCGGATCCGCACGCGCCTGACCCTTGAGGCTGTGGTAAAGGCCGAGGACATCCAGGTATCCGAGGAGAGACTGGACGAGGAGATCGGAAAGCTGGCTGAGAATTACAAGATGGAGGCCGACAAGCTGAAGAGCTATATGACGGACCGCGATAAGGACCAGATGAAGGAGGATATCGCCGTACAGGAAGCAGTTGATTTCCTGGTTGCGGAGGCCAAGCTGGTATAATAGACAGATGATACAAGGGAGATCCTGACAGATGCTGTCTGTCGGGATCTTCCTGGTTTTGCTTTTCGTGGGATGCCAAAGGAAAGTCAGGAGGATGAAAGTATGAGTTTAGTGCCCTATGTCATAGAGCAGACCAGCCGGGGAGAGCGCTCCTATGATATTTATTCCCGGCTGTTAAAGGAGAGAATTATTTTTCTGGGGGAAGAGGTCAATGACGTCTCCGCCAGCATTGTGGTGGCTCAGCTCCTTTTTTTGGAGGCGGAGGATCCGGGAAAGGATATTAATCTCTATATCAACAGTCCGGGCGGTTCTGTGTCTGCAGGATTTGCCATTTACGATACGATGAATTATATCAAGTGCGATGTCTCGACCATCTGCATCGGCCTGGCGGCCAGCATGGGAGCATTCCTGTTGGCGGGAGGCGCCAAGGGCAAGCGCTTTGCCCTGCCGAATTCAGAGATCATGATCCACCAGCCCTCCGGCGGGGCCAGAGGCCAGGCCACGGAGATCAAGATCGTGGCGGAGAATATTTTGAAGACCAGGAAAAAGCTGAATGAGATTCTGGCAGCAAACACAGGCCGGTCCCTGGAGGAGATCGAGCGCGATACGGAGAGAGACAACTATATGTCTGCGGCTGAGGCCAAGGAGTATGGATTGATTGACGCGATTTTGTCCCATCATTAGAGGCGGCGGCTTTATCGCTGCCATCAGAGTTACAGGAAAGGTTAGGTATATTTCATGCCAGTGAGACCAGATGACCAGATTCGCTGCTCCTTCTGCGGAAGGACGCAGGATCAGGTGCGCAAAATGATTGCCGGCGCAGGCAACAGCAATGTATTTATCTGCGACGAGTGTATTGAGCTGTGCTCGGAGATTTTGGAGGAGGAGCTGGACGAGCAGGAGGAGAGCGCTGCTCCCGCCAGTGACATCCATCTCCTTAAACCCAAGGAGATTAAGGCGTTTCTGGATGAGTATGTCATCGGCCAGGAGGATGCGAAGAAGGTTCTTTCCGTGGCGGTTTATAACCACTACAAGCGGGTGACATCCGGACAGCACATGGATGTGGACATCCAGAAGAGCAATATCCTCATGATCGGACCTACAGGTTCAGGGAAGACCTATCTGGCCCAGACTCTGGCCAAGATTCTCAATGTGCCCTTTGCCATTGCAGATGCCACGGCTCTGACAGAGGCCGGATATGTGGGCGAGGATGTGGAGAATATTTTGCTGAAGCTGATTCAGGCTGCGGATTACGATATCCCCCGGGCGGAATACGGCATTATCTATATTGACGAGATCGACAAGATCACCAAGAAGTCCGAGAATGTGTCCATCACCCGGGATGTGTCCGGGGAGGGCGTACAGCAGGCTTTGCTCAAGATTCTGGAGGGGACAGTTGCCAGCGTTCCGCCCCAGGGCGGGAGAAAGCATCCCCACCAGGAGCTTCTGCAGATTGACACCACCAATATCCTTTTTATCTGCGGAGGGGCTTTTGACGGCCTGGAGAAGATCGTGGAGCAGCGGATCAACGCAGGCTCCATCGGCTTCAACGCCGAGGTGGTGGATCGCAATGAGATGAATATTGACGAGCTTTTGGCCAAGGTGGAGCCGCGGGATCTGACGAAGTTCGGCCTGATTCCTGAGTTTATCGGCCGTGTCCCGGTGATGGTTTCTTTAAAGCAGCTCACCAGGGAGGCCATGATACGGATCTTGTCTGAGCCCAAGAATGCGTTGACCAAGCAGTACCAGAAGCTGTTTGAGCTGGACAACGTAAAGCTGGAGTTCACAAAGGAAGCGCTGGAGGAGATTGCCCGGCTGGCTGTGGAGCGCCGGATCGGAGCCAGAGGGCTTCGCTCGATTATGGAGTCTGCCATTATGGATCTGATGTATGAGATCCCGTCGGATGATTCCATCGGCATCTGCACCATCACCAAGGATGTGGTGGATAAGACGGGAAAACCGGAGCTGATTTACCGGGATGTTCCTCCTGCAGCTGCCCGCAAGCCTATGTCCGGCCGTATGAGGCAGGGAAGCAAGAGCGGGGAGATAGCGTAGCTGTTTGGATGGCGCGGATTCAGACGGTGGGGAGCCGCTGCAAACCGGAGGCGATAGGCCTTGCCGGAAGGGCAGCGGCCCTTTTTTACTCTGAAAATCTGCCGCCTGCCGGCGGCATGCAGATGTACTTTGAGAGAGGTGAGAAATGAAAATGGAAGAACAAGTGATTACAATGCCGGTGCTTGCTCTCAGGGGGATTGCCATTCTGCCGGGCATGGTCCAGCATTTTGATATCAACCGTCCCAAGTCTGTGGCAGCGGTGGAGCAGGCCATGGTGGGGGACCAGCGGCTATTTCTTGTAGCCCAGAAGCGCCCGGAGGTCAAGGACCCAAGGCAGGAGGATCTCTACCAGGTGGGGACGATTTCCGTGGTAAAGCAGCTGGTGAAGCTGCCGGGAAAGGTGGTCCGGGTCCTGGTGGAGGGACAGGAGCGGGGAGAGCTTCTGTGCCTGGACGCAACGGAGCCGGCCCTGGTAGGGGAGATCGGCTTCTTGGAGGAAGAGCCGGAGAAAATGGATCGGATTGTCCGGGAGGCTATGACCCGGATTGTGAAGGAGAAGCTGGAGGAATACGGCCGCGTGAACCCCAAGGCGGCGAAGGAGATTCTGCCCAATCTGATGGGAATTCAGGATCTGGGGGAGCTTCTCGATCAGTCCGCCATCCAGCTTCCCTGGGACTATACGGTGCGCCAGTCTATCCTGGAGCACGGCGCTCTCGCTGACCGCTATGAGATTGTGGTGAAGACCCTGACTACGGAGATGGAGATCTACGCCATCAAGAAGGAATTTCAGGAGAAGGTCAAGGCGGAGATTGACCAGAACCAGAAGGAGTACATTCTCCGGGAGCAGATGAAGGTGATACGCCAGGAACTGGGGGAGGACAACACGCTCTCCGACGCGGATGAGTACCAGAAGAAGACGGATTCCTTAAAGGCGGACAAGGAAGTGAAGGAGAAGCTGACCAAGGAGATCCAGCGCTTCCGTACCATGCCCATGGGGAGCCAGGAGGCCAATGTGCTCCGCACCTACATCGAGACGCTTCTGGAGCTCCCCTGGAAGAAGGTGTCCAAGGACAACAATGACATCAAGCACGCGGAGCAGATTTTAAATCAGGATCACTACGGCCTGGAGAAGGTGAAGGAGCGGATCCTGGAGTATTTGGCGGTGCGCACCCTGACAAAAAAGGGGAACAGCCCCATTATCTGTCTGGTGGGCCCGCCCGGAACCGGAAAGACCTCCATCGCCCGATCCGTGGCCAGGGCTCTGAATAAGAAATATGTGCGCATCAGCCTGGGCGGCGTCCGGGACGAGGCGGAGATCCGGGGCCACAGGAAGACCTATGTGGGCGCCATGCCCGGCCGCCTGGTGGAGGGGCTGCGGCAGGCCGGCGTCAGCAATCCCCTGATGCTCTTGGACGAGATCGACAAGGTGAGCAGCGATTACAAGGGGGATACCTCCTCGGCCCTTCTGGAGGTGCTGGACGGGGAGCAGAATGTGCGCTTTCGGGATCACTACGTGGAGGTTCCCATTGATCTGTCCCAGGTGCTGTTTATCGCCACGGCCAACACCACCCAGACCATTCCCAGCCCTCTTTTGGACCGCATGGAGCTCATCGAGGTGAACAGCTATACGGAAAATGAGAAGTTCCACATTGCCAAGGACTATCTGGTGGAGAAGCAGCGGGAGCGGAACGGACTGAAACCCGGGCAGATTGTATTTTCCGACAAGAGCCTGGAGCGGATTATCCACAATTATACGCGGGAGGCAGGAGTCCGCAATCTGGAGCGGCGCATCGGCGATGTGTGCAGGAAGGCGGCGCGCCAGTATCTGGAGGAGGGGAAGGCCTCCATCCGCATTACGGAGAGCAACCTGGAGAAATACCTGGGCAAGGAGCGGGTGAGCTTTGAGAACGCCAATGAGGAGGATCAGGTGGGCATTGTCCGCGGCCTGGCCTGGACCAGCGTGGGCGGCGATACCCTGCAGATCGAGGTGAATGTGATGCCGGGCAAGGGAAACCTCCTGATGACCGGCCAGATGGGGGACGTGATGAAGGAGTCCGCCCAGACAGCTCTCACCTATGTGCGCTCCATCTGTCCGGATTACGGGGTGGCGGACGATTACTTTGAGAAGCATGATTTACATATCCATATCCCGGAGGGCGCAGTTCCCAAGGACGGCCCCTCGGCGGGCATTACCATGGCTACGGCCATGCTGTCCGCAGTAGTGGGGAAAAAGGTGCGCTGCAAGACGGCCATGACCGGAGAGATTACCCTGCGGGGCCGGGTGCTTCCCATCGGAGGCCTGAAGGAGAAGATACTCGCGGCCAAGATGGCCCATATGGAGAAGGTGCTGGTGCCGGACAAAAACAGGCCGGATATGGCGGAGCTCTCCAAGGAGATCACCAAGGGCCTGGAGATTGTGTATGTGAAGTCCATGGAAGATGTGCTTCGGGAGGCATTGGCGCCAAAGGAGGCTTAAGATGATTATTCGAGATGTGAATTTGGAGACCGTGTGCGGCATTACCAGCCGCCTGCCGGAGAATGTCCTGCCGGAGTTCGCCTTCGCGGGTAAGTCCAATGTGGGCAAGTCCTCCCTGATCAATGGACTGATGAACCGGAAGTCTTACGCGAAGACCAGCTCCCAGCCGGGCAAGACCCAGACCATCAATTTTTATAACATCAACCAGGCCCTCTATTTTGTGGATCTGCCCGGCTACGGCTATGCCAAGGTGCCTCAATCTGTGAAGGAAAAGTGGGGAAAGATGATTGAGCGGTATCTCAGAAAGTCTAAGATGCTTAAGCGTGTGTTCCTTCTGGTGGACATCCGCCACGAACCTTCAGCCAACGATAAGATGATGTACGACTGGATCGTGTACAATGGCTATGAGCCGGTGATTATCGCCACCAAGCTGGACAAGCTGAAGCGCAGCCAGGTGCCGGGCCAGGTGAAGTGCATCCGGGAGGCCCTGGGAATGGGGAAGGACGGGCGCATTATTCCCTTCTCTGCGGAGACGAAGCAGGGACGGGAGGAGATCTGGGAATTGATTGAGGAGGAGGCAGGGCTTAAGGCCCCTGGGGCGCCGTGATTTTAGCTGAAAGATTTTTGAAGAATGCCTGGATTTTCTGTGCAGAGGTTTGCTATAATAGAGGCAGAGGCTTTCAGGCAATTTTCAAATGCGTTTTTGTGTTAGGGGGAGGAGATGGAGAATGACTGACAGAGAGATGCTTCAGGCTATATTGACCGGGATGCAGGGGATGCAGAGCGATATCCGGGGCCTTCAGGAAGAGATGAAGGGCGTGAAAGAGAACATCCGGGGCCTTCAGGCAGAGATGAAGGGCATGAAGGAGGATATCCGGAGCCTTCAGGCAGAGATGAAAGGCGTGAAGGAGGACATCCGGAGCCTTCAGGCAGAGATGAAGGGCGTGAAGGAGGACATCCGGGGCCTTCAGGAAGAGATGAAGGGTGTGAAGGAGGATATCCGGGGCCTTCAGGCAGAGATGAAGGGCGTGAAGGAAGACATCCGAGTTCTGCAGATTGACGTGCAGATTGTAAAGAAGAAGGTTGAAGATAATTTCAACGAACTGATGATTGTGGAAAAGATCGCACTTCAAAATCAGGAGGATATCAAGAAGCTGAATCAGAAATATGATACGCTGCTGCTGGAGCAGGATAATTCAAAGCTGGCCTTAAGGATGACGGAAAGGAATTCGACGGATATTGAGGAGCTTCGGGGAAGGGTTGAAAGACTGGAGCTTCGGATGGCCTGAGTAGTGACGAATCCGTTACTTATAGAAAAAACAAGTTTACAATCCATAAAATTTGTAGTATGATACTGCCCATAGGAAAAATAACAGTTCAGACGGCGGGCGTCTTCTTGCCCGGCCAAAGGCCGGACAAGAAGCATCGGATGTCCATCCGATGGGTAAACAGGGGTGAAGATAAGCTTACAAGCAAGCTTGACGCTTGTTTTCACCCCTGTTCACCCGCCGTCTGAACTGTTACGAAGAATAGCTGTGATGCCATTCCGCGACGGAGCGGAGCCACAGCTATTTTTTGCGTTTTTGCGGCGGGCTGCGGCGCGGTCCGGCCATAATCCAGGCAAAGGAGAGAGAGCATATGAAGGATTCCAAACCGGAACAGCAGGGGCTTTACGATCCCCGTTTTGAGCATGACAACTGCGGCATCGGCGCGGTTGTGAGCATCCAGGGCATTAAGACCCATGAGACCGTGGATCAGGCGCTCCACATTGTGGAGAATCTGGAACA
>CALWRY010000086.1 GCA_944384065.1 uncultured Enterocloster sp. | reverse complement strand
CTGCCAAGCTTGCTTGCAAGCCCGGACCCGTCCCTCTTTTCCCATCGGATGGCAATCCGATGCTTCCTGAGCGGCCGTAAGGCCGTGCAGGAAGAGAGCCGTCCGTGGCCAGCGGATTCCAGAAGAGGGACGGGTCCAGGCTGCCAAGCTTGCTTGCAAGCCCGGACCCGTCCCTCTTTTCCCATCGGATGGCAATCCGATGCTTCCTGAGCGGCCGCAAGGCCGTGCAGGAAGAGAGCCGCCCGCGTATGAAAACGCAAACGATGGGGAATACATAAAATACAGGCATTCCCCTCATAATTTAAAGGAGGAGATAACAATGAATGTAATCAACACAGAAAAAGCACCTGGAGCAATCGGCCCCTATTCTCAGGCATTTGAGGTAAATGGATTTATCTATGCTTCCGGCCAGATTCCGGTAAACCCCGCAGACGGCACAGTTCCGGAGGGAATTGCGGCGCAGGCGGAGCAGAGCTGCAAGAATGTAGGCGCTATCCTGGAGGCAGCGGGAAGCGGATATGACAAGGTATTTAAGACCACCTGCTTCCTGGCAGATATGGGCGATTTTGCTGCCTTCAATGAGGTATATGCAAAGTACTTCATTTCCAAGCCGGCAAGAAGCTGTGTGGCTGTAAAGGCCCTTCCCAAGGGCGTGCTGTGCGAGATTGAGGCGATTGCTGTAAAGTAATGCATTGACCGCGCGCATGGCTGCTGCCATGATGAAGCTGACAGAGCAGAGGAAAAGGCCCCAGAGTCCTGCAGAGCATGCAGGAGCTGAGGCTTTTTTCGACTAAACCGAATGCTGACTCGGCGAAATACGTCCTGCAAAAAGGAGATGAGAGGTTCATGAGATGGAGGGCATTTGTCCGGCGAGGAGCGAAAACGCTTGTTTTTCTGGGACTTGCAGCCTGCGCGGCTGTACTGGCGGTAAATGGCTTTATTATTTACCAGGTAAAAAATCAAATTTTAACAGCAGAGAAGGCGGAGGGGCTTTCGGATGTGGACTGCATTATGGTCTTGGGCTGCGGCGTCCGGGCGGACGGGAGCCCCTCCATGATGCTGAAGGACCGTCTGGATACGGGAATCCGCCTGTACCGCGCCGGGGTGTCAGACCGTCTGCTTATGAGCGGGGATCACGGACGGGAGGATTACGATGAGGTGAATTTGATGAAATCCTATGCGGTAAATGCAGGCGTCCCCTCAGAAGCGGTTTTTATGGACCATGCGGGATTCTCCACGTATGAGAGTATGTACCGGGCCAGGGATATTTTCCAGGCCAAAAGGATTGTGGTGGTTACGCAGAATTATCATATGTACCGGGCCCTCTATGTGGCGCAGGCCATGGGCATGGAGGCATACGGCGTCCCTGCCCAGGCGGAGCGGTATGGGGGCCAGCTGGGACGGGACGTGCGGGAGCTTTTAGCCCGTCCAAAGGATTTGCTTTATACAATGGTAAAGCCAAAGCCAAAGTATCTGGGGGAGGCGATTCCGGTGAGCGGAGATGGAAATGCAACGAATGATAAAGCCGAATGATGCAGGAAGGAGAGGCCGGGATGAGAGGAAACAGGCGTATAGCTGTGTTCGCATTTACAAGAGCCTATGGGGAGCAGAAATTTTACAAGCGGCTGGAGCAGGAGGGATGGGAGACTGCTTTGACTGCATGTGAGAATCTGGAGGGGACAAACTGCTACTGCGGGGGGACTGCAGCGGAGGCGCTCAGGGAGCGCATTCAGGCATTTGGACTTTCCGGCATTCACTTCCTGGATTCAGGAAATTATCATTATGTGAGCCGCCTGTGGCTGGAGCAGGCGGAGGAGCCCTTTGACCTCCTGGTGTTTGACCATCATACGGATATGCAGGAGCCGGCCTTTGGGGGGATTCTCTCCTGCGGGGGATGGGTCAGGGCAGCTCTTGAGGAGCTTCCTCTGCTGCGCCAGGTATATCTGGCAGGACCGCCTGCGGACAGCCGGGAGGCCAGGGAGGAGCTTTTTGGATTCATGGACCGCGTCCTATGGATACCTGAGGAGAAGCTGGGAAATGGGGAAGTCCTGGAGAGATGCCTGGCGGCAGAAGAAGATGGCTGCCGCCCCCTTTATATTTCCGTAGATAAGGATATCCTGCGGATGGAGGACGCGGTGACTAACTGGGATCAGGGCAAGGTGGAGCTTTCCGCGCTTTTAAAATCCATCAGGGCTGCCGGCCGGGCCAGGCGGGTGCTTGGGATGGATGTGTGCGGCGAGGAGCCGGAAGGGAATGCGGCGGCAGAAAAGAACGACAGAGCAAATGAAGCGCTCTGCCGTGTGTTTGCTTCTATCGTATGACGGTTCAGACAGCGGATGCTTTCTATATAACCGCTTCTTCAATCAGGCAGCTGTGCTTTCGGTCTGCCTTGTTATAATTTACTCCCACCAGAAGCAGCCGGCCCTTGTAGTCCTGCAGTCCCTGGCAGTAGGACTTCTCTTGTATCTGCGCCAGCGCGCCGTGGGCGCTTCTGTCCCACTTGAGCTCTACCAGGAGTGCCGGCTTTTCAGGAAATGCCTTTCTGGGCAGAAAGACCAGGTCGGCGAAGCCCTTTCCGGAAGGGAATTCCCGTACAATGGTGTAAAAATTCCGAGCGGCGTATAAGGCAAGAGAGATGGTATAGCTCAATGCATTTTCATCGTTGTACTGCAGATGGGAGGTCTCAAAATGCGCCTGTTCCATGGCCTGGGCCACTTGCTCCGGGCGCTTCTGCCAAATGGCCGTCAGGGTATCTGCGGAATGCTTTAAGGCCTTGGAGACCTCTCCCCAATCGGAAACAGAGACCGCGTTCACATATTCTCCGCGAATCTCGTTGTTGGGAATGGAGACACATTTATGGTCCAGGTTGTAGGCTAAGTAGCCGAGATGGACAAGAAGGGTGAGCACGTCATCCTTTGTCCGGAAGGTGGTCATATCGTTGATAAAGCTGCCGGTATTGACGGGGACGGATTCCCCGGCAATCATGCTGAGCACATCATCCCGCAGGCCGTCAAAATTCATATCGATATACATCTGCAGGGCCTCAAAGGTCTCGGTCTGGTTCCAATAATTGCCGATTTTTCCAAAGCGCATGCAGCTTACCACGGAGCGGGGGCTGTATATGGAGGCTGCGCCGTCAAAGGAGTAGCCGTCATACCAGGATTTTATCTCATCCATATCCATGTGATAGCGCTCGCAGAGAGCAGCGACCTCGCTTTCCGTAAAGCCAACAAATTCTGCCAGAGGACCCGCATCCAGCATGGAAAATTCATCGAACATGTTCAGGGCAGAATGCGTCCCGTATTTCTTGATGGGGAGTATGCCCGTCATGTAGGCGAGATGGATGTGGGCCTTGTCCTTCAAAAGGTCCCGCAGGAAGTCCAGGTACTTTTCCTGGGCGTCTTTATTCTCCCTGTATTCTCGGAAAATACAGTCCCACTCATCGATTATAAAAATGAAAGGAACCTTGGTGTTCTGATACACATCCTGCATGGTCCGCATTAGATTTTTCGAATTGAAATATCGAAAATCAGGGTAGGCATCTAAAAGGTCCCACAGAATTGTTTGGCGAATGAGGCTTAGCATTTCCTCCATACTGGATGTCTGGCTCAAAAACTCCTGCACATTCAAAAAAATCACATTGTACTTGTTGAGATGCTCCTCAAAGTGTGCATCCCCGCAGATGGCAAGATTTGCGAAGAGCTCCCTCGAATCGCAGCCGCGTCCGTAGTAGGCGGCCAGCATGCAGGCGGTGATGGACTTGCCGAAGCGGCGGGGGCGGCTGACGCAGACATATTTCTGCATGGTCCGGATAACCCGGTTGGTGTAGCGGATTAAATTGGACTTGTCCACATAAATTTCTGAATTGACAGCGGTAAAAAAGAGCTCATTGCCCGGATTCAGATAGCTTCCCATAAAAACACCTCCTTCCCTCTATTATACAGGAGGGAGGAGGCCAATGAAAGGTCAGAAGAAAAATTTTTTACCGCAGCGCGGCCTGCCCTGCTTTTGCAGATGCTTAAGTGCCCTATGCTTTCCAGTCCCGAATCTCCAAAAGTCCGGGAACCAGAACCTTGGCGCTGGTTTCAAGGATAATCCGGCCCTTCTCGGCGGAAGCGCCGGAGGGGTCTCCGCCGATGCCGATGGGCGTTCCGTCCTCTGTTTTCCAGTCCTCAGAGACCCAGCCGATGGACACATTTCCATAGGGCTTTAAGGCCTTGTTGTCCTTGAAGGCGGCAGGAATTCCAGCCTGAGAAGTCTCCAGCTTCACGAGGGAGGGGTCCACCGCCATGACCATGGAGGTTTCCATCTCACCGCCGTGGAAATCCCACACATTTCCCGGGGAGATGGTGGCCGTCACATCCGGATGGGAGAAGGCGCCGGAGGATAGGATAAAGGGAGAAATTCCCAGCTCGCTCCGAAGCTCCCGGCTGAGAACCTGGACCACGGGCGCATTGCCGCCGTGGCAGACCAGGAGGGCAATTTTCTTAAATCCGTGTCGGGCCAGGCTGACGCAGATGTCATAGAGCACATGGTAGTAGGTGGCGGGCGTGAAGGTGATGGAGCCGCAGAAATTCTTGTGCTCTGTGCTGAGGCCCACAGGAATCACAGGAAATAGGAGCATGGGGAAATCCGGGTCCACAGCCTCCAGCTCCTTTTTCAGATACTGGGTCATGGCCTCGGCGATGATATCGTCTGTGCCCAGGGGCGCCTGATTGCCGTGCTGCTCCAGAGCGCCCAGGGGAATGAGCACAATGGTCTCCTCTCGGTTTACCTGCTCCATTTCCAGGCGTGTTAAATCTCGATAATTTCGTATCATAATCCATAAACCTCCATGGGTGGATTTGCTCTAAATAGAGCCTGGGGCGCCGCCTTACGCGGGCTTTACCTCATGGTAAATGGCGTGGAGCCGGTTGTAGAGGAGATAGCCCACAAAGTAGTTCAGTCCCAGCTTCAGGATATTGAAGGGGATGGTGGCCAGGATGACAAAGGAGGTCAGGCTGGTGATGGCGGGATTGACTGCGGACACCATGGCGATCACGCTGTCTAAGGATACGCCCATAGCCGCGGCGTACAGGGGCAGGGTGATGACAGAATTGACGAAGCAGGCAAATGCTGTGCGCAGCAGCACGCTGGCGCTCAGGGACACGGCCGCAGCCGTCCGTGTCTGGCCCATCCTGCGGTAGATAATCCACAGCGGCAGGACAAAGAGGGCGATATCAATCAGGTTTGCCAGCTCGCCCACATACATGGAGTTGGTTCCCACGGTGACGAGCTTGATGAGAACCTTGATGACCTCCACCCAGGCAGCGGAGGCCGGTCCCAGCATAAATAAGGCGATGACCGAGGGAACCGTGCTGAAGTCCACCTTATAAAAGGGCGGCATCATGGGCACGGAAAATTCCAGGGACATGAGGACGCCTCCGAGGGCGGCCAGCATACCGGTGTAAATCAGGGTTTGAATGTTCCACTTTGCTTTCATGACGAAAACCTCCTTGTGATAGAAAAATGGGTTTTGGCAATGAAACAAGTTCTCTGGAAACAGCGCCGGATGCTGGCTGCAGGAACATCGAATGGCGGCGCAGAGCATCTGCCGCCGCGCTTTTCCTGCACCGGCCGGCGCAATAGAAAAAGCCTCAGGCCCTCGGGACTGAGACTTTGCGTGGTTCGAATGGATGGGGCCTGCGGGAAATCTCCCGCGAGCCATGGCTCCAAGGAACGAATTGTCTTCTCTCATCCAGACTGTAACTGTCGGTTTTGGAATCGCACCAAATCAGCCGCCTAAGCGGGTCGCGGACTATACCGCCGGTAGGGACTTGCACCCTGCCCCGAAGAACTTATTCTCTTGCTATGCTTAGAGTAGCACAATGGGGCGGGGATGTCAAGAGCGTGGGGAGAAAAACACATTGGCCTTTATTTGGCCTTGTCTTTTGCAGATTCCTATGCTACGATAAAAGCAGGCAAAGGTTCTTGCATTCTATTGTGTCTATGAATATTCACTCTGCGCCGTCAGGCGCTCCTACAGACTCTTTGCTTAATACCCCAATACACTAAGCAGGGAGGCTGTTATCCTTCCTGCGAAAACAGAAAGGATGGAAATATGAATAAGGACAGCTGGCAGGATTTCACGGAGGACTTCCGAAAAGAGGCGGAGGAGCTTCTGGAGCTTCAGGAGGAAAATTTAAGTGATTTCGCATTATTTCTCTCTGTAATGCGGTACAAAAAGGCGTATCAGAATGTATTGAGCATTATCATGGAGGAGCGGGAGCTGAGACTGAGTCAGGTGCATGTGGAGGAGGTTATCCTAAATAAAAGCGGAAGGCGGGCCATACGGCTGGATGCCCGCGCACAGGACGAAAAGGGGCGGAATTTCGCCGCGGAGATGCAGAATGACACATCACAGGACGATGTGCGAAAACGGGCAAGATTTTATCAGAGCCTTTTGGACACGCCTATACTGAAGGCGGGGAAAAAGACAAAGTATAAGGAGCTTCCGCCGACGATTATTATTTTCATTACCCAGGATGACATCTTTAGGCGGGATTTGGCTAAATACACGTTTCGGGAACGGTGTGAGGAGGCCGATGATTTATATCTGGAGGATGGAACAACCAAGATATTTTTAAATATGAAAAGCAGGAATGGTTCACCGGAGCTTATAAGTTTGCTGCAGTATATGAAAAAGACAACGCTGGATAATCCGGAAATACGGGTGAAGGATGAACGAATCCTAGAGCTTGATGAGATAGTGCAGGAAGTAAAGGAATCCGAAGAATGGGAGGCAGTGCGGATGAGCATTTTATCGATTGGAATGGAAAAGGGAATGGAAAAAGGAATGGAAAAAGGAATGGAAAAGGGAATTGAGGTGGCAAAGAAAGTGCTCCGCCTGTCGGCACAGGGAATGCCGCCGGAGGAAATAGCCAGGCGGCTGGATCTGCCTTTGGGAAAGGTAAAGCAGATTATAGAGTGAAGCGCTCTGCCGCAGCAGGACTCACAAAAGGAGGTTTATACCCATGGAATGGAGCAGGCTTTTATGCGACGACCGGATCCGCAGCTACCGGAAGCCGTCTTCCGCAGATCTGCGGACAGAATTTGAGAAGGATTACCACAGAATTATCGGAAGCGCTTCCTTCAGGCGCCTGCAGGATAAAACCCAGGTATTTCCCCTGGAGCGGAATGATTTTGTGCGCACGCGCCTCACCCACTCCCTGGAGGTGTCCTCCCTGGCAAAGTCACTGGGGCAGAATGTGGGACAGAAGATTCAGTCGGAGATAAAGGATGCCTCCTTCCTTCCGGAGCACCGGGCGGCGGTCTGTGACATTCTCCAGTGCGCCGGGCTCCTGCATGATATCGGGAACCCGCCCTTTGGACATTTCGGGGAGGCGGCAATCCAGGACTGGTTCAAAGAGAATCTGAGGAGGCTGCAGTTTCGGGGAAAGCCCCTGACAAAGCTTCTGAGCCCCCAGATGGCGGCAGATTTTTATAATTTTGAGGGAAATACCCAGGCCTTCCGGGTGGTTACACGGCTTCATTTCCTGGTGGATGAGCATGGAATGAACCTGACAAAGGCGCTGCTTGGAACTATTATCAAATACCCGGTGTCCTCGGTAGAGATCGATGAACACAGCGGGGATATCCGGACGAAAAAGATGGGGTATTTTTACGCGGATTGGGAGAACTTCCAGGATGTGCAGAAGGCCACAGGGACTATGGGAAAAAGGCATCCGCTAACCTTCCTTTTGGAGGCTGCAGATGACATCTCCTACCGGACTGCGGACATAGAGGACGGCGTAAAGAAGGGATGTCTGTCCTACGAGACGCTTCTGCGGGAGCTTAAGGAGTATAAGCCGGAGATGCAGGGAGAGGCGTACCGGAAAGTGGTTTCCTGGATGGAGGATAAGTACGGGCAGGCGCGGGAAAAGGAATATGGACGGCCGGATCTGTATGCGGTTCAGAACTGGATCGTCAGCGTGCAGGGGCAGCTCCTTGGAAGCGCCACCGAGAGCTTTGCCGCCCATTATGAGGCGATTATGGCCGGAGAATATGGAGCGGATTTGCTTGAGGGGACGGAGATGGGGCTTTTGGCGAAGGCGCTGGGAAGCATCGCCTTCCGGCATGTGTTCCAGGAGCGGCCGATTTTACAGCTTGAGATAGGGGCGCAGAGGATTTTCGAGTTTCTTTTGGAGCGGTTTGTGGATGCGGTGATTCCCTATGACACGGATCTGCCCATGACACAGGTGCAGGAAAAGCTGGTGGCCCTGATTTCAGATAATTACCGGAGAATTTATAAGATCGGCTCTCAGGGAAAGGACGAGGCAGAGAAGCTCTACCTCAGGCTTCTGTTGGTGACGGATTATATCTGCGGCATGACGGACAGCTATGCCAGGGATATGTATCAGGAGTTAAATGGAATTTATACCATTCGCTGAGAAAGGGCTGTGGGTACTGCTGGATGGGCGTACCCACGGCCTTTTTGCGGACATGCTGGAACTTTGGCGGACGCGGAGGATTCTCAGAGCGGCAAGTTTGCGCCGCCGGGTTCATCCAGAACCCGGAACAAAGTGATCAGCGAATAATTGATATGCTCGTTGACCGCAGCGGCGATCTGGGCGTCATTTTCCGTCATAAGAGCCTGGATGATTTTGGCATGCTGAGGTATGTTGTACTCCTTGGAGGAGCACTTTTTTAGGGCCGCGTACATAGCCAGGCGGAACGTTTCGATCATAATATTCTCATAGAAGGCGATCAGAGTATCATTTCCTGTCATTTCAATAAAATACATGTGAAACTGCACGTCCTTTTTATAAAAGGACACATCGTCCCCGCCTTTGCAGGCCTCCAGATCATCCTGCAGCCTTAAGATGGCGGACTTGGAGTAGGAATCCTTAAACCGGGGGATGACGTTTGGCTCTATGAGCTTGCGAATCTGATATATCTCATTGATATATTTTTTTGTAAAGGGGCGGATTTGCATTCCCCTGCGCGGATACACGGTGAGAAGATTTTGGCTTTTTAATGTGACCAGGGCCTCGCGGATGGGGGTGCGGCCAAAAGAAAGCTCCTCATTCAGCATCTTTTCTGAAATTTCCTGGCCGGGGAGATATTCACAGCACAGGATTTTTTCAAAAAGGTAATTGTAAGCCTGATCCGTCTGGGACAGGCTGCGGCTGGATTCTTGGTTTTTAAACAGCATAATGCCTCCGTGATATATCAATATGATTATACGCAACAGTTCAGACGAATCCATTATACTATAAAAACTTTTGTCAGGCAATGGGAAAAGCTATTGACAAATATATCAAACGGGGGTATTATTCAGGTATAAATATATCAGATAGGGGGTTTTATAATGAATGATATGCAGATTAAGGAGATCCGGATATACAGCGCCGTATCGAAGCTGACAAAGCCCATAGCGGACGCCACGCATGATATATCAAAGATCGCCTTCTATGTGCTGGAGGTGGAAAGCGGCGCAGGTGTGGTGGGACAGGGATATCTTCTCTCCTTCCATTATTCAAAAGGCGCGATTGAGGGGGCCCTCAAGGATCTCAAGCGCTTTGTGGAGGAGCGGGACTACTGCATTTACCAGACCCAGGATATTCAGAAGGACTATGAGATAGAGTCCGAGTATTTTGGAATTGTGGGACTGCAGCGCTGGGCCCTGGCCACCCTGAATGTGGCTCTGTGGGATGCCTGGGCAAAGACCTTAAAGCAGCCCATCTGGAAGCTTTTCGGCTGCCATACCCGCAAGATTCCGGTGTATGGAAGCGGCGGCTGGATTTCCTATACGGAGCAGGAGCTGGTGCAGGAGGTTGTGGACTATAAGAAGCGCGGCTTCCAGGCGGTAAAGATTAAGGTGGGCCATCCCGATCTGGAGGAGGATGTGGCGCGCCTGAGCAAGGTCCGCGAGGTTGTGGGAAATGATATCAAGATTATGATGGATGCAAATCAGGGCATGGATGTTCCTTCCGCCATCAAGCTGGCCAATACGGTGGAGCACCTGAATATTTACTGGTTTGAGGAGCCGGTGGTGAATACCAACTTCGAGGGATATGCGGCAATCCACAGCAAGACCCGAGTTTCCCTGGCCATGGGTGAGCGCGAGTACAATACGGTTGCCCTCCGGGAGCTTATCGGGCGCAGGGCGATTGATCTGTGGCAGCCGGATATTATCCGCCTGGGAGGAGTGGAGGAGTGGATCCGGTCCGCAGCATTGGCGGACGCCTACAATATACCGGTTCTTCCCCATTATTATAAGGACTATGATGTGCCGCTTCTGGCCACCGTGCGCAATCCCTACGGCGCGGAGTCCTTTGACTGGATTGACGGCATCATTGACAAGCCCATGGTGATTGACAATGGCTATGCCCAGCTGAGAGAGGGAAATGGCTGGGGCTTTGAATTCCAGCATCAGTATATGGAAGAGGTAAAATAGGCCGTCCAGGTCGGAGAGGAGAGTACATGATGGAATTATTCGATTTAAAGGGAAGAACAGGCATCATCACAGGGGCCTCCAGCGGTATTGGCCTAGGGACCGCAAATGTGCTGGCTGAGGCCGGAGCAAAGGTGTATGTGTTCAGCCGCACCGGCGCGCTTAAGGATCCGTCCGAGTACTGCCATGAGAACATTGTCCATATAAAGGCGGACGTGTGCGACAGGGCGCAGATGGAGGAGAAGGTTAAGGAGATAGGCGAGAGAGACGGCATCGACTTCCTCATCAACAACGCTGGAGTGACGGTGAAGTGCCGGGCGGAAAACTTCAAGATGGAAGATTTTGACCGTATACAGGCGGTAAATGTGCGGGCGGTGTTCCAGCTCTCCTGCCTGTGCTACCCCTATCTGAAGAAATCCCCCCATATGGGCCGTATCATCAATATTTCTTCTATGTCCGCCCATCTGGGATTTTCCGAGGTGGTGCCCTACTGCACCAGCAAGGGCGCGGTGCTGGCCATGACCAAGGGACTGGCCATTGAGTGGGCCAATGACAACATCACCGTGAACTCCATCGCTCCGGGCTGGTTCCCGTCGGAGATGAACAAGCAGGTGATGGATGCGGAGCGCAAGGCCAAGATCCTCTCCCGGATGCCTGTGCACAAGTTCGGCGATACCCGGGATATCGGCGCTATGGCGCTGTTCCTTGTTTCCGACGGCGCGAAGTACATTACCGGGCAGGACTATGCGGTGGACGGCGGGGCGCTGGCGTTTGGGTATTAAACAGCGCTGAGCAAAAACGCCATGTACAGCGGCAGGGTGAGAATCCTGCCGCTTCTTCCTGTTTGCGAAACTGTAAACTTTTTCAAATGACTTTTTGGGACAAGTCGTAATTTTTTCAAGCCACTTTCTGGCAATCGGGGGATTCAGTCCAGCAGCCGGCCTTCCTGGTAGGAGCATTCCAGATAGCTGGGGATGGAGTATTTGCAGCCAGTGATGGTATCGAAATCTCCAGTGGGAATCTGGTACTGTTCAATCAGCTCGTCGCTGACCTGCTCGAATGAAAGGCAGTGATTCACTCCAGCATCGAGAAGCTGCTTCTTTACGCCTTCCTCCCCAAGGGCCTCTACGACGATCCGGCGCCGGTTGGTAGTTTTTCGGGCAATATATTCGATTAATGAGCATACATAAAACAAGTCATTTCTTTCCGTTTCAGACATAAATTTCGCGCACCTCCTTAAAACTCAGGCAGTCCAGCGCTGCCAATGAGTGAAAGCTGATCGGATGCGTGGGATGTTTAAACTCCGCTAGAAAAGCTCCATGCGGAGCGTGGCGACCGCAGGCATACAAATAAGGCGGAGCATCCTTAGCCTGATGTCCCGTCTTACTGTTAAAGTTTAAAAATGTCTGAATGTGTTCCGGTATCCACAAGAGTAAGTGTCAGAATGTCGTTTTCAATTAGATAAACCAGAAGCCAGTCCGGTTTAATATGACATTCCCGGAATTTTTTAAATTTGCCGCTTAATTCGTGGTCATGGTATTTCGCATGGAGTTGTTTGCCCTGACGGAGTGTATCAACAACATCATCTAAAAGCGAAAGATCCAGGCCGCGTTTCTTCATGAGCTTGTAGCTCCTTTTATAAGCGGTGGTGAATTTTACTGTATACACTTATTCTTCAAGCGCCTTCCTAAGCTCATCCATATTGGTATATCCCTTGACGTCAGGATCACGGGAAATGCGTCTGGCTTCATCCATCGCATCAAGCGTGCGCTGACTGTAGCGGGGCATTTCAACACGAAAAGGAAGACCGCCTTTTAAGACACACTGATGGAGAAACAGGTTCACTGCGCCGGACATATCGAGGCCAAGGTTATTAAATAAATCTGTAGCCTGCTTTTTAATATCGGCATCAATTCTGACTTGAGTAGGTACTGTAGCCATATAATCACCACCTTTCGCTTTATATTATATGCTGTTCGGTTTACAATGTCAATTGAAATAGCGGATGGGAAACCGGCGCTCCTGCCAGCGAAAGATTAGAAAGCCGCAAAATAAGATAAGCTGGCGCTTCATTTTAAATACGCCAGCTTATCCTGTGTGGGTGCGCCTGAGGGCGCAGGGTTTCAATGCTTATGCATTAAATACATATTTATCCATGCGGTCGAAGGCTTCCTTTACCCTTGAGAACGGAAGCGCCAGATTGAGGCGGATGTGGCAGGGGCCGTGGAAGCTGCGCCCATCCTGCCAGGCTACGCCCACTTTCCAGCCGGCCTCCTGAATCCAGTCAACGGTTTTGTTGTGCGCCTCGCACCATTTGGTGCAGTCGATAAAGAGCATGTAGGTTCCCTCGGGACGGGAGACTTCGACTCCCTCAAAATGATTCTGGATATAATCGCAGGCATAATTGATATTCCCGGTGAGGACCTCGCAGAGCTCGTCGGTCCACTCCTGTCCTTCCAGCGTGTAGGCCCCGATCAGCGAATACATGGAAAGCATATTTACACAGTTGTAGTGCGACAAAGACCCTTCCTTGTCAATGCGATCCTTGACCGCCTTATTGTAAATGATGTGGTAGCTGCCCACCAATCCGGCAAGGCTGAAGGTCTTGGAGGGGGCGTAGAGGGCTACCGTGCGCATCTTTGCGTCCTCGGAGATGGATTGGAGCGGAATGTGCTTATGTCCGGTTGTAAGGATATCGGACCAAATTTCGTCGGAAATTACCATCACATCGTGCTTTTTGAAAATTTCCATGGCACGCTCCAGCTCCCATCT
>CALWRY010000085.1 GCA_944384065.1 uncultured Enterocloster sp. | reverse complement strand
TAAATTAAACTAAAGATATAGATAGCTATATCTTTTTTATTTACATTTCATTATAAATTTTTAATTATTTAAATTACAACTATTTCTTTATTATTTAATTTCAATCTCTATATTACTTTATTATTTTTTATTTTAATATATGTTTTTCTATTACATTTGCTACTCCTCCAGAATTATTATCTAGAGTTACTTCCTTAGCCATTTCTTTTATATAAGGTGCACTATTTCCCATTGCAACGCCTATTCCAGCATTTTTAAGCATTTGTTCATCATTTACATTATCACCTATTGTAATTACTTCATCTGTCTTTATTTTATACTTATCAGCTAAAAACTTAACTGCGTTCCATTTATCAGCATCTTGATTCATTATTTCTGTTATGTAATATTCTACAGGAACATAGTCTGTACCGTTTGCAATAAGTTTTCTTGCCATATGTGCTACTTCCATAACATTAACATTTTTTACTTCTTTTAACTTTTTCATAATACCGCCAAATATAATGTCGTTCTTATCACATATACAAATTTTTAAATAATCTTCTTTTTCTCTTTCTTCAACATATTTATATATGTTTGGTATAATATTTATATTTGTTTTTTTGCTATCTGGCTTTTTTACATTTTCTTGATTATAAAACAAAACATTATAGGCAAGCGAACTTGTTAATATTGTATCTTCTGTAAATACATTATAATATATACTATTTTCTTCGCAAATTTTAATAATTTGTAAAACTTTTTTCTTATCTATATATTGGTTGTATATTATTCTATCTTCTTGTAAATTATATATTATAGCTCCATTTCCACAAATAATATCACCATCTATTTCAAGTTCATTTGCAAAATTTTTAACAGACATTGTACCTCTTCCAGATGTAAGAATTACTTTTACACCTTTTTTTATTGCTTTTTTTATTGCCTCTTTATCTATTTCAGATATTACTCCATATGAATTTAATAATGTTCCATCCATATCTACCGCTGCAAGCCGTATCATAGCAGTTCCTCCCTACTTTCCCTTTTCATCTCTTCAATCTTTCCAGGATCAGTATACCGAAACTGCGTAAATTCCAAAACCATGGAGGGGTAAAAAATGTGTAAAGCGGCAGGCGGCTATTGTCCCTCGGATCCCCTCAAAAACATCCACTTTCCCGGCAGCGCCGTCCCCCTGACAGAAGCCTGCGCCTCTCTTCTCCCCCGCACAAGCAGGCCGCAGGCGCAAAGAGGCAGGGCGCAGGCCCAGATGCTGCGCACGCCCCACAAAAGCCACAGGCCGTAGCCGGCCGCCACCCCCAGGTGAAAGCAGGCCAGGGTGCCGCCGAAGAACTTGGCCTTCTCCATCTTCTTATCATACTCCGGCTCATCTTTCCGGCTGAGAAGGGCCTCTGTAACCGATGTAACCGTCTGCTTCAAATTGTTGGTTGAGAAAATAGTGGCAGACACATAGCTCCCAGCGCCCTTGAACGCGCACCACTGGAAGGAGGTGGCAAAAAAGATGGGGTACAGGGCCGCGAACGGATTTACCCCCTCGGGGATAAGCCCGGACAGCCCCACGGCTCCCAGATCGATGAGGATCGAAACCCTCCTCACATCCCAGGGCGACCGTTTCTCCAGAACCACATACAGAACCATGGCTCCCATATAGATGGCCAGCGCCGCAACCCGGCTGAGTATCTCCATAGGTTCACGGCCCAGAATATCGCACACCAACTCAATCAAATTAGCGGTCTGGGCCGACCCAAACACTCCCATCCGGCTGACAATCGCGTATACTCCAATGAATCCGCCGCAGACCGCCATAAGGTGGTGAATCACGGCGTCCCTCTTAAACTCTTCTTCCACGCGCTCTTTCCTCCCAGATAACTGTTATCCGACATCCTATTATATTCTTCTTTCCGGCGATGTCAATATCTTTTAGCATCTGCGGGCCGCGAAAAAGCTGTCACGAAAGGGAGCTGCCTCACGCCAGAAGCAGCTCCCTTACGCAAACTCATTCTTCGATATAGGTTCTCTCAATCTCCTTCAGATACTGCATGTACTCGTCCTTTGTCATCACCGGCTTGAACTCCCGGATCACCTTGGCGGCCTCCCCCGCGCCGTCCGCCAGAAGATCCACCAGGGTAAAGGCCATCACCTTGATGGGGATCAGATAGGCGTCCTCTTCATCCACGATGCGGTAGTCCGCTGTGTGGAGGCCGCCCTGTATGCCGCCAGTGAGGCCGTGAAGCGTGGGCATCAGGGAGGACACATCCCCCATATCCGAGGAGGCGGTCCACTGCATTTTGGGAAGCATCTCCTCCTCCCTGTAAAAACGGAGGGCATTCTCCCGGAACACCTGTGCCAGATTTTTATCCGGCACAATGGGCAGCTGCCCGGGGCTGTCCATCACCTCCGCCTTTCCTCCCAGAGCCACCGCTCCCGCGCGGATGCTCCGGTTCACCTTTTTGTTGGCGTCCATAAGGGCGTCCATGTTATTTGCGCGAATGGTCGTCTCCAGCTCCACCCGGGCCGGCACACTGTTCACCACGTCGCCGCCCTTGGTGATGATCTGGTGAACCCGCACCGTATCCGCATCCTTAAATGTCTCCCTCTGATAGTGCATGGCGGAGATGGCAAGGGACGCCATATTCAGCGCGTTGATCCCATCCCAGGGGGCCTGCCCCGCGTGAGACTGCTTTCCCATGAAAACCGTGTGTTTCTGCACAAAGCCATTGCTGGAGGTATAGGGAGCCATCTTGATGCCCGGCTGGTCAAAGGGGAAATTGTGCACCATCATGCAGATATCCACGTCGTCAAAGGCTCCCCTGGCAATGAGCTCTGTCTTCCCGCTGTAGTAGCGGATCTTCCCCTCTCTTTTCAGGGCTTCCCGGTAATCCAGCTCGATCACTTCCTCTGCCGGGACCGCCATAAAGTCGATCTGTCCGTCCAGCTCGTCCAGAATTCCTGCATACTTCAGCGCGTCCGCAACCCCGTACATCACGGTGGTCTGCACATTGTGGCCGCAGGCGTGCATGGCTCCCGTTTCTTTATCGCAGTCCGGGTGAGAGGGGCACAGCAGTGCGTCCAGCTCCCCAAGGAGCGCGATCTTGGGCCTTCTCTTTTCCTCATTCGCATGGGCCCTGCACCCGGTATAGGCAATTCCCCGCTCGGTCCGGTAACCCAATGCCTCCAGGGCGTCCGCCAGCGTCTTCGTTGTCTTTACCTCCCGGTAGCCCGTCTCCGGATTCTCATAAATTTTCTTTCCCAAATCAAGATACACCTGGCGGCGTTCATCAATCACCTGCTCCAGGCGCTGCTTCATTTCTTCTCTGTTCATGCATTTTCCTCCCAGACCTTTTCAAGCCGGTACATATCCTGCCGCCGGTGCTTAAGCAGCGGAAGCTGCTGCCTGACCCCGTCCTCGTACCCCAGATCAATGGTTTCCAGCAGAATCCCCTCCTTCTCGTCCAGCTCCTTCACCACCCGGCCCCAGGGGTCTGTGAGAATGGAGTGGCCCCAGGAAACATACCCTGTGGAGGGATCCCGCGCTGGCGCGCAGCCCAGCATGTAGATCTGATTGTCCAGGGCGCGGACCCGGAAGGAAATCTCCCAGTGGGCAGGCCCCGTGGTCATATTGAAAGCCGCGGGGACAAAGACCATCCGCGCCCCGTCATTTACCGTCATGCGCAGCATCTCGGGAAACCGGATGTCGTAGCAGATGCAGACGCCCATTTTTCCGAACTCTGTGTCAAAAACCGTGTCTCGGTTCCCGGGCGTCAGGGTGTCTGACTCCTTAAACTGCTGTCCGCCCTTCACATCAATGTCAAACAGATGGGCCTTCCGGTGCTTTCCAATCTGCCTTCCCTGCCGGTCAAAGACATAGGATGTATTAAAAATTCTCCCCCGGGCATCCCGCTCCGGCATGGATCCTGCGATCAGATAGATGCCGTAGGTTTTCGCAAGGCCCGCCATCATCTCCCAGGCAGGCCCTCCCTCCTCCTCCGCGTACACCGGAAAATTCTGTGTCTGATAGGGGCAGCAGAACATCTCCGGAAGGAGCACGAAGTCTGGTTTTTGCGCTGCAAGTCTTTCCAGATACCGCTCCACTGCCCGCACATTTTCCATCTTGTCAGCCACTGTCGGCATCTGAATGGCCGCCGCTTTAAATGTCATTTGGTTCATCTGTCCTTCCTCCTCACTGCAGCCTGCCCCGGCAGAGCACGGGAAGCTCCTTCACAACCTCCCCCTTTGACACCAGATAGGCCTTCTCGTGCAGATTCATCACCGGGCAGATGTGCACCGGCACAATCTCCACCTTGTCCCCGATCTCCACACGGTCGTGCATATCCTTGCTGTAGATAATCGCATGCTCGTCATACACGTCATAGATCGTGGTGCCTGGAAACTGCTTGATGTTTCCCATTCCCTGGACCGCGCAGATCCCCTGGTTCCGGGTCTGCATGGTAATCCCCTTGGCTCCCACATCCAGGATCACCCGCTCCGGCGTAGGCTTGCTCATGACGGTGGCAAGCACCGTGGCGGCGCAGCGGTCCTGGCTCCCGTAGGCATTGGCCTGGGAGGCATCCATAAGAATATAGGTTCCCGGCCGAAGCTCGGTCACGCCGGGAAGGATGGGAAAATCATGCATCAGGGACGGCGTAGAGCCAATGCTCACGGTCTCCGGCTTCATGCCCAGCTCCTCAGCGATGGCGGCAAATTCCAGGGTACGCTTCTGGGCGGTGAGATCAATTTCCCTGCACGCCTCCAGGTCTGCCGCGTTGTAGGAGCTTCCGTCATGGGAAAATATGCCTTTAAAATGGATATCCGGACAGTTTTCCTTCACATACAAGAGCAGATTCCGGAAATCCTCCTTCTCGATCACGCCGGAGCGGTTCTCTCCTACCTCGATCTCCACCAGCACCTGGGCCGGCTTTTCGGCGCCTGCAAAATTCCTCTGAATCATCCGCGCCTGGGCAATGCTGTCAAGTCCGAAGGAAACGCTCACCCCCTGCTCCATGAGCCTGCGGATCCGCTGAAGCTTTATGTCCCCCACAATCTCGTTGGCAATAAAGATATCCCTAAGTCCGTTGGCGGCCATGACCTCCGCCTCCCCCACCTTTGCGACGGTGATCCCCTTTGCTCCCTCTTTCTGCTGAAGCAGGGCCAGCTCCGGAATCTTGTGGGTCTTTGTGTGGGGACGCAGGGCCACGTGGTTCCGGTCCGCATAGTCCTGCATAAAACGAATGTTGTCCATCATAATCTCCCGGTCAATGAGCATGGCCGGCGTATCTAATTCCATATAGTTCATATTCTGCCTCCTGCCGTCAGATAAGGCCCTGGATGCTCAGCATCACATGGGCGATAATCGCGGAGCCGAAAAAGGTTCCGCAGAACACCAGCAAAGACACCAGCACGATCTTCCAGCTCAGCTTCTTCACGTCGTCCAGCTTGGTTCCGATGGACACGCCTGCGGCCGCCAGGATCACCGTTCCGATGGGAGCCGTGGTGATCACATTGGTGTACTTTAAAAACACCTCGGAAACCGGGCACCAGGGCACGGTGATGAGAAGTCCCAGAAGAGAAGCCCAGGCAAAGGCGGGCAGCTGGATGGGAAGGGCCGCCTTGATGCGCATGGAGAGCACGGCCAGCACGCAGATCATAACCATGCCGATGGCCCCGTCCACAATATTAATCTGCCCCTTGGCATTGACAACCGCGATAATAATGATGACAACGCCGCACAGGAGCGCCGCCTTGAATTCATTTAATGTTCTGGATAATGTGGATGACATATCTTCTCTCCTCCCTGCTATTTCTTCTTTCCGGCCATCTTTTTATAGATAAAGTTGGCAATCGGTATACCCAAAAACAGTGTCATGTACAGTCCGTCAATGGAGCTGCATATATTGGAGGTGGCCGCATAGGCCAGTATCTCCTCGGACATCTCCGGCAGGGCTGCCGCCAGCGCCTGGGAGGACGCGGTCATCATGGTGGCGCTTCCCACGCCGCAGGCCATGGCCAGCGCATAGGGGTGAAGGCCGGTCATCAGGCCAATGCTTGCCAAAAGGCCGAAGAAAATAGTGCCGAACAGGTTGCCCACCATGTAGGTTCCCATGGTTCCCATTCCCTCCGGGGAGGACATGCCGTACCGCTCGCCGATAAGGCCCAGGGTATCCTCACGGCAGATGCTGACAGTTGCCCCGAAGCCCTCTCTGCCCATGCCCAGCAGAAGCGCCACGGGAAGGCCAAGGAAGATGGTTCCCAGATTTCCGAATTCCTGGAGAATCAGCGCAGGCCCGGCCGCAATCAGCTTGGGCAGGTTTGGCCCGGCCGCGGCCCCCAGCTTTACGCCCAGGATGAGGAGAATTACCATCATCAGAGAGCCGGAGAGATCAACCTCCTCCCTGCCGCAGATATTCTTAAGTCCCTCAATCTTCCTTCCCAGGGCGTCCGGCGTCAGGAGAAGGGCAAGAATCATGGCAAATACCATAGGAAGAATGATGACGGAGCCGATTCCCACCGGTATGGTAATCTTTCCGATCACCTCCCCGATTCCGCTGGTCACTCCGATCACTGCAAACAGCTTGATAAAAGACGGCCAGCGTCCCTTCGTAGCCAGATCGTCCACAGTTTCTGTTGTCTTTGACATACCTTACTTCCTCCTTTGTAACATAATTCATAGAAATTTTTATACATTCTATGGAACCAATTATAGATTTCTTTATACATAAAGTCAAGTAGTCCCTTTTTGTTTTTTTATAAATTTTTTATTTTTTTCGTCATTTTGCCCATATTTTTCCGCAATTATTTCATTAAATTACAGCTTTTACTCTAAAATCAAATTGATTTTTCTCAGGGCTGATGGTATAATATTTTCTACAAATATGATGCGAAAATTTCAGAAAGGTCAGGTAGACAATGCATCCGGATATAAAAAAATATATTCCTATCGCCCGCATGATCGGCGATACCTTCGGAACTCACTGCGAGGTCATTCTCCACGATTTTTCCAACCCGCAAAATTCCGTGGTCTATACCCGCAACAACACCGTCACCAACCGCCAGGTAGGCGAGAGCTTTACCGAATATTTTGTAAAAGAGGTGCTCCTCTCCCGGAAGTTTGAGGATGACTGCTCCGTGAACTATATGATGACAGGCAGCAGCGGGCAGACCGTCAAGTCCTCCACCGCCCTGATCCGGGACAGCGGCGGCAAGGTCATCGGGGCCCTGTGTGTAAATATTGACGTCACCTGCCTGTCGAGCGTGCTCTCTCAGCTCTCCGAGCTCATGGGCATGGAGCCGCCCTCACTCGCCCTGGAAAAGGAAGTGGAGGTGCGGCCCCATGTCAAAGAAATTGTGGACGACATCATTGATCAGACCATCGGCAGCCAGGATGTGGAGCTCCTGAGCCGGGAACAGAAAATTGAACTCATCCGTTTTATGAATGCAAAAGGCATTTTCTTAATTAAGGGGGCCACCGATAAGGTGGCAGACCGGATGAATATCTCAAAAGTCACTGTGTACAGCTATCTGGATGAGATTAAGAAAGGAAAAAAAGAGGCGTAGATAGCCGCTCAGAAAAACTGCAGCGGGGAAGCGAGATTCGCCAAAAGCGCCGCCACGCTCCAGGCCGCAATCACGCTGGATCGGGGGTTCTTGGGATCCGGCGCGGAAGCAAATTCCATATTGGCCTGAGCCAGGGAATTTTCCACATGAATCACATGGGTATTGCAGGCAAGCCCCGGCACGCTCCACACCTCCACACGCGCCTTCTTCGGTCCCTCCACAGCCGTGGCCGCCGCCACTGCCACATTTACATTTTTAGGGAAGGCCTGGATGGCCTCGTGAGCATTGCCGCCGAACACCAGGGTCTCCTCCGTGTCAGAAAGGGTTTTTCCCTCCAGGAAAGGCGCGCCCGCCAGGCTCTCCGGCGCCTTGCGGTTTACAATGGTCACCTTTGCCCCCTCCTCAAGAGCCAGTGTGCGCATCACGTCAAAGCCGCCGATGGCGCCGGAGGCCACATAGATCTTTGCGCCTCCACGCTCTGCTTTCCCTTTCATCTCCGCCAAAAAGGCTTCGTCCGCAAAGGCTCCCACGGAAGCCACCACCAGGGGAATTCCCGCGTCCAGCACTGCGGGGCCGTATTCCCGCACCGCCTCCACGCTGGCAAACTCCACCACCATATCCGGCTTCTCCGCCAGCAGTCCCTCAAGCGTCTCAAAGACCTGATATCCGTGCTCCTCGCCATAGACCTTGGCATATTCCGGCATTTTATCAAAGATTCCCGCCGCCTCATACTGATCGGAAAGCTTTGAGCGAAGCAGCTCCAAAAATGTCCGTCCCAGCGTTCCGCATCCCAAAAGCCCAATTCGTCTTTTCATTTGATAAACCTCCATTTTCTCACTCGTAATTGTCTGCCGCGCATTCCGCTCATCCCAAAAATAAGCACCACAGGGGCACCGTCACCATGGAAAGCAGCGTGGTGCTCACCACGCATTTTGCGGAGAATACGGCGTCGCAGTTATACTGATCCGCCAGTATGGCGGTGGTGCTGGCCGCAGGCATTCCCGCCAGAACCACGGACACGCCTAACACCGTGGGATCCGGGTGAAACAGGCTGCATCCCGTCCACACCAAAAAGGGGATAAAAAACAGCCGGATCACCGCGTAATAGACGGTAAGCTTGTTCCAAAGAGATTTAAACGGCACCCCCGCCAGCACGCTTCCGATAAACAGCATGGAAACCGCTGTGTTGGCATTTGCCAGAGATAGGACGGTGTCGTTCACCACAGGCGGCAGCCTTTTCTGGCTGATCATCAGCGCAAGCCCCACTGCCGCCGCAAGGATGCAGGGGTGTGTGGCAACCTTTTTTGCCAGCGTCTTTTTATCCGGGCACTCTGTAAAATAGGTGAGTCCCAGGGACCACATGAAAATTCTCTGGGGGATCAGATAGATGGACGCATACAAAAGCCCCAGCGCCCCGTAGATGCCCTCCGCAATGGGATTTCCCAGAATACCCGCGTTGGAGCACATGGTAGCATACTGGAGCACCTTCCTGTGCTTCGGCTCCAGCCCCGGATACAGGAGGAAGCTTAAAATATAAGCTCCTACCTGGATGGCCAGGGCCACCAGCAAGATAGCCAGGCAGCTTCGCAATATCTCCATATCAAATTCCATCTCAAAGGATTTGATAATGCTGCAGGGAAGCGTCACATTCACCACCAGGCCGGATAAAAGCCCTCTGTTTTTGTCTGTGACCAGCCCCGTCTTCCGGATCAGAAGTCCGATCAGCATAAGAGAAAAGAGCATTCCCTGCATAATAAACATGTTTTCAAAATTCATTGCCGTTCTCTCCTCACCTGGCTATTATACGGTTCCCCCTGTTTCATTGTCAATGGCTGATTCGCAACATTTAATGTTGCCCCTGTTTTCCATCTGTGGTATATTTGTGATAGCGGGCCATACGCCCCCTTGGCGCCTGCAGGCGCCAAGCCTTTCCTTGATTTTCTGAATCCATCTACTATAAGGAGGAGCATCCTAATGATCACACAGGACAACACAAAAACCATTTTTGACCTGGTCACAAATGCCGGAAGCCTCCACGGAGACCGCACGTTTCTCCGCTGGGAGGACAACGATGTGATCCGCGAAGTCTCATTTAAGGAATTTGCCGCCCAGTGCATGGCCATCGCCGCATGGATCCGGGCACAGGAGGCGCGGCTGGGCCGCAAAATCCACGCCGCACTTTTAGGCGGCAGCAGCGATCACTATCTGGCGGTTTTGCTGGGCGTCATGGCTGCGGGAAGCGTCTCCGTCCCCCTGGACATTCAGGTAAATTTAGACACCCTCTGCGACTGCCTGGATCGGTCCGATGTGGACGTGCTATTCTATGACTGGGAGCACAAGGCTCTGGCTGAGGGCGCGAGGGAGCGCTGCCCCCGCCTTATCTCCTGCGTCTCCCTCCAGCACGGCCGCCACGCCCTCTGCTCGGACAACCTCCTAAAGGAATATATGGGACAGACGGTTCTGCCGGACGCCGCCCCCCAGGATCTGGCCATGATCCTCTTCACATCAGGCACCACCGGCCGGGGCAAGGGCGTCATGCTCTCCCACGGCAATCTCATTGACAATGTGTTCTGCACCACAGAGGCTGAGGACGTGAGCGGGGAGACCTATTTAAATGTTCTTCCCATTCACCACGTATTCTGCATCAACGGCGACATTCTCCTTCCCCTGCGCTATGGCTACACGGTTTGTCTGAACCAGAATCTTTCCAAGCTGGCGGAGCACCTGCTCCTCTTTTCCCCCACCATGTTCCGGTGCGTGCCCATGATCGCCAAGGCCCTCTACAGCCGCATCGCCGTCATGGCCCGGCAGGATCCGGACCGGCCCATGGAGGAGATCAAGGAGGCGGTGCTCGGCAGCCGGCTGCGCCGCGTCATCTGCGGCGGCGGCTATCTGGCCCCGGATCTGGCAAAAAATTTCCTGGATCTGGGCATCTCCATCGCCCAGGGCTACGGCATGTCCGAGTGCTCCCCCAAGATCTCCGCGCCTGACTGGTCCCGTCCGGACAAGATTTCCTCCGTGGGCCATATTGTGGAGGGCTGCGAAGTGCGCATCGTGGACGACGAGATCCAGGTGAAGAGCCCTTCGGTCATGATGGGCTACTACAAGGATCCGGAGAACACCGCCCAGGCCCTGACAGAGGACGGATGGCTGTGCACCGGGGACATCGGCTATGTGGATGATGAAAACTTCCTCTATCTCACCGGGCGCAAGAAAAATCTGATTATCTTAAGCAATGGGGAAAATGTGGCCCCGGAGCAGCTGGAATACATGTTCGAGGACGAACGCCTCATCGAGGACATCCTGGTTTACGAGGAGGACGACGTTATCGCCGCCGAGGTCTACCCCAATTTCAAGTACGCCCAGGCCGCAGGCATCACGGATATTGAGGGCAGCGTCCAGGAGATCGTGGCAAAGCACAACCAGGATCTCCCCTCCTACAAGAGGATTTTAAAGTGCCGTCTCCGGCAGGTGCCCTTTGAGAAAACTTCCTCCAAGAAAATCATACGCCCCCGGTATTTCAGCCAGAAAAAGGCCCAGGAGGAAAAATGCGCCTCCTTCCTTCAGCCGCAGACTGAGATCCAGCGCAGGATTTCCGACCTGATCGCCGCCTCCCTGGGACACCGCCGCTTCGGCATTGACACCAACCTCTATGAGGCGGGCCTGGACTCCCTGGGAAGCGTCATGCTGCTCTCCGATCTGGCCTCCTCCCTGGGGATGAACCTGACCCTGGATGAGCTCATGGCCCACCCCACCGTCCTGGAGCTGGAGAAGCTGCAGAGCGCCGTCTCCTCTGCCCCTGCGGTGGACTACAGCCCCCGGCCGGTCTATCCCCTGACCAACCTGCAGATTTATTTTGCCTATGTGATGAAGGGGAACACCACCGCCAACCTGCCCTTCCTCTTCCGGCTGGACGAGAGCGTGGATCTGTCCCGCCTCCAGGGCGCTGTAAAAAGCCTTTTTGACTGCCATCCGGGCCTTAAGTCTGTCATTCAGATGGATGAGGGCGCCTACAAGAACTTCCGCGACGACAGCCGGGAGATCTCCGTGCCCATCCAAAGGCTCACCGACGCGGCGTGGGAGGAGCTTCGTCCCACCCTCTTAAAGCCCTACTATTACGGGGAAAATGAGCTCCTCTACCACATCGGGATCTATCAGACAGATTCCGCCAATTACCTGTTCTTTGACATTGCCCACATTGTGGGGGACGGCATGACCATGAATATCCTCTTTGAGGATCTCAACGCCCTCTATCTGGGCCGTCCGGTGGAGAAGGAGTCCTATACGCTCTACGAGTATGTGCTGGATGAGAAGAACCGGGAGGCCCAGGGCACCCGGGCGCGGGATGTGGCCTACTTCCAGAGCATCATGAAGGATTTTAAGATCCGCAAGAGCATTCTAAACCGCCGGGATTTCAGCTACCTGGATCACGGGGAGGACGCTTCCCTGCGGGATCGCTTCCCCCGCCTGAATCTGCACAAGGTGCAGGCCTTCTGCCGTGACAACGGCGTGTCCGAGAATGTGCTCTTCCTCACCGCCTTCAACTACTGCATCGGCATATTCAGCGGCGAGAAGGACGCCATCTCCACCAGCATCCACAGCGGAAGGACGGACGGCCGCTGGACCCGCCTGGCCGGCCCCCTGTTCCTCACCTATTTGTTCCGCTATACGGTCATCCCCCACGAGACGGTGCGGGATCTGCTGCGGAGAGCCGGGAAGCAGGTGATGGAGACCATGCGCTGCCATACCTCCACCATCCACGGGGACGAGATGTTCTTCCAGTACCAGGGGGATATTCTAAACATTAACGAGATCGGCGGCGCCCCGGCTGAGCGGCTGAAAATCCAGCTGGACGCCCTTCCCTTCCATCTCCAGGTGTTCTCAGACAGCCAGGGATATTTCTATGAGCTGCGCTACTGGGAGAACCGGTTTGACCGGGATCAGCTGGCCATCTTTATGACCTGCATGGAAGTGATCGTGGAGGCCATGCTGGATGAGCCCTCGGCCAGGCGGCTCAAGAGCCACCTGCCGGAGCGGGTGTTCCCCAAGCATTATTTCATCAAGGCCAGCACAGTAAACCGCACCGTGGGATTTCGGCTCATCCAGGATATGGCCGGAGATATGGATGTGAAGGCCTATGTGCTGGACGACGCCTGCCGCAAGCAGCCTTTCGGCGGCTGGGGAACTCTCTATATCATGGATCACCCCACGCTGGGCTGGAAGGACAAAATCACCAACCCCTACGGGCCGGGCATCCTCTATCAGACCGGCCTCACAGCCCGCATCCTGCCTGACGGCACTCTGGATCTGCTGGAGCAGGGCGGCCGCACCGTCCTCATGGAGCGGCTGACCGGACGAAGCTATGTGGACCTCTACGCCCTGGAGCGGCTGCTCTCCTCCTTAGAAGGCATCTACCGGGCCGAGGCCTATGTGCGCTGGGGCGAAGAACACAAGCTGGTGCTCACCGCCGATCTCTACTGCAGCAAGGAACCCCAGCTTGACAAGCTGAATGAATACCTGAAGCAGCACTGGGATGAGAGGCTGCTGCCGGTGGACTTCCGCTGCATTGAGGAAAAGTAATCGAAAAGAGGTGATTTCTATGAGTGCATCCTATGAGCGGACCTTCCGGGCCGATCTTCTGAAACGATATCTGGCCGAAACAGCGGGCCGCGCCCTAGAGCTTGGCACGCCGGAGGCAGAAGATCTGGCCATCCGGGC
>CALWRY010000084.1 GCA_944384065.1 uncultured Enterocloster sp. | reverse complement strand
CTTTCTGGCGCTTAAGATGTCCACGCCGTATTCCTTAAGCCGCAGCTCTGCCTGTTCCGGGGGAATGCTGCCCCGGGCCAGATCATTTAAAAACAGCTCCCGCAGAATGGGGAGGCTGTGCTGATAGCTCTCCCGCAGCCGGTTCACATTCCGGCGCTGCTCAATCTCCTCGTCCAGGTTGGCCTTCACCCGCTTTAAAATCCTGGTCAGCTCTTCCACATTTACCGGCTTTAAAATGTATTCCGTCACATTCAGCTTGATGGCCTGTTTTGCGTATTCAAAATCATCAAAGCCGGAGAAGATCAGCACCTTCATGGACGGATATTTTCTTCGGATCCTCTCAATCAGCTCCAGGCCGTCCATATAGGGCATGCGGATGTCCGTCATCACCACGTCCGGCTCCAGAGCCTCTATCTTCTCCAGGGCCTCTCTCCCGTTCTCCGCGTCTCCCACCACTTCAAAGCCTGCGGCCTGCCAGTCTATTTTTTTGATAATGCTCTTTCTCACTTCCTCCTCGTCGTCTGCGAGGATAATGCGGTATAAGTCCATAAAATGCTTTGCCTCCGTCTGGCTTGTTACGTTTCATTATACACTGATTTTACTTTTTTGTGAACCTCTCTTGTCCTCTCCCGCCATGCTGTGTTATGATAGGACATAGCAGACCGGGCGGAGGATATCTCCCGGTCCGGCCTGCTGCGGTTTTCAGCCGGCGCCGCTTTTTGGGGGCCGCGTTTGGAACCGAAGCCTACTCACATCGCACTTATACAAACTAGGAGGACAACTACATATGGGCGGATTTTTTGGAGTTGCTTCAAAGAAGAGCTGTACATTGGATCTGTTTTTCGGCGTGGACTACCACTCCCACCTGGGAACCAAGCGTGGCGGCATGGCCGTATACCGGGAGGGATGCGGATTTTTCCGGGCCATCCACAACATTGAAAACACCCCTTTTCGGACCAAGTTTGACCGGGATCTGGATGAGCTTCAGGGAACCATCGGCATCGGATGTATCTCGGACAATGAGCCCCAGCCCCTTCTGATCCACTCCCATCTGGGAAGCTTTGCCATCACCACCGTGGGGAAAATCAACAACGAAGAGCAGCTGATCCGGGATGCCTTCGCAAGCGGCCACATTCACTTTATGGAGATGAGCCAGGGCCGCATCAACGCCACGGAGCTGGTGGCCGCCCTCATCAACCAGAAGGCGGATCTGACCGAAGGGCTGCTGTACGCCCAGGATCAGATCGAAGGCTCCATGTCCATTCTCATCATGACAAAGGAGGGCGTCTATGCCTCCCGTGACAAATATGGCCGGACCCCCATTGTCATCGGAAAAAAAGAAGACGCCTTCTGCGCCTCCTTTGAGAGCTTTGCCTATATCAACCTGGGCTACGAGGATTACCATGAGCTGGGTCCCGGGGAGATTGTATTCTTCAACCAGGAGGGCATGGAAATCTTAAGCCGGCCCAGGGAGGAAATGCATATCTGCTCCTTCCTCTGGGTGTACTATGGTTACCCCACCTCCACCTACGAGGGGATCAACGTGGAGGCCATGCGCTACGAATGCGGCCGCCTCTTAGCCCGGCGGGACAAAACCGGGGGAACCGACGTGTCCCCGGACATTGTGGCCGGCGTTCCGGACTCCGGCACGGCCCATGCGGTGGGCTATGCCAATGAATCCGGCGTCCCCTTTGCCCGTCCCTTTATCAAATACACTCCCACCTGGCCCCGCTCCTTCATGCCCCAGAGCCAGCTCCAGCGGAATCTTATTGCCCGCATGAAGCTGATTCCCGTGGACGTGCTGATTCGGGGCAAGCGGCTGCTGCTCATCGACGATTCCATCGTCCGGGGCACCCAGCTGGGAGAGACCACGGAATTTCTCTACCAGAGCGGGGCGAAGGAGGTACACATCCGCCCGGCCTGCCCGCCCCTGCTCTTTGGCTGCCCCTACCTGAACTTCTCACGCTCCTCCTCGGAGCTGGATCTCGTCACCCGGCGGATCATCCGTGACCGGGAGGGGGACGATGTATCCCAGGAGACGCTGGAAAATTATGCGGATCCCGACAGCGCCAATTACCAGGAGATGGTGGAAGAGATCCGCAAGAAGCTGGGCTTCACCACCCTGCGGTATCACCGGCTGGACGACCTGGTGGAATCCGTGGGCCTTTCCCCCTGCAAGCTCTGTACCTACTGCTGGAACGGAAAGGGCTGACGCAGCTTTACACTGCCGCAGGGCGGGCTCACGCCGCCCGCAGCAGGTTCAGATACCGTCTAAAGAAAGAGCTCGCACTCCCTGCGGGACGGGCTTACGCTGCTTAACATGCCTCCCACTCTGTCCACCGCAGCCTGAGGAAGCACCCGCGCTGCCTGGGGACAGACCGCGATGCAGCGCATACAGCAGATGCATTTCTCCCGGTCCACCTGCGCCGGATTTGCCCGGTCAATGGCCTGGACCGGGCATTTTTTTGCGCAGAGGCCGCAGGACGTGCATCCGTCTGCGGGCATGGGAATCATTTCCATGACGCCCCGTTTCTTATAGGGGCGGTTTCCGGGAATGGAGGGGGCGCTGCATTCTTCCCCGGTAAGCTTCTCCCAAATCCGGCCGGCGTATTCCTTCAGCTGCGCCTCATCCTGAGCGTCCGGACGCCCGGCGGCACAGGCGTATGCCCTGGCTATGGAGTGCTCCGCAATGGCGGCCACAGCGGCAGCTGTCTGAAATCCCGCTCTTTTTGCCGCGTCAAAAAGCTCTGTAAGCGTATCCTCAAAAGCCCGGTTCCCATAGACGCACACCAGCACTGCCCGGGCCCCATTTCCCCTGATCTTTTCCAGGCGCTCCAGGGCAGGCTTCGGCACAAGGCCGCCGTAGGAGGGGACCGCAAGAAAGGCGATGTCCTCCGGTGAAAGGGAAACCGCGGAAAAATCCGCGTCCCAATCTGTCAGATCCACGGTCTCCCGCTCCATATCCGAAAGCCCGCCCAAAGCCGCCAGGCTCTCCCCAAGTATATCCGTTACCTTTTTTGTCCCACCTGTGGGGCTGAATAGAATCTCGTATAGCTTCATCTCATTTGTTCCTCCTAGTTATTTTCTCATCCCATACAAAAGAGCGTTGCAGATGGCCGCCGCCACATTGCTTCCGCCCTTCCTGCCACGGGCCACAATATAGGGCGTGTCCGCAAGCCCAAGGATCTGCTCCTTGGCGGGAACCACATTTACAAATCCCACGGGAACAGCGATAATCAGGGCGGGCGCAAGCCTCCCCTTCTGTATCAGCCCGTACAGGGCTGCCAGGGCTGTGGGCGCGTTCCCCACGGCAAAGATCAGGGGCTTTTTTGCTTCCCCCGCGCCCCCTTCCTTTTCCCCGAAAAGCCTGGCCGCCTTCTCCATGCTGGCTGCAGCCCGGGTAGTCCCCTGCTCCTTTGCCCGGGAGGCCACGTCCGCATCGCTCATAAAGCACATGGCCTCGCCGCCAAAGGCGGCCAGCCGCCTCTTATTGATGCCCGCCAGGGCCATCTGGGTATCGGTGATAATCCGGGCCCCGGCGGCCAGAGCCTCCCGCCCCGCCTCTATGGCTCCCGGAGAGAATACTAAATTGTCCGCATAGTCAAAATCCGCTGTGGTGTGAATGGCCCGCATGATAATGGGGGCCTCCTTTTTATCCAGCACTCTCCCCATCCGCCGAAGCTCCTCCTCTATAATGGAAAAGCTGCGGCTCTCGATCTGCGAGGGGAGCACCTGCTCCAAGTCAAACTGCATCGCTGTCACTCTCCTTTGCGATCCGCCGCTTTTCAGCCGCGCATCCTCTTATTTGTAAAATTGTAACAGTTCAGACGGCGGGCATCTTCTTGCCCGGCCATAGGCCGGGCAAGAAGCATCGGATGTCCATCCGATGTGTAAACAGGGGCGAAAACATACCTGCAAGCGAGCTTGACGTCTATTTTCGCCCCTGTTTACCCGCCGTCTAAACTGTTACGTAAAACTTATGCCGGACCTTGACGCGGCACTGCTTTTTATAGAAGGCTATCCCGTAAAGCCACGCCTCCCGGTAGCCCTCCTGGGGAAGCCAGGCATCGTATGCCTTTTCCTCAATCTGTGCCAGGGCCTGCTGGCAGGACGCTTCCATGGCGCCAAAGGAAGGCGAAGCCTTCAGCTCCAGAATCAGCGGGGGCTGTTCCGTATCCATGCTGTATACACAGATGTCCAGGCGGCCGTTTCCCGCCTCCCTGTTTGAGCGGACCACATGCTCCGCAAGGCCCCCGAGAACCCCCAGGAGAAAGCCATGGTAAAATGCCTCCCCGCTGTCCATATAGCTGATGGTCTGCCGAAGCAGAATGGACAGATTCTTCTCCGTCTCCTCTGCATTTCCCGTGAAAAGGGCCTGGTACAGCCCGCTTAAGTCCCTCTTCCCCACATCCTCCATAAACCAATTTTTTATGGTATTTTCATAAATATATTTGACCTCTGCGTTGGGAATCGCCAGGGAAATCCTCGCCGCATTTTCCTCCATGCGCTCCCCGGTTTTTTTCAAGTATCCCGTAAAAAAGAGGAAATTCCATAAATTATCCTGGGATGCATACATGCTGTCATAGGTGATTTCCTCATGCACCGGCTTTTCAATGGTTCCCCCGGCCAAAAGCTCCTCCAGCTCTCTTTTTGCCCCCATATCCGCCCTTCCTACCAGCTCCCTTACAATGCTGTTGGAGCTGGTGTTGGACCAATACGGCTTGGGAAGCGCCTGGGGGTTAAAGGTAAGGGAGCTGACATAATTAACCGCGCTCCAGGGATTGTACACCTCCTGTCCGCCGAACACATACCCGTCATACCAGCGGCTCATAATCTCCCTCTTATCAGAAAAGCCGTAGGCATCCAGCATTTCATCCACCTCTGCCTGCAGGAAGCCAAAGTGTTCCCCGTAGGAATCGCTGATGATGGAGCACACATTCAAATTGTTAAGCCCGGTAAATATGGATTCCCGCGATATGCGCAGGCATCCCGTAACCACAGCAAACTCCAGGGCGGGATTGGTCTTTAAGGCGGATTCAAAGAGAGAGCGGATAAAGGCGCTCATCCTTTCATAAAATCCCCCGAAATATGCATTTTCCAAAGGCACATCGTATTCGTCAATCAGGATGACTGCCTTTTCCCCGCTGGCCTGATAAAGACATTCCGACAAAAACCGGAGGGCCGTCACCTCGTCCTCCCTGCTCCCCCTCCGATCCGCCAAATCGAGAAAGCGCTGCCGGTCCCCTGCAAGAACAATGCTGTCCGCCGCCTTCAGGTGCCGTTTATACTCTCTGGCAATCTCCTCCCTTATACAGGCATAGGCAAGCTCCCAGTCCGGCTGCTTGGCTGATTTTAAAGAAAGACTTATCACAGGCCGGCGGCCCATCTGGCCAAGAATGGCCGGCCCATCCTCCATGACCGCCAGCCCCTCAAAAAGGCTGCGGTTCCTTTCATTCGTTTTCTCATCCCCCGTATCCTCAAAAAAATACTGGAGCATGCTCATATTCAGCGTTTTTCCAAAGCGCCGGGGTCTGGTAAATAAATTCACCTCGCCTCTATTCCTCCACAGCTCCCCGATAAAGGCGGTTTTGTCCACATAGTAATACCCGCCCTCCCGCAGCTTTGCAAAGTCGTCGATTCCGATGGGCAATGGCCTTCCCTTCAAAATGACCGCGCCTCCTTTCAGGACTGCCGTGCGCATCCCCGGCGCACATCTTTACCTGTATTTTAGCACAGAGCGCTGGACTGTGCCACCCAAAAATGGTACACTTCTTACCAGGAGGTGACGCACTTGAAACCAGAAATATTTCTCCGGATCCTGAGCCGGGCGGAACAGCTTAAAAATACGCCCCGCCACTCCTGGACCTCTGCGGGTCGCCGGGAGAGCGTGGCGGAGCACTGCTGGCGCCTGGCCCTTATGGCCTATCTTATAAAGGACGAATTTCCCCAGGCCGACCAGGAAAAGCTCCTTTCCATGTGCCTGCTCCACGATATGGGGGAGGCGTTCACCGGGGATATCCCGGCATTTGAGAAGGGCCCTGCGGACGAAAGCCGGGAGGAGGCGGTGCTTGCCGCCTGGGTTGCGGAGCTTCCCCAGCCATACCGGCAGGATATGGCCGCCCTCTTTGAGGAGCTTAAGGCCCAGGAAAGCCTGGAGGCCCGGCTCGTGAAGGCCCTGGACAAGCTGGAAGCCCTGATCCAGCACAACGAGGCGGATATTTCCACCTGGCTGCCCCTGGAGTATGACCTGCAGCTCTCCTACGGCCAGAAGGAGACCCGCTTTTCCCCCTGGCTGCGCGCCCTGATGGAGGAGGTAAATGAGGACTCCCGGCGGAAAATCCGAGAGGCAAAAAAAGCAAAAAGCCCTCGCGGCTGAGGGACTGCCCGGCGCAGCCCTTGTCACGATCTCCCGTTGGATTTCCCTTGCCCGTTTATCCGGCCTGTGTTAAACTGTAAGGCAGGGGATAAGCTTTTCGGCCGGCCTTCCGGCGGCCCTGGACGATTCTCCAAAATATTAAGAAAGCGATAGAAGTGATAGAAACCATGGAACAGAATGAACGAAGATTTGCCGTACTTATCGATGCGGACAATGTGTCCCCAAAATACATCAAATATATCCTGGACGAAGTCTCGGACATCGGCGTGGCCACCTACAAGCGGATCTACGGCGACTGGACGGACAATGAAAAGCGAAGCTGGAAGAACGTCCTCTTAGACTGGTCCGTGAACCCCATTCAGCAGTACAGCTATACCACCGGAAAGAATTCCACAGATTCCGCCATGATCATCGACGCCATGGACATCCTCTACTCGGGAAATGTGGACGGCTTCTGCCTGGTATCCAGCGACTCGGATTTCACCAAGCTGGCCCAGCGCCTGAGGGAGGCCGGCATGTTTGTCATGGGCATCGGCGAGCAGAAGACCCCCAAGCCCTTCCGTGCGGCCTGCGATACCTTCAAGCTCCTTGAGATCATCTCCTCGGAGGACGCCGAGGAGAGCGTTCCCGTGACAAAGGGACGGGCAGCCAGTCCCGCCCTCAAGGAAAAGGTGGCCTCTATCGACGAGATCGAGAAGACCATCACCAGCACGGACGAGATACAGAAGGCCATCACCAAGCTGCTCATTGAGAACAACAGCCAGAACCAGCCCATCATCCTGGCCAAGGTGGGAAACTTCCTCACCAAGCGCTTCTCGGACTTCGACGTGAGAAATTACGGCTACTCCAAGCTCTCCACCTTTTTGGAGAGTTTAGACAACAGCGATTTCCAGGTGGTGAAGCTTCACGGCGGCTATTTTGTCCAGGAAAAGAGCGCCAGCACATCCAAAGCGGAAATAGAAAAAGCCGTCATCCGCATCATTCGCGAGAACAACGGCCATGTGGACAACTTAAGCATTATCCACGACGAACTGAAGAAAATATATCCCTCCTTCGACCTAAAGCAGTACGGCTTCAGCCGTCTTTCCAGCTTTATCCGGAGCTTCGGCACCTTCAAGATTAAAGACAATATGGTGCAGCTGCGGCAGAACTGCGAGGGAAAGCAGGGCTGACGGGAGGTTACTCAAACCGCACAATCTCCTTTTTCAGCCGCTTCATGATCTTTTTCTCCAGCCGCGAGATATAGGATTGGGAAATGCCCAAAAGATCCGCCACCTCCTTCTGGGTCATTTCCTCCCCCTCCTCGCTGTTTAATCCGTACCGAAGTTCCACGATTTTTCTCTCCCTGGGATTTAGGCGGCTGATGGCGTGATTGAGGAGATCCTTTTCCACCTCGTCCTCAATTCCATGGTAAATAACATCTTCATCCGTTCCCAGAATATCCGACAGCAGCAGCTCATTTCCGTCCCAGTCCACATTGAGGGGCTCGTCAATGGATACCTCCAGACGGGTCTTGCTGTTCCGCCTGAGGTACATGAGAATCTCATTTTCAATACACCGGGAAGCATAGGTGGCCAGCTTAATATTTTTATCCGGCTTAAATGTGTTGATAGCCTTGATAAGCCCGATGGTGCCGATGGAGATCAGATCCTCCACCCCCACGCTGGTGTTGTCAAATTTCTTTGCTATGTACACCACAAGGCGCAGATTGTGCTCGATGAGGGAGGAACGGGCATCCTTATCCGCCTCGCTCCCCAAAAGCCCAATCATCCGTCCCTCCTCCTCCGCCTCCAAAGGCGGCGGCAGAATGTCCGCTCCCCCGATATAGTGAACCTCTCCCTGACCGGGAAGCAGCATGGCCCGGAAGGAAGGAACGGTTTTCAGCTGAAACCTGTTTGGTATGGAAACCTTTATAATCATAGAACTATCCTCCTGAAAATGTGTATTTCTCACTTATCGCATTTTTGTATCAGCATCTGATACTCGCCCCCGGAAGACAGAGGCTGTCTGGAAACAGCAATAAGGGGATGGATCGCGCGCCAAATCTCCTCTCCCTGCCTCACCTCCATTTCATCAACAAATACAGCGGGGAGCATTCCCTTTCCCCCCACTGACTGGTAAGGCACAAATATTACGCCCTGAACCCTGGGACAAAGTTTCTCCATCACCTCTGCCTCCGCCACGTGAACCGGGCAGCCCGTGGCCGGGTCTATAAGCCGGTTCCCCGTGTCAATCAGGCCCGAAACCGCCTCGCTGGCCTCCCCCTTTCGCAGAATAACCCGGCATATATCCCGGCGGCGAAGCCTTGCCCGCAGGGCGCGGACAGCTGCCTGGGAAAAACCGAAAAGCCCGGCCGCTCCCCCTGCCGCCATAAACACCCAAAATAAAAGCGGGGGGCCTGCGTCCATGGCGCCGCCCAGAGCCGGCGTCTCCCGGATTGCCAGCATTACCCCTGCCAGGATCACGGATGCCAGATAAATACAGCCCACGGCCCGCAGCATCTCCCCAGGCCTTTTTATGGGATAGGCGATGCGCGCCATGAGGCCGCTCACTCCCAGGTAGGTGATGAGGGCCCCCAAAAGGGCATTCCAGGAAAGAAATATGCTGACGCAGGACCAAAGGCCGCCCAGCGCTGCCGCAGCCAGGAGCCGCAGCCTGCCGCTTTTGTATCCCAGGAGGCGGCCTGCCGCCGCCAGCACCAGAATATCCATCACTGTATTTACGGCAAATACCTCGTCTATGTACACCGTATATGTCATATGTCCCTCACACGGGAATCATTATAGAAAATCCGGACGGCGAATGCCGTCGAAAGAATGGAGAATCATAGGAAAATTTTTCGACAAAAATCCCAAAACCACGAAATAACAGCCCTTCGGGCAGCAAAAAAGCCCTGGGATGCAGGCATTCTTTCCGCCTTGCCCTCCCGGGGCTCTCCTTCTCTTTAGTCTTCCTTAATCTTTACAATCACTTTCTTGATGGGCGCGGGCTCACCGTTGGCTGCCTTGGGCTTATGGGCATCCCAGGGGTTGAAAATCAGGTACTGATCCGCACCTGTAACAATCGGAAGCCCCGGCGTGGTGTTCTCAAAAAATACCACATCCTTGTCCGGATTGTAGGGCGTCTTCACCGTCATCTCATGGACCGGCGCGTAGGTCATAATCTCGCTGCCCTCAATCACATACTGGATATCCGTGTAATGCTCGTGAGCCTCATACTTGGCCTCCTCCCACGGAATCGTGGTATAAGCCGTCACATTGGCATAGACATTCTTTCCGTCGATCTCATACTTGCCAGGCTCCAGAGCCTTGAGATCCGTATTCTTCAAGAAATCCACTGCCTTGGCGTAGCGCCCCTCAATCCCTAAGTTCCTGTAAAAATCCAGATTCTTCTTCTCGTCAAAAATCATACTGCCATCTCCTTTGTCCCGCGTGTATTTTTCTCCGGCTGCCCGAAGCTTTCCCCTGCAGCCGACCTTGCTTAGCAGCCGTTCTAAACGGCTGCCTTTATTATACACCCAAGTCCCATGGGATCTCAATCATCTATTTAAAAAACTCGTGTCCTCCATGGGAAAATAAAAAGGTGAGCTGGCTGTCGAACCAGGAGGCTCTTCCTCCGGATCCTCTGCGGTTCATAAAATACAGGGCGCCTCCGGAATAGTCCTCACCGGCCAGAGCCCGGTCCACGCAGGCCTTTGTCTCAGGAGTCACCTTGACCGAATGGATAACCCCGGTGGACACCGGCTGAAACTGGGATCGCTGGTACACCACTTCCCGCACCGTGTCCGGAAATTCATCATCCAGCACCCGGTTGATCACCACATTGGCCACCAGAATCTTTCCCTTGTCGTCGCACCCGCCGGCCTCCGCCTGGACAATCCGCTGGAGAAGCTGGTACTCCTCCTCCGTCACCGGGATCCGTCTGGCCGCCCGGCGTTTTTCCTCCTCAAGCCGCTTGGCCTCCTCCTCTGCCTTTTCCCTGGCGATCTGCTGCTGCAGAACCTCCAGCTGGGCATGGGACCAGGATCTTCTCCTCTTATCGCTCTGTACCTCCTTTGCCAGCAGCGTTCCCGCCAATTCCTGGCTTTTGCTGTTGGTATTGAATAAACCAAATTGTATTTTCGCTTCTGTAACCGGAAGAATTCCCTCCGCTTTCTCCTTTACCGTCTCAAGCCGGGCCTGTGGCTCCATGGGAGCTGCAAGGGCAACTCCCTCTTCACTGGCGGGGCCGTAAAAAAAGATTACCGCAGCAGCGGCCGCAAGAACCACTGCCATAAAACCAGACGACAGGCGCATCCGCCCTGACGCCTTCCCGGCCAGCTGCCTGACAAAAAGAAGAAAGGACCGAAGAAATGACCGAATCATAGCCATACACACTCCTCTTTCCCGGAACACCCGCCGGCAGACCGATGTCCCGTTATCCTTTTTGTTTGTGAGGTTTCCCCCACTTTTGCTGTGTTTTCTGGGATGTGTGGTAATTATATGGGATTTGGTTTTTATAGTCAATGGAAATTTAACATTTTTGTCATATTTTATTTTTGTTCCGATAAAGTCATCCTGTTTTTTGTATAATATATTAATTTTATCCGCTAATTTCAGGGAATATTATGCGTTTTAACGAATTACATTTTACATTAAAATTACATTATTGTTAATAATTAATTTCAAATATTTCATTTATGTTTTGCTGTTATTGTTTTATGTAAACCATTTTAGCCATTCTAACCTCAGCGCGGCCCCTGTCGAAAAACATCAAAAAATGGGACAGTCCCCCACTTTTGCTCAATCCGCCTGTACCGCGAAACGTGGCGCAAAAAAAGCCGGGACAGGCTGGTGTTTTTCACACACAGTCTGTCCCGGCTCCATGGCCGCCGGCGGCGCCCCAAAAGGCGCTCAGCCGGATATGGAATGAATCCTGGGGTCCTTAGCCCAGGTATTTATGAGTTCCTGCTTCTCATATCCCGGCGGATAGAGAAGCTCCAGCTCCATCTTTGTGTTCTCTTTTCCCTTGCTGACCTTCAGGCTCAAAAGTTTTACGCGGTCCTTTCCCAGACGCGCCTGCAGCTCCTGGGATACATTTTCAAACTGATCCGTAGCAATCTTCATATATCCCCGGGTGGGCTCCGCAGACAAAAAGCGGATCCTGTGCAGGAGGACCTGGAGGATAACCACCAGAAATCCGGAGCTGATCCCGATAAAGTAGATGCCTGCCCCCAGGGCCATGCCCACTCCGGCCGTGGCCCATATGCCCGCCGCTGTGGTCAGGCCGCTGACCGTTGTGTTGTTTCGGACAAAGATAATGCCGGCTCCCAAAAATCCCACGCCCGATACGATCTGGGCGGCCACACGGGAGGCGTCGTAATCCGGCACATCCCCGAAGCCATACTTTGATACAACCATCATCAGGGCGGCCCCCAGCCCCACAATGGCGTGGGTGCGCATTCCGGCGCTCTTGTCCCGGTTTTTGCGCTCATGTCCAATAACCGCCCCTATAAAACCCCCAAGAAGGATCCGAAAAAACAGCTCCAGATCAAGGAGCAGCTTTGGATCTCCCAAAATCCTATCTAGATCTGCCAATAAACCTCACTCCCATGCGCTTACATTTCCGATACCTCCGCAATCCGGAAGCCCTTTTCCCTGAGAAGCTCCTCACAGGGGCTGTCCAAATGCATACAGTATACTCTGTCCCTGTGCTCCGGCGGGATAGCCGCCTCCAGCTTTCCGTAGAAGCAGTGGGAGGGATTGGGCGAATCGTGGGTGGAGGTGTCCTGGTACATGCGGGCGACCTCCCCGGTGAGAAACATCTCCCGGACGCCTTCCGGTATCTCGCAGGCATCGCCGCTGTAATAGATGGTCTCCTGCCCGTCCGACAGCAGATAGCCGTAGCACTCCATGTTGTCCACGTGCCGCACTTTCACCGGGGCGGCGCGCAGCCCCCCTTCATTTTCCCCAAGCTGGGCACTGTAGCGGTAGGCATCCGTCTCCAGCCCCTCCAGGGCCAGAAGGCGCACCACCGTATCCTCCGGGTGGATCACATCAATCCGCAGCTTCCTCAGACAGTAGAAATAGGAAATCAGGGTTCCCAGGCTCCCCACATGATCCGCGTGGAGGTGGGTGAGGATGACATACACGCGATCCACTGCGTCCAGATCGATATGATGATAAAGAAAGTCAAAGGCCATTTCCCCGCAGTCCAGAAGATAGAGACTCTTTTTGCAGAGCATGTAAGCGCCCGTATTGCCGTAAGGCGGGTAAAACGCGCTGCCTTTTCCTATAAAGTTCCATTTCACGGGCAATTCCTCCTCCTTTTATGTCGCTCAAAGCAGCATCACTCCTTGATGCCTGCGCTCACAAAGCTGCTCATAAACTGCTTCTGGGCGATGAAGAACGCCAAGAGCAGCGGAATGATGATGATAAAGGCAGCGGCACACACATTTGCCCACTGCATGTTTGCCTCCTTTGACTTGGCAAAGATGGCCAGGCCAACGGTAAGGGTGCGGTTCTCCGGTGAATTCGTCACAATCAGGGGCCACAGGTAGTTGTTCCAGTGGTAGCTGACGGAAATTACCGCAAAAGACAGGTAGGCCGGCTTGGCGCAGGGCATATACACCCGCCAGATGGTCTGCCAGGTGTTGGCGCCGTCGATCTTGGCCGCCTCCGCCAGGGCCTTGGGGATGGATTTAAAATGCTGGCGAAGAAGGAAAATCGCCAGGGCGCTTCCGTAGAAGGGAAGCATCATGCCCACCTTGGTGTCGATAAGCTTCATCTCCGACAATGTCATGAAGTTGGGGGTGATGAGCACATCGTTGGGGATGATAATCTGCATGAAAATCACCGCGAACACAATGGCGGACCCCTTGAAATTCATGACGCCCAGGGCGTAGGCCGCCAGTGTGGAGGAGGCAAGCTGCACGGCAAAGGTGCACACCACCAGG
>CALWRY010000083.1 GCA_944384065.1 uncultured Enterocloster sp. | reverse complement strand
TATTCGTTGTTTCTGGTGTTGATTGTATACTCCTCTGTGGCATAGTCCAAGTGAGAGTAATTGTGATTCAGAAGCTCCTGTCCGATGGCTCCCAGGCTCGCTGTGGAGGCAATCGCGTTCAGCGTGGCCTGCGTCCCATAAATGGGAAGATGGTGCTTCCGGGAGAGAACTCCCAGTCCCTTAATGTGGTCCGAGTGCTCGTGGGTAATCAGGATTCCATCCATCTCCCCGCCCTTTAGGCCGATTTCATTTAATCCTTGTTCAATGCGCTTGTTGCTGATTCCCGCATCCACCAGGATGTGGGTGCTTTCCGAGCCAATGTAAATGCAGTTTCCGCTGCTTCCGCTGGCTATGCTCACCATTCTCATGTATCTGCTCTGTCCTTTGCCATATTCATTTTGGGGATTCCCCGCTCTGCCAGAAGCCGGTCAACCTGCCTTCTGGTCTCCTCGGGAGGACCGCTGTTGTCTATCCGCGCATCCGCCAGCCGGGCAAATGCGGCCTCATCCGCCTGATTTGCCATGATGCCCCGGGTCTTTTCCGCAGAATATCCCCGGCTCTCGGCAAGCCTGGCAGCGCGCACATCCTCCGAAGTATAAAGATACCATATTTCTCTGCAGGTGTCACGAAATTCTTTTCCCGGGATGGCAGTTTCTATCACAACCGGCCTCTCCCGGTGAGCGGCCGTCTCCCTCCTTACGGCCTCCCAGACCAGGGGATGGGTGCGTGCGTCCAGCTGCCTGCGCAGCTCTGCGTTTCCAAACATCCGCTCTGCCAGAAGGGGGCGGCAGAGGCTCCCCGTACCGTCCAGTATATCCTCCCCAAAAATCTCCACTGCTGCACAAAGCCCCGGCATCCCCGGCTCCATGAGGGTCCGCGCCGTCAGGTCCGTCTGTATCACGTAAAAGCCATAGGCCTCCTCAAGGTAGGCGAGAACCGTGCTCTTTCCCGCGCCCACGCCTCCGGTGAGGCCCAGGACAAATGTCTGCGTATCTTCCATTTTCTGCTGTCCTCTCCTACTTGGCGTCAAACCAGGAGTCTCCCTCCTGCGCCTCCACCTCCAGCGCCACCTTTAAGTCCGCCGCGTGTTTCATTTTATCTACCAAAAGCGCCTTCACTTCCTCTGCCTCGTCCTTTGCCGTCTCCACCAAAAGCTCATCGTGAATCTGGAGCACAATGCGGGATTTGAGGCCCCGCCGCCGAAGCTCCCGGTCCACCGCAATCATGGCGATTTTCATAATATCCGCCGCAGTTCCCTGGATGGGGGAATTCATGGCCACCCGCTCCCCGAACTGGCGCTGCATAAAATTGGAGGAGGCAAGCTCCGGGATGGGCCTGCGCCGCCCGTAGAGAGTGGCCACATAGCCCTGCTCCCTGGCATGGCTCACTAGGCCGTCCAGGAAGGCCTTTACCCCGGGATAGGTCTCAAAATACCGGTTGATGTATTCCTTGGCCTCCTTCTGGGAGATGCTTAAGCCCTCGCTGAGGCCAAAGGCGCTGATTCCATAGACAATGCCGAAGTTTACCGCCTTGGCGTTGCGCCTGAGCTCCGGCGTGACCTCCGAGAGCGGCACGTGGAATACCTGGGCCGCAGTGGCCGCGTGGATGTCCTGGGAGGACTGATAAGCCGCTATCAGGTGCTCGTCCCCGGACATGTGGGCCAGAATCCGCAGCTCAATCTGGGAGTAGTCCGCGTCCAGGAAGACGCAGCCCTCCTTGGGCACAAATACCTTGCGGATTTCCCGGCCCAGCTCCATGCGCACCGGGATGTTCTGCAGATTGGGCTCCGTGCTGCTGATGCGTCCCGTGGCCGTGATGGTCTGGTTGAAATGGCCGTGGATTCTTCCGTCCTCCCGGATAAAGGCCGCCAGCCCCTCCGCATAGGTGGAATTCAGCTTGGTCAGCTGGCGGTAGTCCAAAATCTTGCGGATAACCGGATGGTCCGGGGCCAGCTTCTCCAGCACCTCCGCCGCCGTGGAGTAGCCGGTCTTGGTCTTCTTTCCGCCGGGCAGCTTCATTTCCCCGAAGAGAATCTCCCCCAGCTGCTTGGGGGAATTGATGTTAAATTCCCGTCCAGTGTCCGCGTAGATTTCCTTTTCCAGCCGGGTGATTCCCTCCTTTAAGCGGGCGCCGTAGGCCGCCAGCTCCTCCCGCTCCACCTTCACGCCCTCTTTTTCCATATGGTACAGGCTGTAAATCAGGGGCATCTCTATCTCCCTATAGAGGCGGTCCATCCCCGTCTCCTCCAGCTTCTGCATCAGGGGCTGCGCCGTCCGCCAGGCCGTATATCCCATATAGCAGGCGCAGAGGGCTGCCTTCTCTTCTCCCCTGGCCAGGGCTTCCCCCAGGTCCTCCTTGCCCAAAAGCTCTGCCTGGGAGGGAACCGAAAGGCCCGCGTGCCCCCTGGCCAGCTGGTCATAGGCGTAGCCCTCGCCCAGGGGGTCCAGCAGGTAGCCCGCCACGCCGGCGTCGAATACATTGGGCCGTTCCTCAAATTCCACAAGGTGGAGAAGCGGCTTCAAATCCAGGACCCAGATGGGCTTGGTCCGCTCTGCAATGAGGGCCGCAGTCTCTTGTTTCAGAAATGCCCCGCTGATGGAGCCCTTCCCGCCCTCCGGCTCCGCGCGCAGGCAGTAAATCTCCTCCTCGCCCAGAGCGAGGGCGGCGCCTGCCAGAGCGGAGGATTGGGCGCCGTCCGCCGAACCGCCCCTGCTGCTTCCGGCCAGAGCGCTCTGCACCCCGCCTGACGCGTCAAAGGAGAAGGAGAGCTGTTCGGCCTCCGGCTCTCCCGCCGGGTGTTCCGGGCCGCCAATGAGCTGAAGGCCCAGATTCGGACAGGAAAGCGCCTTCTTAAATATTCTTTTGGCTTCCTTTTCCTCTGTGATGGTCTTAAAATGCGCCTGAAGCCCCGGCCCCTCCTGCCCCTGCCGGATGCTCTCGTCAAACCGGGTCAGAAATGTCTTAAAGCCCAGCCGCTTCATCTCCTTAAAGGCAGCCGGTGTGTAGAGATTTTCCACCGCCGCGTCCTCATAGGAAAATTCCACCGGGCAGTCAATACAGATGGCCGCCAGCTCCTTGCTCATCCGGGCCATATCGTAGTGCTCCTCCAGTGCCTTCCTTGCCCTTGGAGGCTTAATCTCCTCTATGTGCGCGTAGGCATTCTCAATACTCCCGTAAGCCGCGATGATGGCCGTGGCCGTCTTCTCCCCGATGGAGGGCACCCCTGGGATATTGTCCGAGGTGTCCCCCATCAGAGCCTTCACATCGATAAACTCCGTTGGCGTCACCTGGTACTGGGCCTTCACATCCGCGGGATAATAGTCGTATATCTCCGTGCTTCCCCGGCTGGTCTTGGGAATCCGGATCTTGATGTGCTCGTCCGCCAGCTGCAATAGGTCCCTGTCCCCGGATATCACGGACACCTCCACCCCGGCTGCCTGGCTGCGCTTTGCCACGGTTCCCAAGATGTCGTCCGCCTCATAGCCCTCCAGGGTCAAAATGGGAATTCCCATGGCCTTTAAAACCTCCTGCATCAGGGGAACCTGCTCCCTTAGCTCCTCAGGCATGGGCTTTCGGGTACCCTTGTATTCTGCATACATCTTATGCCGAAAGGTGGGGGCGTGCAGGTCAAAGGCCACCGCCAGGTGGTCCGCCTGCTCCTCCTCCAGAATCTTGAACATAATATTGAGAAAGCCGTACACCGCGTTGGTGTGCAGCCCCTCCGCATTCGTCAGGTCCGGCACCCCGTAAAAGGCCCGGTTCAAAATACTGTGTCCATCTATCAAAACAAGTTTTTCCATGGATTCTCCTTCTTTACAAAGTCCGCCGCTCGGAAAGGCCCGCCGGCAGGTGCTCAGCGTTCGGCGTTCGGCCTCCGGCGCCCGCAGCTCCGCCTTAAAACCCTGCCTGTCCCCAAATCCGCATCTGGATAATCAACACCACAAGCACGGACCAGAAGCAGAGGGTATTCACCGCGTAGCGGGTGATTTTGAGCAGGTGCAGGCTGCGCAGCCGCTGGCGCGACAGGGCCAGGGCTGTCTCCAGCGCCCCCTTGATATTGTAGGTGCCTGTTCCCTCATCCAGCTGCCGTATCCCCACATCTACGGTAAAATAAATCTCCAGCTCCTCCCGGCAGTCCGGGCAGCTGTCGATATGCTTTAGAAATTCCTCCAGCTCCTGGTCCGTGATGCTCCCGTTGATATACGGGGTCACCAGGCGCTGGGCCTCCCTGCAGGTCATGGTGCGGGCCTCCTTTCCTGTCCTGCGCTCAGAGGCGGCCTTCTCAGTCCTCACAGCCGTCTGAGCAGTTACATATAAACTGCTATCATCATACAATAAATCAGGTTCATTTTCAATGTAAACCTGCGCCCGCTCTGACATTCCAAAAAAACGCTTGCCAAAGTCCCCGGCCTGTGTTAGAATATGTATCGTTGTAAGCCGGCGTGTCGGAATGGCAGACGAGGCAGACTCAAAATCTGTTGTGGGCAACCACGTGCGGGTTCAAGTCCCGCTGCCGGCATTACACCCTTGGCAGGGAAAATCCTGGAATCGCGGGAGATCGCGGGTTCCAGGATTTTTTCTTATATCTTTTCACCCAGCCCAGAGCACCCCCTATGCCCTGCGCTCTCGGCGGCGCCCCTCCGCGAATTTCTCCACTGCAGCGGCGCGGCTCTTCCCCAGCACATTTCCCAATTCCCTGCGGGTCAAGCGGCCCCCCAGATACATGTCCACAATTTCCACGCTTCCTCCCCCTACCTTTGCGATTAGCTCCAGATGCGTCATTTATCCTGCTCCTCCTTCCCCATTTCTTCTGACGGCCCCGGGCCAGACAGGGAGCTGCGCCCGGACTGCCGTCTGAACGATTGCGCCATATGATATTTCAGGCGCACTTTAATACCATATGTTTGATTGGAGGAAAAAATGCCTTTTTCACTGAATTTTTGTAATAATTGGCACAGTTTAATCAGCGGACAAAGGCTTGCAAACAATTCAGGAATTTGTAAGTTTTTCTTCAAACTCCGTCCACGATTTTCCGGTATAATGCCGACAAGCAGGTTAGTATGCAAAGGAGGAGTGTTTTATGAACAACAGAAAGCTTATCATCGGAGTTATCATCGCAGCCGTTATCGTGGGCGGGGCCGCCATCGGGCTGATTTTAAGCCGCTCGCCGGAGAGCGCGGATATTTCCACCATACATACGGAGGCCGCCACAGAGGAACCGGAGACTATGGCCTCCACCGCTGCGCCCACAGAAGCGCCCCAGGAGGTACAGCCGGAGGACGCCGGAACCTCCACCGGCGTCACCGCTTCCCTGGAGACCTATACATCGGGAAAGGTCTCTATCCAATACCCGGTGGTGTCCCATATTGACGATGAGGAGCTTTTGACTAAGGTCAATGAGCATCTGAAGGCCAATGCCCTCTCCGTCATCCAGGCGAATGAGGTCAACGAGGAGACAGACACATTGGAAATCAAGTGCGAGGTGGTCTCCGTGGACAGCCGCCGCCTGACCGCTGTGTATACGGGAAACCTTTCCGCCCAGGGCGCCGCCCATCCCACAGAGCTTTTTTACACCAACACCCTGGATCTGTTCCAGGTGCAGGACATCGGACTGGCTGATTACGGGGATGCCCTGACCATGGCCGGCTATGTGCTCAGCGAGGACGTGAGCTTCTACAACCTGTCCTCCGACCGCCTTGCCGGAGTGAGCGAGTACATTGCCACATTGGACGAGGAAGCTCTAACCGCTGTCTTTGAGGGAGCGGACTTCCCTCTGGGCGAGGAGGGCCTGTGGCCCGAATCCTTCAGTTACGAGCGGCAGGGCACCATCTATCTGTCCATGCCCGTTCCCCACGCCCTGGGAGACTACGTGATTGTCTCCTTTGTGCCCGAGACAAAATAGGGACTCCGCAGGCTGTACAAAACGATAAATACCCGAAGCTGCAAATGCCCTGTTCATGTTGCCATGACAGGGCATTTGATATATAATGGTAACAGCCACTATTCTTACAAAGGAGCATTTTCATTATGGATAATGTAATGGTTTTTGACCACCCGTTGATTCAGCACAAAATTTCCCTCCTCCGGGACAAGGCCACGGGAACCAATGAGTTCCGTGCGCTCACCGAGGAGATTGCCATGCTCATGGGCTATGAAGCCCTGCGGGATCTTCCCCTGGAGGATGTACAGGTGGAGACCCCCATCGAGACTTGCATGACCCCCATGATCGCCGGCCGCAAGCTGGCGGTGGTCCCCATCCTCCGGGCAGGCCTTGGCATGGTCAGCGGCATCCTGGCCCTGGTTCCCAGCGCAAAGGTGGGCCACATCGGCCTCTACCGGGACGAGGTGACCCATGAGCCCCACGAGTATTACTGCAAGCTTCCCAGCCCCATCGAGGAGCGGACCATCATCGTCACCGACCCCATGCTGGCCACCGGCGGCTCCGCAGTCACCGCAGTGGACTTCATCAAGCAGCACGGCGGCAGAAAAATCAAGTTTATGTCCATCATCGCCGCCCCGGAAGGGCTGGAGCGCCTGCACAAGGCCCACCCGGACGTGCAGATTTACGTGGGACATCTGGACCGCTGCCTGAATGAGAACGCCTACATCTGCCCCGGCCTGGGGGATGCGGGCGACCGGATTTTCGGCACAAAGTAAGAGAGGCACAAAATTAAGAGGACGGAAGGCGGCGCGGCAGAAACGCCCATCCGGCAAAAACAGTTTCAAATATACTAAGGGCCGGCGCCTCAGGCGCTGGCCCTCTCTCTGTCCTAATTAATCTGTCCTTATTATCTGTCCTAATTAACCCGCTTCCACCGCCCAAAGAGCGTTTTTTTATAGTGCTTCCGCTCTTCTTGGGCCTCGGGAATGCCGGACCGGTCTAAAAACTCCACGCGGCTCCACATAGCCCCTGTCGCCGTTCTCATAATAATGTCTCAAATTATTTCCCGCCAGGTACATGCCCCCTTTAAAGGCCCGCCAGAACCAGTCCTCGCACTTGGTGATGTTTTCCGTCATGTAGAGGCGGAAGGCCTCCTTCAGGGAGATGTGGGATTTTTTCAGCTGGGCCGGCTTGAAAGGCAGATCTGTCCCCGCCGTATTTCCGTTTACGAGTACAGGGCGTCCGCCCCGAAAACAAGCATTTCCCCGGCCCGCTTTAAAAGATTCGCGTCATCTAAAATCTGCTGGCGCTGGTCTTTTAAGGGTTTGCGGACAGATGCGTCGAACATGCTGCGGCTGCGGTCAACCGCCACATACAGCGTGGGCCCCACAAAGGTGAGGGCGATTTGGCTGCCCGCAAAATCCGCAAAGCGGACAATCTGCTCCAGCATCTGCGGGGTAAGGAGGTAGAAGGCATTGTGCTCGTCGGCTGCAAACACCTCAAATCTCTGGTTGAAGGCCTCATTCTCGGTCTGTACCTGATACGGCGCTGTGCGCCCTTTAAAATTGGAGAGAAACTCCTTTTCAAAAATCTGCAGATGGCCAAAGCTCCATTTGGAGTCCTTCGGAAGCGAAAAGCGCATGATTTGCCCCTGGAAAATAATGCGGAGTTCTGATTTTTTCCCGTTGCGCTTCATATACCGGGTCACCACATCGCCGTAGACAAAGGGAATAGAGCAAAACGTCCCGGCAAGCTGGTCCTCGCTTTTAAAATATTTGGCTTCCCCGCTGTTTACCACAAGGCTGTCGCGGATTTCATTGTAGCCAAAGCTGCCCGAGGGGGAGTAGGCCAGCTTTTCGAATCCGTCCAGCTCCCCCACGGTCTGAAGCACATAGGTGCGCTTGAATGCCTGATTAAAGGCTTCGTAGGTTCTGCGCACCAGCAGATGGTAGAGAAGGAAATAAATCCCCCCTGTCAGAAGGGCAGGCAGGCAGATAATCCCGACCAGCATTTCCGCAGGGCTTTCCTTCAAATAGGCCATCCCGGACGGAGTGGTCAGCAGGAGGAAAAATACGGGTGAAACAATGGCTAAAAATACCGCCGCCGAGAAGAAAATCGTCCAGAAATACACGCGGCGGGCCTTTTTCTGCAGGACTTCCAAAGACTTCTCATTCATAGCTTCGCGCCTCAGTCAAAATTTGCTTCAAAATTTCGTTTATTCTCGTCCGCCTCGTAGAAGCCTGCCGCTTCCATATGGCACAGCGATGCGACAATGGCCCACGGAATGGTCCGGATAGTCTGGTTATAGAGGGAGACGTTGGCATTGTACAGCCGCCTGGCCGCCTGCAGATGCTCCTCCGCCTGGAAAGCGCCCCGCTGGTACTGATCCAGGGATATCCAGGAATTGAGCAGGGGATACTGCTCATACAGGGCGTCGATGCCGGCGGTCACGCTGTTTAAATCCCGGTGCAGGGAGGCCAGGGCCTCGATTTTCTGGCTGACAGCGGCGGTTCTGCTGCGGTCTGCCCGGTGCAGCCCGCTCTGGGCCATCTGGCTGCGGGCCTGGCTGCTGCTTTGGCCGGAGACTTGGCCGCTGCTTTGACCGGAAGCCTGGCTGCGGCTTTGGCTGCGGGCTTCCCAGCGGCTCCGGAAGCTGTTCCCTCTGCCGCGCTCCGCCTCCAGCTGGCCGCGGATTTTTTCCATGCTCTGGCTCTGACGTTCAATTTCCTGGTCAATGCTGCGCACGGTTTCCGCTGAGACCTCCGCCTGCTGCTTTAGCCGCTGGGCCTCCGCCTCCGTGCCGCTGCGCAGGGCCGTCACCCCGGTAAGGGTTTCATACTCATGGGTGAGATATTTTTTTACCGCCGCCAAGAGCTCATTCAGCAAATCCCATCTCTTTTCCAGGGCCACGTCGATGCCGGAGGCGGCCTCATCCACCTTTACGGAAAGTCTCTGCAGGCGGTTGTAGGCCAGGACAAAGCCGATGATTACCGCCAAAATCAGGCAGACTCCGGCCGCACCCACGAGGAAAAAAGTATTCATGTTCCATTCCTCCGTTTTCTTTGGATAAACTACCGAAAAAAGTATAGCACAGAGGCGGAAATTTGTCTATTCCTTACTATCTCCTGCCAGATATCTCTCCAGGGTCCGGCGCACAGCGCCCGGCCCGGCAAGCTCCTCTCTAAGCATCGCCTCAATCCGCTCCCCGATTCCCGCCTCGTAGAGATTAACGCGGAAAATGTGCGCGTCCGAGAGGATGCGCTCCGCCTTATCCCCCAGACTCTCCGGATCCCCAAGGGTCACTCCGGAGAGCGTTTCGCACAGCTTGGCGAGCATAGGATCCGGGGCCAGCTCCATGGGACGGCCCTCATCGTCCACGCCCAGAAGATAGCGCAGCCACCCCGCGATGGCCAAGGGGATACCCAGCAGCGCCCCCGCGTTTCCATCCCGCTTTATATAGGCCTTGATGGTTTCCCCAAAGCGGATTCCCACAATCTGGGACATGTCCACGGACAGCCGCTGGGTGGTATCGCCCAGGTAGGGATTCGGGAACCGATCATTGATTATCTCGTCGAGAAATGCTTTCGGCGAGAAGATCCCCGGATCCGGGGCCATGGGCAGTCCCTCCCCGTATCCCACCAGGCGGGCCAGGGCCAGCATCTGGGGATCCCGCATCTCGTCGGAGAACAGCTCATAGCCCAAAAGGCAGCCGTAGGGCCCTAAGGCGCTGTGGATGGGATTTAAGCAGGCCGTCACCTTCATCCGCTCCGACCGATTCACTGTCTCCCGGTCCGCCATATACACGCCGGCCTTCTCAAAGGGCGGCCTACCGTTGGGGAAATGGTCCTCCACCACCAGATACTGGGGGCCCTCCCCATTGGCGAAGGGGGCAATGTAGGTCTTTTTCGAGGTAATCACCGGCTCCATGCCCTCGATGCCGAGAGCCGCAAGGTCCGCCGCGACAGCCTCGCTGGGCCGGGGCGTAATCTTGTCAATCATGGTCCAGGGAAAGGCCACCCGGTTCTCGTCGCTGATGTAGGCCAGGAAGCCCTCGTCCACGTACCCGCGCTTTCTCCACTCCTCTCCCACGGTGAGGACAGAATTTCTTAAGTTCTCCCCGTTCTTCGAGCAGTTGTCCATGGACACCAGGGCCAGGGGCGCCCCGCCGGCCTGGTACCGGGCAAGCAGCATGGCGGCGACAACGGCCATGGCGCTTTTCGCGCGCTCCGGCCCATTTTCCAGGTCCGCCTTTACAAAATCAAAATAGCTGCCGTCCCCCTTATACAGGGCGTAGCCCTTTTCCGTGATGGTGAAGGACACCAGCTGGAGGCTCGCCTGACGGAATATCTCTTTTGTGCGCTCCCACTGGCCGGCGTCAGCGGCGGACGCAGGCCTGTCTGCGCCCGGGGCGGAAGCAGGGTCTTTGCCGGCCTCCGGGACGGCCCCTGGGGTGCGGCCCGCAGCCAGGGCTGCCGCATCAGGGGCCTGGGCCTTCACCGCCTCGGTGAGAGCGCCCAGAACGCGGCAGTCCCTGGTTCCGTCATTTTTCAGAATCACACTTAAGGTCAGGTTGTCGCAGGGACGGTAGATTTTGTCCACCAGGTCAAAGTCAAAGGTCTCCACACAGGTGATTCCCTTATCCATAAATCCCCCGGACACCAGGCGGTCCGCGATGCCGCCCATAAAAATCCGGAAAATATTTCCAATGCCCATATGTACCCAGACGGGAGCCTTTTTCGTCCGCTCCGCCAGGGCAGACGCATCGTAAGCGGGCAGGGAAATCCCCGCCCGCTCCCAGGCCTCGCGATTTTTCAGGTTTTCTAATGTCAGCTTCATTCCATACTCCTCCTAGAATGGCTTTTTAAGCGGAATCGTCTCCGCCAGCTTTAGCCCATAGTCTTTTACCAATTTCTCCGCACGGCAAAGCGCCTCGGGATTTACCACCTTATCCGGCTGGTGGGCGTCCGCGCCGAACACCACGGTATTCCCCACCTCGCCGGCAATCTTCCAGAATCTGGGGTCCGGATAATTTCTTCCGTCCCAGATGCCCAGGAAATTAATCTCCAGGGGAACGGAAAGCTCCTTCGCCTTCTGGCAGAGCCGGCCCATGGATTCCTCATAAAGCTTCTCATCCCCGGTGAAATGAATCAAATCCGGGTGGGCAAAGTAGGTGAACCGCCCGGTTTTAAGGGCCTCCATGGACTGGGCGCAGTACCGCAGAAGATGCTTCGGATTGTCCGTGGCCGCCCCGCAGTAGGGCTCGCCTATCTCGTCCCCCAGGTAGTGCTGGCCCAGCAGGAAATATTCGATGGGGTAAGGCTGAAGGAGCGTGAGAAGCTCCCCAAAAAGCCCTGGATAATACTCCACCTCCAGGCCCAGATGAATCTCGATATCCTTCCGGTACTCCTCCCGAAGCGCCAGAACCGTGTCCACGTAGTCCTCCAGCTGGTCCGGCCGCATCTTCACATTGCTCACATAGCCGCCGGGATAGGGCATGGGGGTGTGGTCGGAGAAGCCGAGAATTTTATAGCCGCCTTTGATGGCATTTTCTACATATTCGCGCTCGGTGCCTGCGGCGTCCAGGCAGCGCCAGGTGTGGGTGTGATAATTTGCAATCATATTTCAATCCTTAATCCGTCGTAAGCCGGGGTAATCGGTGTGCCGCGAAGAAGCTCTTCAAGCTCGCTGTGGGGCGGCGTCCGGTGGGGGCTCATGTGAGTCCAGTAGACCCGCGGCTCTCCCTTCCACACGCCCGCCTTCTCAAAGAAGCCCACGGCCTCCATGGCATGGTCCCAGTCCATATGAAAGGTTCCCTTCTTGGCGTAGCCGAAGGTCTCCTCCATAATCACCGCGTCGAACTTGTGGGCCGCGATGCAGTCCCTGGTCTTCTCCGTGTAGGGACCGGAGTCCGTGGCGTACAGGAAGGTCTTGCCCTGGGCCTCCACAATATAAATCAGTCCTCTGGCATCGCCCCGGTCGATGTGGGAGGCCTCCATGGCGATAAAACGCACCCCATAGCATTCATATTCTTTATACAACTTTGGGACGGTAAATGCAAGAGCGGATTCCTCCAGGCTCTGGCCGTTGAAATTTTCCATCAGCTTTTCATAGGTACATTGGTTTCCGAAAATGTGGAGCAGGGGAAGCTCCTGCTGGCGGCTTAAGCCCTGCATAAACCGCTCCTCCTCCGACATGGCTTCCGCCTCCTTCGGCCGGAAGCGCCAGTAGAGAAGCTGGGGGTAAAAATGGTCCTCGTGGGAGTGGGTCACAAGCAGGAGCTTTGAGGCCAAAAGGTCAATCCCATACTTTTCCGCCTGGGAAAATGTCTCCGGCGGGAAATCAATCAGGCAGTCTCCTGCAAAGTGCGCCGAGCTGGTACGCCGGATGTTTTTTCCTCCCAGCTTTCTCGCTTTCGTACAATAAGGGCATGTGCACCACAGCCCCGGGTACTGCTCCGCAGCCCCTGTTCCTAAAAATGTAAATTCCATGGTGGTTCCTCCTGGATATTTTTATGTGCCCGTCGGGGTATGCCCGCCGGGGTTCCTTCCTATCCCTTCACCGCGCCGGCCAGCGCCCCGGACAAAATATGCTTCTGGCCCAGCGTGAAGAGCAGAAGGGTGGGAAGCATGACAATAATAACTCCCGCCATCATCACATTATAGTCCGCAGAATCAGCGTCCAAAAGCATTCCAATGCCAATCTGCACGGTGCGCATTCTGTCCGTATTGGTGACAAGTAACGGCCACATGTAGGCATTCCAGCCATTGATAAACGTATAAATGCTCACCGCCCCGATAGCGCCCTTGGCAAGCGGCATCTGTATTAAGAATAAATAGCGCAGATTTCCGCAGCCCTCCATGGAAGCCACCTCGTAGAGCTCCCGGGGAGTCTGAAGAAAGGCCTGACGCATGAAAAAAATCGTCGTTGCGGAAGCAAGGGAGGGAAGGATAAGCGCCGGATAAGTATCCAAAAGCCCCAGCTCGCCAATGGTCAGATAGTTGGACAGCACAATGGATTCTCCTGGAATCATCATGGTGGCAAGAATGACCATAAACAGGACATTTTTCCCTTTAAATGTAAAATAGGAAAAAGAAAATGCCGTAATACAAGCTAACAGCACCTGCCCGACCGTAATTCCCGACGCCACCAGAACGGTATTCAACAGATACCTGAGCAGCGGCGCTCTCTGGAAGGCTTTGACATAATAGGAGAAATCAAGGGTCTCGGGAATCAGCTGCGGCGGCTTTTTAAAAATCTGCGACAGCGGAAGAAAGCTGATATCCACTGCGTATACAATCGGACTTAAGATAATTGCCGCCACCAGAATCTGGGCAATCAAAAAGCACAGTTTTCCCCAACGGGTACTTGGTCTCACTGGTAGAACACCCCCTTCTTTTCCGCCCTAAACTGAAGAATGGAAATAGCCAGCAGGATTATAAAAAATACAATGGAC
>CALWRY010000082.1 GCA_944384065.1 uncultured Enterocloster sp. | reverse complement strand
GGCTACGGACTGGCCCTCCGTCACCATCTGGACGGCCCGCCTGGCGATGGCCGCCTTCTGCTCCAGGTTCTGGCCGCTTCGGGTCTTTAGCGGCACATAGCCCGCCAGGCCATTTTTCGAATCCTCCTTTGAAAGAGGCACGGCGCCCCCGTGAACCCGGGTCAGCTTCCCCTGGCTGTCGAGAAGCTCCAGATCCTTGCGGATGGTCTCAGAGGATACGTCCATGAGATCCACCAGCTCCGCTGTGTGGACCCGGCCCCTTGTCTCCAGAAGCTTTAATATCTTGTCGTGTCGTTGTCTCGCCAGCATAACTCTGTGCGCCCCCTTTTCAAAAATATTCTGAGCTGTTATACTCTAATTATAATGGAAAATCCATCAGAAAAAAAGTGAAAACAATATAAAATCCAAGATAACCCAAATACGAAACCTGGATATAGTTGTGTTCGCAAGCATTATACACAAGAAAACGCAAATATAAAAGAGAAATACTGCACAAAATTGGCAATTAAAATTTGGATACATTGCGAAAATATTGGTTTTTATTGCGAATATGCTTGCAATCCCAACAAAAACCATATATACTTGGGTCATATCCCAAAAGGCCTTGTGAAACAGTGGGAAAAATCATGGAAATGAAGGGAGAATTACCAATGACCCAAGAGATGAAACGAAACATCGTAAAAGCAGCTCCCAACCGATGGCTGGTGTTCTGCATCCTGACTCTGTCCGGCGGAATCGCGTTCAAGCTTTCCTCTATGAAGGACATGTTTTATGTGCCCATGCAGGAGTTCATGGGACTGACCAACACCCAGATCGGCGGCGCCATGAGTATGTACGGCACGGTGCAGACCATCGGACTCATTGCCGGCATCTACATCTGCGACATGTTCAGCAAGAAATACATGATCGGCTGCTCCCTCATCGGGCTGGGAGCCGTGGGCGTATATCTCTCCACCTTCCCGGGATACTGGGGCTTTTTGGCGGCCTTCGGCGTGATGGCCATTTTGGGTGAGGTTACCTACTGGCCGGTGCTTTTAAAGGCCATCCGCCTGCTGGGCGACGAGAAGACCCAGGGGCGCATGTTCGGCTTTTTGGAAATGGGGCGCGGCATTGTGGACGTGATCATCGCCTCCACGGCCCTGGCCATCTTCAGCGCCATGGGCGAGGGCTCTGCGGCCCTGCGGGGCGGCCTTCTGTTCCTGTCAGCAGCCACTGCGGCGGCCGGCGTGCTCTGCCTGATTTTCGTCCCCAACGATGAGAAGCGCACAGGGGATGACGGCAAGGAGGTAAACAAGGCCCAGGCAGCCTTCGGCGGCATGATGCAGGCGTTAAAGAACGTGGACATCTGGGCGGTTGCCTTAAACGGCTTTACGGTCTACTGCATCTACTGCGGACTTACCTATTTTATACCGTTCTTAAATGAAATTTATATGCTTCCCGCCACAGCGGTAGGCGCTTACGGCATCATCAACCAGTACGGCCTCAAGATGGTGGGCGGCCCCATCGGCGGCTTCATGTCCGACAAGGTACATAAATCAGCGGCCAAGCACATCCGCATGGGCTTTGTGGTCTGCATCATCGCCATGGCCCTGTTCCTCATGGTTCCCCACGAGGCTCTGGGGCAGAGCGGCAAGTGGTATCTGGGCGCAGCCTGCACCCTGCTCTTCGGTGCCATTGTATTTACCATGCGTGCCGTGTTCTTCGCTCCCATGGACGAGGTGAAGGTCCCTGCGGAGATCACGGGAGCAGCCATGAGCCTTGCATCCCTGGTTATCTATCTGCCCAATGCCTTTGCCTACCTGATTTACGGCAATTTCCTTGACAGATATCCGGGCATGGCGGGATACCGCATTGTATTCTGCGTAATGATTGGCTGGGCGGTTGTGGGAATCTTTGTATCCACCTTTTTAATCAGCCGCATCAAGAAGCACCACAAGGAAGGGTGAGAAAATGAGAGAGTATCACGGCTTTAAGCAGAATGGAAACTGGTACAAGGGAAATATCCACAGCCACACCACGGTCTCCGACGGAATGCTGACCCCGGAGCAGGCGGCCAAGCTCTACCGGGACAATGGCTACCAGTTTATGTGCTTTTCCGAGCACGATATCTTTACGGATTTCAGGGAGCAGTTCAATAGGGAGGACTTTATCATCCTCCCCGCGGTGGAGTGCAGCGTGATTCTCTACCGGGCCAAGGGGACAAATGAGCGCTACAAGGTCCACCACCTCCACGGGATTCTGGGAACCAGCCAGATGCAGGAGGCTGCGCCGGAGGGGCTGTTCTCCCACATGCAGTACATACCTCCCATGAAGTTTTTCGGGGAGTGGACCGGGGCAAAGGCCAGCCAGGAGATGGCGGACCTCTTAGCCGCCCACGGCTGCGTGACCACCTACAATCACCCCATCTGGAGCCGGGTGACGGAGGAGGAATTCATCGATACAAAGGGAATCTCCGCCCTGGAGATTTTCAACTTCAACACGGTCCAGGAGTCCAACACGGGCTATGACGTGACCTACTGGGACAGGATGCTGCGCATGGGCCGGCGGATAAATGCCTTTGCCAGCGACGACAACCACAATGAGGGGCTCTTTGAGGATTCCTGCGGCGGCTGGATCTGCGTGCAGGCCCCGGAGCTGAGCCACGACGCCATTGTGCAGAACTTTATGGACGGAAATTATTATTCCTCCTCCGGGCCGGTGATCTACGACTGGGGCATCCGGGACGGAAAGGCCTGGATCGATACCTCTGAGGTGAACCACATTAATTTTGTGGCGGGAAATATCATCAATGACGGAACCACGGTTCTGGGGAAGCGGTTCGAGGACAGCCTGACCCACGGGGAGTATACGCTGAAGGGCCACGAGACGTACGTGCGGGCTGAGGCGGTTGACAAGTACGGACGCACGGCATGGACAAACCCCATCTATCTGGATTGGGAGTAGGAAAAATTTAGGAGGAGATAGGTATGAACGGACTTCTGGAGGTCTTGACCAAAATCGACAACTGGCTGTGGGGCAACTGGCTGCTTTTTGTGCTCCTGGGCGTGGGGCTGCTCTACACCATCATAACGGGAGGCGTTCAGATCCGGCATTTCGGGTACATCATCCGGACCGTGCTGTGGGAGCCCCTCCTGGCGCAGAAGAAGGACGCAAAGAGCGAGGGGACTATTTCCTCCTTCCAGGCTCTGTGCACGGCGGTGGCCTCCTGTGTGGGAAGCGGAAACATTGTGGGTGTGTCCACCGCAGTGCTGGCCGGAGGCATGGGCGCCATCTTCTGGATGTGGGTGGCCGCCTTCTTCGGCATGGCCACCAAATACGGGGAGATTGTGCTGGGCATGCTCTACCGGGAGAAAAATGAGGAGGGCAATTTTGTGGGCGGCCCCATGTACTACATAAAGAAGGGCCTGCACCTGCCCTGGCTGGCTGTGCTCACCGCCTTCTTCATGGTGACCCAGATCATCGGTGGGAATTTCATCCAGTCAAACACCATCAGCGGCGTTATGAAGGACAATTTCAGCATCCCGCCTCTGGCCACAGGCATCGCCCTGGTTATCCTCATCTTTGTCATCACCCTGGGCGGCTTAAAGCGCCTGGCCCATGTGGCCCAGCGCCTGGTGCCCTCCATGGCCCTGCTCTACGTGGTGGGCGGCCTTATCATTATTCTGGCCAACATCACAAAGCTTCCGGGCGTGTTCGCGGAGATCTTCACCGGTGCCTTCGGACTTCAGGCTGCGGCCGGCGGGGCCCTGGGCTCCATGATTATGGCCATGCAGAAGGGCGTGGCCCGGGGCCTCTATTCCAATGAGGCGGGAGAGGGCTCCGCGCCTGTGATCCACTCGGCAGCCGAGGTGAACCATCCCTCCGAGCAGGGCATCACCGGCGTGGTGGAGGTGTTCCTGGATACCTTTGTCATCTGCACCATCACCGGCCTGACCCTGGGCGTCACCGGCGTGCTGGATTCCGGCGTGGACGGGAGTGTGCTGGCCATCTATGCCTTTGGAAGCGTGTGGCCGCCCCTGCGCTACGTGGTGTCCGTCTGTCTGCTCATGTTCTGCTTCACCACGCTGATGAGCCAGTGGTACTTTGGCTTCGTGGGCCTCAACTATATCTTCGGCGTGAAGGCGGCGGAGAAATTTAAATACGCATTCCCCTGCTTCTGCGTCATCGGCGCATTGACCGAGCTGGAGCTGGTGTGGACCATCCAGGACATCGCCCTGGGGCTTCTCACCCTGCCGAACCTGGTGGCCCTGGTATTTTTGGCGCCCCAGGTGAGGCGGGCGACGAAAGAGTTTTTTGCGGGGATAGACAAATAAGGGGCTGTTGCGCTAAAAAGGCGGCATCCGCCCCAGCTACGATGAAAAAATTGAATGATTTAAGCATTAAAAAGAGCCAGACTGCTTGCAGGAACTGGCTCTTTTAATCTCTAGTGCAACAGCCCCAAGTATTGTCAGAATATTTTTCTTGAAGAATTTCATTATGACAGATATAATGAATGTAAAGATGCAATGATTTGAATGCAATTTGAGGTGAAGAATATGCTGATTGCGGTGAAGGGTTATTATGATGGAAAGCAGATTGTCATGGACGAAGATATAAAGATGGCGGCAGGGCAGAGAGTTATTGTAACGATTCTGGATGCAGAGAAAGCACATCAGAAAAAAGTGGATTTAAGAAAATATATGGGCAGAGGAGAAAAAATGTTTCACAAAGATGCACAGGAATATGTGAAGGGGCTGAGAAATAATGACAGGGTATAAAAAGGTTTTTCTTGATACGGCTCCTCTGATTTACTTTCTCGATGCGGATGAACATTTTGGAGAAACGGTAAGAAAGATTTTTGAGGATATTTTACAATCTGATAAACAGATGCTCACATCCGTTATTACTTGTGAAGAGTACTTGGTATATCCATATAAAACGGGCAATGAAGAAAAAGTGGCAGCATTTAGGGAGTTTATTTCTGAATGCGGTATTCCTCTATGCCCAATTGATGTAGAAACAGCAAAAAAGGCTGCGAAAATTCGAGCCAGATATAAAGATTTTAAGGCAATGGATGCTTTGCAGTTAGCGTCTGCCTGCATGCAGGGATGCGATTTATTTTTGACAAATGATAAGCAGCTCCGTCAGTTTAAAGATCTTATATGCGTAACGGTAGATGAATGGGCATTTACCATGGGAACCCGCGCTTGACAATCCTGCCTGCCGGGGCTACAATCATAGAAAGCGAGAGGAAGAAAGTGAGGATACACGCCATGATTTCAGAAAAGATGAAACCCCTTGTAAATAATAACTCCGCCATCCGCGCCATGTTCGAGGAGGGCAAGCGCCTGGCCGCCAAGTACGGCGCGGAGAACGTATATGATTTCAGCCTGGGCAATCCCAACGTGCCGGCGCCGGCCGAGGTCAACCAGGCCATCATTGACCTGGTGAAGGAGGAGGATCCGGTATTCCTTCACGGCTATATGAGCAATGCGGGCTATGAGGATGTGCGCCGCACCGTGGCGGAGTCCTTGAATAAGCGCTTCGGCACCCATTTCCACGAGAACAATATCCTCATGACTGTGGGAGCGGCCAGCGGCCTGAACGTGATTTTAAAGACCCTCTTAAACCCCGGCGATGAGGTGCTGACCTTTGCGCCCTATTTTGTGGAGTACGGGAACTATGTGAGAAATTACGACGGGATCCTGGAGGTGGTTTCCCCCAACACGGCGACCTTCCAGCCGAACCTGGCGGAGTTTGAGAAAAAGATCACGAGCCGCACCAAGGCGGTGATTATCAACACCCCCAACAACCCCACCGGAGTGGTGTATTCCGCTGAGACGCTGACAGCCATGGCGGATATTCTCCGCAGAAAGCAGGAGGAGCTTGGCACAGATATCGCCATCATCTCCGACGAGCCCTACCGGGAGCTGGCCTACGACGGGGTGGAGGTTCCCTATGTGACAAAGTTCTATGACAATACCGTGATCTGCTACTCCTACAGCAAGTCCCTGTCCCTTCCCGGAGAGCGCATCGGCTATCTGGTGATTCCGGACGAGTTTAAGGACAGTGAAGAGGTATTTAACGCGGCGGTGATCGCCAACCGGGTGAACGGCTGCGTGAACGCGCCCTCCCTGATGCAGCGGGTGATTATGCGCTGCATTGACTGCAAGGTGAATCTGGAGGCCTATGACAGGAACCGGAACCTGCTCTACAACGGCTTGATGGAGTGCGGCTACTCCTGCATCAAGCCCCAGGGGGCGTTCTATATGTTTGTGAAGTCGCCGGAGCCCGACGAGAAGGCCTTCTGCGCCCGCTGCAAGGAGGAGAATATTCTGGTGGTGCCGGGAAGCTCCTTCGCCTGCCCGGGCTATGTCCGGATCTCCTACTGCGTGTCCTATGACCAGATTGCCCGCTCCCTGCCCGGATTTAAGAGGGTGGCGGAGAGCTACGGACTGTGCGGGAAATAGGAGGAAGACGTAAGATGAGACGATGGGAGGAAGCCATACGCTGTGTGACGCCCTATGAGCCGGGAGAGCAGCCGAAGGGAGAAGACCTGGTAAAGCTGAATACGAATGAGAACCCCTACCCGCCCTCCCCGGCGGTGATTGCCCGCCTGGAGGAGCTTAAAGGGGGAATTCTCCGCAAGTACCCGGATCCTGCCTCCGCAGAGCTGGTGAAGGCTCTGGGAGAGCGGTACGGCCTGGGGGAGGATCGGATTTTTGTGGGAGTGGGATCGGACGACGTGCTGGCCTTAAGCTTTCTCACCTTTTTTAATTCCCAAAGGCCGGTGCTGTTCCCGGACATCACCTACTCCTTTTACAAGGTGTGGGCGGAGCTTTTTGGCGTGCCCTATGTGACTCTGGCTCTGGACGGGGAGTTTGGCATCCGCCCGGAGGACTATCAGAGGGAGAACGGGGGCGTGATTTTCCCCAATCCCAATGCGCCCACAGGCCTCTATATGCCCCTGGACGAGGTGGAGCGCATTGTGGCAGGAAACCAGGACAGCGTGGTGATTGTGGACGAGGCCTATGTGGATTTCGCAGGGCCCTCGGCCGCCGCCCTTCTGGGGAAATACGAAAATCTGCTGGTGGTCCAAACCTTCAGCAAGTCCCGGTCCCTGGCCGGGCTGCGGGTGGGGTTTGCCATGGGCAGTCCCCGGCTGATAAAGGCCTTAAACGATGTAAAATACTCCTTCAACTCCTACACCATGAACCTACCGGCCCAGATCCTTGGGGCAGCGTCCCTGGGAGACGAGGCCTACTTTCAGGAGACAGTGGATCGGATAAAGGAGACGCGGGAGAGAGCCAAGGAGCGGTTTCGCGGACTGGGATTTTCCTTCCCGGATTCCCAGGCCAACTTCCTCTTTGTGACCCACCCCAGAGCGGAGGCAAAGGAGCTTTTTGAGGCGTTAAAGAGGGAGCGCATATACGTCCGCTACTTTCATGCGCCCCGGCTGGACAATTATCTGCGTGTCACCATTGGGACGGACGGGGAGATGGAAAAGCTGTTTGAATTCCTGGAGCGGTACCTGGAGAAATATTCCGGCTGAGACGCTTCAAAGCCCGCTCACCGGGCACGGGAAGGTTTTATATGATAAAGAAGGGATAGCGCATGAGCAAAATAGAGAGTCAGGAGCCAAGATGGAGGCGCTGCCTGCGCCTGCTGCTCAATATATTGATTCCGGCTTTTGGGTGGATGCTTGCCCTGCTTGCGGGCCCCTGGCTGTTAAAATTTTTTATGCCCTTTGTCATCGGGTTGGTGATCTCCCTGATCGCCAACCCTTTGGTGCGTTTTCTGGAGAGAAGGCTGCGCCTGGTGCGCAGGCACAGCTCCCTCCTCACAGTGGCTGCGGCCCTGGGACTGGTTATCGGCCTGCTCTATCTGGTGATTTCCCGGACCGTGAGGGCGGCCAGAGCCTTCGTGTCCTATTTGCCAACTCTCTATGAGACGGCAAAGGCAGCGGTGCAGCAGAGCCTTGAGCGGCTGGGAGGCAGCATGGATTTTCTGCCGCAGGGAGTGCGGGAGAGCTGGGAGGCCCTGGGAAACGATCTGGGAGATTATCTGGGGCTGGCAGTGGAAAAAGCGGCCCCGCCCACGGTGGAGGCTGCGGGAAGCGTGGCGCGGGTGATACCCTCCCTTCTGGTCTACTCCGTGGTTACGGTGCTCTCCGCCTATTTCTTTATCGTGGAGAGGGACCGGATTGGGGCCTTTCTGCGGGAACATCTGCCTGCCGGGGCCCTGCGCTATCAGGAGTATCTCAAGGGTGAGCTAAAGCGCCTGGTATGCGGCTATTTTCTGGCCCAGTTTAAGATCATGGGGGTGGTCTGGCTGATGCTGACCGTGGGATTTTTTGTGCTGGGAGTTGGATACGCGCCCCTGTGGGCCTTCCTCATAAGCCTTCTGGACTTTCTGCCCGTGTTCGGCACGGGCACGGTGCTGATACCCTGGGGGATCATCGAGGTTCTGGACGGGGAATACGCCTTTGCAGCAGGCCTTTTGCTCCTCTATGTGCTGACCCAGGTGACGCGCCAGGCGGTGCAGCCAAAGCTTGTGGGAGATTCCATGGGGTTAAATCCATTTCTCACCCTGCTGTTTTTGTACCTGGGCTTTAAGGCCGGGGGGATTGCCGGGATGATACTTGCCGTGCCCGTGGGCCTCTTTTTCCTGAATCTGTACCACTACGGGGCATTTAAGGGGATGACGGACAGCGCGGCTGCCCTCATCCGGGAAATACAGGAATTTCGAAAGGGGGAGGACATGTGAATATACTGGTCAGCGCCTGCCTTCTGGGGACGCCCTGCAGGTACAATGGAAAGGGAGTTCTGGATCCGCAGGTGGAAGCTCTTATGAGGGAGCACCACCTTGTGCCCGTGTGCCCGGAAATTCTGGGCGGTCTTGCCACGCCCCGGACGCCGGCGGAGCGGGTCGGGGACCGGGTGCGGACAGAGGACGGGACGGATGTGACCGCCGCCTACGAGAGAGGGGCAAGGGAAGCCCTGCGGCTGGCCCGCCTGTTCGGCTGCCAGGCAGCGGTTTTAAAAGAAAAAAGCCCCTCCTGCGGGGCTGGTCAGATTTATGACGGAACATTTACAAGAAAGCTGATCCCGGGAAACGGGGTCTGCGCCCAGATGCTTCTGGATGCGGGGATCAAAGTTTACGGGGAGAGCCGGGCGCAGGAGGCGGGGCAAGAAGACTAGGCGCCCTTTGGGACATGCCCGCCGCCTGAATTATTACGAATTTTCAGACACGCCCTAAGGCAGAGTCTGGCTCTCCTCCTCGCCCAGCGCCCGTATGGCTTTGACCAGATCCTCGTAGCCTGCGCTGTATTTGTCGTAGACCGGCTTCATGGCAGCGATGAATTTCTCCCGCTCCCCGGGGGCCAGCAGGGAGGTGGTGACGCCGGCCTTCTCCATGTCATTTTTCGCGGTCCGCACCCGCTCGCTCCACAGCCGCCTCTGATAGCGGGCGGATTCCTTAGCGCAGCCAAGAATGATCTCCTGGTATTCCTGGGGAAGCTTCTCCCAGGTCTTGCGGGAGATGAGCTGCATCTCGGGAATGCGCAGGTGCTCGTCCTCCGTGAAATAGGGGGCCGGCCGGTAATGCCGCATGGCCTCATAGGAGGGCCAGTTGTTCTCCGCTCCGTCGATCTGGCCGGTCTCCAGGGCCTGATAGACCTGGTCAAAGGCCATGGGAACGGGTATAGCGCCCAGAGCGGTTATCACATCGGTCATCAGGCTGGATTCCGCAACGCGGATGCGCAGGCCCTTCAGATCTTCCAGATGGGTGAGGGGCGTGCCGGTGGTGTAGAAGGAGCGTGCCCCTGCGTCGTACCAGGAGAGGGGGACGAAGGGGGAGCCGTCGAGCTCTTCCATAAATAGGCTTCCCAGCTTGCCGTCAAGAACCTTCCACATGTGGTCGGAGTCCTTATACAGGTAAGGCATCTGGAGAATATTGAGCTTGGGAAAAATGTCCGCGATTGTGGCCAGGGAGACACGGGTAAAGTCAATGCCGCCGAATTCCATCTGATCCATGACGGCCAGCTCGTCCCCCAGGGCGGAGTCCGGGTGAATCTGAATTTCCACCTTTCCGCCGGTGCGCTCCGCCACCAATTGGGCGAAGTAGAAGGCGGCCTTTGTGGTGGGGTAGTCCTCTGTCTGGTTCTCCGCATAGGTCAGCACAAATTCCGGCTGGGCTTCCAGCCGGGCTTTTCTTTGCGCGTATATGTATGCGGCGGCAGAGAGAACAACCGCCGCTGTGGCCAGAAGGGCCGCCCATTTCTTCCAGTTCCTTTTCATAGAGTAAATCCTCAGTTTTTGCCTTTGCCGGCCCTGCTGGCCGCATAGGCGTAAAATTCATCCCGCTCCCCGCCCAGAACCCGGTTGGAGAGCACATATCCGTGGGACGTATCGGAAAAAAGAATAAGCATGGTGGGCTTTTTGGAGACTTTTGTGATAGAGCTCCACTTCAAATCCGCCCGCTGATCCCCCACCCGGATGTGGATGCCGGCCTCGTCCGCCTCCAGCGTGGTGTCCGTCTGGATGCGGGCGGCCTGCCGCCGGGCCCGGCGGTAGATGGCCAGGGGCTGCAGGACGGTAAAAATGGACAGGGCTGCCACAAGGAGCAGCCGCTGCCAGGCTGCGGCCGCCTGCCACCGGGATACCATGAGGGCAATGACGGCCACAGTAAATATGATATTGCACAACCCCACCATGGAGCCGTAAATATAATACATGGACAGCTGCCAGAGCTCGCTGGCAGTTGTCCGGTATGTATACTGGTATTTCACAGATGTTCCTCCCTCAGGAAGCGATTACATTGCACCCAGAAGCGTGGGCAGCCCTAAGCTGAACACCGGGAAGAAGGTGATGAGCAGCAGGGTGACGATCATGCACAGGTAGAAGGGCAGGGTTGCCTTTACCACCTGCTCCATGGGAAGCTTCGCCACAGCGGAGCCGATGAAGAGCACGGCGCCTACCGGCGGTGTCAGAAGGCCGATGCCGCAGTTTAATACAACCATGATGCCGAACTGCACCGGATCGAGGCCGATGGAGGTGGCGATGGGCAGCAGGATGGGAGTCGCGATCAGGATGATGGGGGACATATCCATGATGCAGCCCAGTACCAGCAGGATGCCGTTTAACAGCAGGGCCAAAAGAATCGGGTTGGTGGTCAGTCCGGTGATGGCGCTTGCCGCCAGATCTGGAACGTGCAGGGTAGTTAAGCAGTATCCGAAGATGCTGGAGGTGGCAATCAGGATCAGCACGATGGAAAGTGTGTCGATGCACTCGCCGATTACCCGCCACACGCCCTTCCAGTCAAGGCCCTTGTAGATGAACACGCTGACGATCAGGCTGTAGATTACGGCGATAGCCGCAGACTCCGTAGCGGTGAACACGCCGCCGACCACGCCCACAACCACGATGAGAACGGCGGCCAGGGCCCAGAAGGAGACGGAGAGCTGCTTAATCAGGTTCTTCATGCTGAACTTATCGCCCTTGGGATAATTGCGCTTCACAGAGATGATGTAGGAGCCAATCATCAGGGATACAGCCAGCAGTGCGCCGGGAATATAGCCGGCCAGGAAGAGGCTTCCCACGGAGACGCCGCCTGCGGTGGTGGCGTAGATAACCATGTTGTGGCTGGGGGGAACCAGAAGTCCCTCGCAGGAGGAGGTGATGGTTACGGCTGTGGAGAAGTCCCCGTCATAGCCCTGATCCACCATCATGGGGATGAGGATAGAGCCCAGGGAGGCGGTGTCTGCCGCAGCGGATCCGGAAATTCCTCCGAAGAAGTAGGAAGCTACGATATTTACCATGGCCATGCCGCCGCGCATCCATCCCACGCAGGCATTGGCCAGAGCGATCAATTTCTCAGAAATACCTCCGGTGCCCATCAAGCAGCCCATGGTAATAAAGAAGGGAACGGCCATCAGGCTGAAGGAGTTGATGCCCTTTACCATCTGCTGGCAGATGGTGGTCAGGGGCAGGCCCTGGTACAAAAGGCAGAGCACGGAAGAGAGCGCAACCCCGTAAGCGATGGGGAAGCGAAGGAAGATCATAAGAAAGAAGCTTCCCAGAAGTACCAAAATCGCAGTTGTATCTGTCATCACTTAGCCTCCTTTACACAAAGGCTCTTTACATGGTTATAGAGAGCCTCGATCTCGAAAATCAGCATGGCAACGCCTGCCAGGGGAACCGGGAAGTAGAGCCAGAACCGGGACAGCCAGGGCATGCTTACATAGAAGCCCTTGGAGCCGATGCCGGAGGCATAGTTCCAGCCCACAACGATCATGATCAGGGCCAGAATCAGCACGCAGACATCGGAAAGGACATCCAGAAATTTTACCAGCCCCTTGGGAAGGTAGCGGTCCAGGGCGGTCATGCGGATGTGGGCGCCGCGGCGGATGGCCAGGGCGGCGGAGAGCACAGCCATGTAGGACATCAGAGTAAGAACAACCTCCTCGCTCCATGCCGGATCGGGGATAAAGGAAACGTACCGGCCCACAACGGCAAAGCTGGTGATGGCGATGTCCGCCACCAGAAGAAGCTTGCAGATAAACATAACGACTTTGTAGGTCACGTCGTAGGCGGGTTTGATACGGTCGATTTTATCAAAAATTGACATTTTTCATACCTCTTTCTGAAAGCGGGCACAGAGGGGGTTAAGCGCTCTGTGCCCGGTGCTGCTGTTGTTTACTGCGCAAGATCCAGGATTGCCTGGTACAGATCCGCATTGTCAGCGGAGTACTCGGCGATTACGTCCTTGCAGGCCTCCTGCCAGGGGGTCTTGTCCTCAACATCAACAACGTTTACGCCGGCTGCCCGCAGCTCGTCCAGAACCGCGTTCTCATTCTCCTCGGCGATCTGTGCGTTGAAGTCGGAAGCATACTGAGAAGCCTCCAGCACACACTCTCTCTGTGCCTCGGTCAGCTTGTTGTTCCATGCGTCGTCGGTGATGATCACCTGTACGGCGCCCATCTGATGGCCGTCCAGAATCAGGTTGGGAGCAACCTCCTGGAAAGCGTTGGACTGGTAGTTGGTGATGGGCTGCTCAGCGCCGTCAACCACGCCGGTCTGAAGGGAGGAGTACAGCTCAGTGAAGGCTACAACGGTGGGGTTGGCGCCCAGGGCCTCAACCGTGGCTACCATGATGGGGTCGTTGGAAACCCGCAGCTTCATGTTGGCCTCCTTGGGGCAAGCTCAAAAAAGCGGCATCCCGCCCCTCGGCGATGCCGCTTTTGTCTTATGTGGTAGGCCGGCCCTTGGTAAGCCGCGCCAGCTGCTGCCCCGTCAGCCGTTTCTGTTGGTACAGCTGCCGCCAGACACCCGTTTTGTACCGCAAAACCAGTGCCTTTTTCTGTTTTTCCGTCACGCC
>CALWRY010000081.1 GCA_944384065.1 uncultured Enterocloster sp. | reverse complement strand
TTCTGTGTCATTTTAGGACTATCCTGAATCATGTGTAAAATAATTTCTTCATTGATATTCTGTTTATAGTTAGGAACAGCTCCATTAGTGCCAACTTCGGTGCCATTAGTGCCAACTTCGGTGCCATTAGTGCCATATTTTCTCGGATCGATGACACCATTCCGATCAATGGCAGCTTTCTTTCGATAGAGGTTAATGCGGAAATCGCTGCCCATATCAGTCAGTTCCGGCTCGCGAAGACCATACTCCTTTGCTTCCCGGAATATTTTCGGAATGCCGCTGCCCCATGCCTCCACAATATTCATGTAGGAAAAGGCGGCTGCAATGCCACGGTTGCGGATCTTCGAGAGACCGGACTTCATCTTTTCTATGGTGATCTCGCTGTCCAGCATACCCGGGGAGGTGACTTCCAGCCGATCATCAAAAAGTGCTACTTGGATTTTTCCCGGTGTTAGGTAACTACGATGGCATACGGCGTTGGAGATCATCTCACGGATAGTCTTAACCGGCAGCTCGTAGTAGTCCTGCCGGGCAATACCTTCAATGCGGGAGCCAAGGTCAATGTGCTGCAGCACAAAGTTGTAGGCGTCCTCAATTTGCTCGTAAATAGCACCAGTAAATTCTTTGCGGGTGATAAAAATATCCCGGACAGTCCCCTTGAATACCGCACACTGAATGGAAGCATCCGGGAATTCAGCTGTGTCGCCATTCAGAAGCAGATACCCATTTGTGGGGTGATAAGCCCCATCACGCTCCACCAACAGCTTCCATGAAAGCAGTTGATTTTTACTAACCTTTTGAATTTGTTCCTTTTTTGCATCCGTATCCGTCAAGTTAAGCGCATGCCGATACATCCTTTCACAAAATGCAAGTATGTCTTCTTCCGAAACCGTCTGTTGCTGTTCCAACTGATCATAAGAGCGGTTCGTCCCCTCCAAGATGAGCTCCTGTACACGATAGCGCTCCGCGTGGCGGGTTGTTCCTGCCACACGGATATAAGTACCGTCCAGGATACCCTGACTCTTAATATAGTAGGGACGCTGCATACCGGGTATAATTTCTACGACAATGATTGCTTTTCCGTCAATTTCCTGCACTGCAATGTTCGGGGTAATTTTTGGTTCACAGCTGTCGAAAATTGCGTTGGTGATTGCGTCCATCTTTTGAAAAACTTCCTCTTTGGAAAAGCCGGTAACAGCCCATGTGCCATTCTCCACACCAAAGATCAGCTTTCCGCCTTTTCCGTTGGCAAAAGCCACCACTGTCTTCATATATTTTTCGTTTTTGGCGGAAATTTCGCTCTTGAACTCCACATTCTCGGATTCTCCAGCGAAAATCTCTTCTGCTATCATCTCGGACACCTCCTTCACATTCTCGTGTTACTTGACAATTGTATAGTTATTATAGCGGAAACCCTTGAGAGATACTATAGATTATTGCAAATAAGGGCGATTTTCCCATCTTTCTACTCTGAAAACCCTCTGCCGACAGGCGGCATGCATTCTGGGATGCTAAATGCGCCCGCCAGATTTTCGTGGTTTGGCGGTGTGCCCGCCCGCAAGGCGCATACAGGTTTGCTTCCATATCGAATGGTAAGAGCCTCAGCCGATGACTTTCTGCTGCTGGCTGAGGCTCTTTTTTATTTCATCACTTTATTCAATAACGTCTCATAGCTATCCACTACATCGTAAACAACATTGTCTCCGCGACGAAATAGATATAAGGATGTGCTGGATGATTGCTGTTGTCTTTCAATCGTCTTCGCCTCCCGTCTCTTCTTCAATCCATTCTTGCAGTTTCTTCTGCAGTAATTTCTTATCAGGCAAATATAACTGATATTGTGATGCATAAATATTGGAATTTGTTGGCAATGTAAGCTCAACCACAGCATCATTCTTTTGAGGGCACAACAAAATACCTATTGTGGGATTTTCAAATTCCGCTTTTTCATATCTGTCAAAATAGTTTACATACATCTGCATCTGTCCCAGATCCTGATGTTTTAGCTTTTCAGTCTTAAGGTCAATCAATACAAAACAACGCAACAAACGATTATAAAACACCAGATCCACTCGGAAATGGTCTTCATCGAAAGTAAATCTTTTCTGTCTTGCTACAAAAGCAAAGCCTGTACCCAGCTCTAATAGAAACTCCTGCAAATGATCAATCAATCTGCTTTCAAGTTCTGTTTCCAAAAAATCTGTTCGCTCAGGTATCCCTAAAAATTCAAGTACATACGGATCTTTGATCAGATCTTCTGGTCTTTCTATCCGTCTTCCTTTTCTGGAGAGTCTCATTATCTGCTGCTTATCTTTCCCAATAAGCAGCCGTTCATACAGAGAGCTTCCATATTGGCGGCTGAGCTCCCGCTTTCCCCAGTTTTCCCGTACTGCAAGTTCCTCATAAAAATCTCTTTCTGCTTTGTCCTGGATCCTCATCAGTATCAGGTAATGTGTCCATGAAAGTTTAAATGGGATGTCTGCATCTGAAATCGTAACCAGCGGTTGTGATTTTTCATCAATAAATTTCGCAATCAGCGGTTCCGATATCCGATCTTTATAAGTCATATAAAACTTTCTCATATTGGTCAAATTCGATACAGAGTAGCCCTTTCCAAATTCTTTATTAAGTGCATCCGATAAAATCTTCAGAACATTTTCCCCGTATTTTGCTCTGTTCTTTCCACCTTGCTGCACTTTGATGATCCACTTTCCCAATATATAATATGTCAGGACCTGAATAAAATTAGTCTCTCGTATAGCCGTACTTTTTGCAGACTTAATAAGTGCATCTGATTTTTTACAAAGTATTTCCAAGGAATCTTTTTCTATATCATTTCCTTGCCTTGAAATGATCTCATTCTTATCCATTATCGCACCCCCTTTCTACAAATAATATATCCAAAATCACGATGATAGTCAACAGAAGCGCCCGCCCATCCAAAGCAAAACATTACATTCGAAATTTTTCATAGAACGCTTGAGGAAAAGAGCACCATGCGCTATACTATATAACATGCTGGCAGGGACTTGCGCCCCATTTCAGCTTAGCATTTTTTAAGGAGATATAGCGGTATATGAAATTAGGAATCGTAGGCCTCCCCAACGTAGGCAAAAGTACATTATTCAATTCACTGACAAAGGCGGGAGCGGAATCCGCCAACTACCCCTTCTGCACCATCGACCCCAACGTAGGCGTTGTGCCTGTGCCGGATCCCAGGCTGGACAAGCTCACAGCCATGTATAACTCCGCCAAGACCACCCATGCGGTGATCGAATTCGTGGACATCGCCGGTCTGGTCAAGGGCGCCTCCAAGGGCGAGGGCCTGGGCAACCAGTTTTTGGCAAATATCCGGGAGGTGGATGCCATCGTTCATGTGGTGCGCTGCTTTGACGATCCAAACGTAATCCATGTGGATGGAAGCATTGATCCCCTCCGGGATATCGAAACCATCAACCTGGAGCTGATCTTCTCCGATATGGAGATCCTGGAGCGCCGGATCGCCAAGCAGTCCAAGGGCGCCTTCAACAACAAGGATCTGGCAAAGGAGGTTGCGCTTCTAAAGGCCCTGAAGGCCCATCTGGAGGAGGGAAAGCTGGCCAGAAGCTTTGTCCCCGAGGATGAGGAGCAGGAGGAGCTCATCAATTCCTTAAACCTTCTCACCTGGAAGCCGGTGATCTTTGCCGCCAACGTGAGCGAGGACGATCTGGCGGACGACGGGGCCTCCAACCCATATGTCCAGAAGGTCCGTGACTTTGCCGCGGAAAACGGCTGCGAGGTCTTTGTGATCTGCGCTGAGATCGAGCAGGAGATCGCGGAGCTGGACGATGACGAGAAGAAGATGTTCTTGGATGATCTGGGACTTAAGGAGTCCGGCCTGGAGAAGCTCATCGCAGCCAGCTACCGGATCCTGGGCCTCATGAGCTACCTCACCGCCGGTCCCCAGGAGTCCCGGGCCTGGACCATCAAGGTCGGCACCAAGGCGCCTCAGGCTGCAGGCAAGATCCACAGCGACTTTGAGCGGGGCTTCATCCGGGCAGAGGTGGTAAACTACGATGACCTGATGGCCTGCGGCAGCATGAACGCCGCCAAGGAGAAGGGCCTGGTCCGCTCCGAGGGCAAGGACTATGTGATGCAGGACGGGGATGTAGTGCTGTTCCGGTTTAACGTATAAAAAATACAGGCCCGCAGGATCTCCGGTGCAAAAGCCGGAAGCCTGCGGGCCTTTTTTCAATGGATGCTGTATTCATAGAGCTTATAATTCGTCCAGCCGGTGTCCTCATAGAACATCCGCACTGTGTCCACATACCGGAACCCCACGGCCGTATAGGACTTTTCAGCCGGAAGATTTCCCTCCAGCACATCCAGCCGCAGAGCCCTCATGCCGTTCTCCCCGGCCATGCGGATAACCTCCCGAACCATAGCCTTTGCGATGCCCCGGCCAAAAAATTCCGGGTGGACGCCCAGGGCGTGTATCACGTAAACCTGGTCGTCCAAAGCGTTCACGGGCCAGGACGCCTTCCGGTAGCCCTCATTATAGTCATGGTTTACCACCATGGAGGCGAGTATCTTCCCCTCCTCTTCCCCCACGAAAAGCTCCCCCTTCTCGATGGAGCTGCGGAGAAATTCCCTGGTGGGATAAACATCCCTCTCCCATCCCGGATTAAAGCGGGCGCCTGCCATGGCGTCTATCAGCTCATAATAAAAATCCCTGACTCTCCCATAATCCTCTGGTTTTGCTCTGCCAATGCGCATCCTGCCTTCCTCCCAAAATCTCACATAGTAACGGTTTATCCGCCGTCTGAACGGTTCTCACATAAACTGATAAATGTTGTAAATATTGATGCCGATGATCACAGCCATCAGGGCGATAAACAGCTTGTCCACCACCGGGGCGTCAATCCTCTTATTGATCACCCGTCCGCTCATGCCGCCCAGGATGCCGCCCACAGCCATGAGGGCCAGAAGCCCGATGGAGAAGTCAGGAACCGTCCGGGTTATAAGCGTATTAAGCAGGCTGGTAATCTGGGAGAACAGGATAATGTAGAGGGAATTCTGCGCCGCTGTCTTTGTATCCATGGAAAAGAAATAAAAGAGCACCACCAGATTGATGGGGCCTCCTCCAATCCCCAGAAATGAGGAGAAAATTCCCAGCACAAGGCCAATGACCACGCAGGCCGCCGCGTTTTCCACCTGAAGGGTCTTCACCTGATCCTTTTTAATGGTGTAGATCAGCGTGCCCAGCGTGATCACAAGAAGGCAGGCCGCCTGCACCGCCCCCACCATGTCCTTGTCCGCGAACATGGAGGAGAGGGCCTGGAACATGGATTTTCCCGCCACGCCGCCGATGGCCGCGCCAATCCCAAGAGGCGTGCCTGTACGCATATCGATGAGAGACTCCCCGCTCATTTTCCCCTTGATCACAGAATAGCAGGTCATGCACAGAACCGTACAGCTGGACAAAAAGCTGATGGTCGATACGCTCAGCACCCCGAATGCGTCCAGCACCGGCTTGATGATGACGCCGCCGCCGATGCCGCAGATGGCCCCGGCGATGGAGGCTCCAAAACTGATAACCCAAAACAATATGTATAAATATGCGCTCATTTTTTATCCCTCTTCCCGTCTGATGCACTGCACCAGACAATCCCATTTCAAAAACACAAAGACGGGACTGCCGCGTCCGTAGCTTTATGCGGCAGCCCCGTTTCCCTGCATCAATTGTGCCTTACTCGTCCTTCTTGCCCCCGGTGATCTTCCCCAGAGCCATAACAGCGAGCATGATAATAACGATTGCGACAAAAATGCCGCCCATTCCTTTTCCCATAATCTCAAATGCAATTGCCAGGTTATTCATATCTCCTACCTCCTACTCGAATTACAGATACTGGGTTACAATGCTGATTACCAGGCCGCCGGCGATAACGGAGGCAACCTGTCCGGACACATTGGTGCCCGCAGCCTGCATCAGGATGATGTTGCCGGGCTCCTCAGCCGCAGCCAGTTTCTGCACCACGCGGGAGGACATGGGGAACGCGGAGATTCCGCAGCCGCCGATCATGGGGTTTACCGGCTTCTTGCCAGCCATCTTTAAGAACACATTCACGATCTTGGCGAAAATAACGCCGCCGATGGTGTCGAACACGAAGGCCACAAGGCCCAGAGCCATAATCATGATGGTGGCGCCATTTACAAACTGATCCGCCTGCATGCTGAAGGAAATGGTGATTCCCAGAAGCAGGGTGATGATGTTGGCCAGCTCATTCTGAGCGGACTGGCTTAAGCTGTTTAACACGCCGCACTCCCTGAGCAGGTTTCCAAACATCAAGAAGCCTACCAGCGCCACAGACTGGGGAGAGATAAAGCCCACGATGATGGTCACCGCGATGGGGAAGGAAATGCGCAGAGCCTTGTTCACGCTCTTGGGATTGTAATCCATGTGAATGCAGCGCTCCTTGTGGGTGGTCACCAGCTTGATGGCAAAGGGCTGGATAATCGGCACCAGAGCCATATAGGAGTAAGCGGCCACAGCGATGGGGCCCATATAGTTGGAGTTCAGTACCTGAGATACCAGGATGGACGTAGGTCCGTCCGCAGCGCCGATGATACCGATGGAAGCCGCGTCCTTTAAGTCAAAGCCCATCAGGCAGGCGATCACAATAGCGGCAAAGATTCCGAACTGCGCGGCAGCGCCGAACAGAAAGAGCACCGGCTGGCTGAGCAGGGGTCCAAAGTCAATCATCGCGCCGATGCCGATGAAGAGCAGGATCGGCATGGCCTCGGAAGCCTCGATGCCGGACTCAAACAGCCACTGAATGATACCGGCCGCAGGAACCTTTCCCTGAACCATCTGGTCAATCACGCCGGAGAACGGCAGGTTCACCAGAATCGCACCAAAGCCCATAGGCAGCAGCAGCGAGGGCTCGTACTCCTTTTTGACTGCCAGCCAGATAAGTATGATGCCCACAACGTACATCACGATCTGCTGCCAGGTGACAGCCATCAGTCCATCCAACAAAAAACTCATTGTAACATCCTCCTTGGTTTTATGTGTAAAAATGCGTTTTCCATCCTATTATACAAAAAAAGACAGGATTTGTCACCATAAAAAAGTGTAAAGATTTAAAGATATGTTGCCGCACTTCCGACGCTTAAGATGCAAAAACAGGGCACAGGCAGGCGGCTGACCTGCTTGTGCCCATCTCTTTACGTCTCGTCCTCTTTCGGCTCCGCCTCCTTATTCTCCTTAAGGGTCAGCTTCACCTTGTCAATCACCCGGTCATCCATGGATTCCACCTCAAAATCCGCCTCCGGCGTCTCCACCAGAAGGGGCAGCTTCTCCTGATCCGGTATGTAGCCCAGGATCTCCATGAGATAGCCGGACAGAGTATCACAGGTGCTGTCAATGTGCAGGTGCATCTCCTCGTTCAGATCGAAGAGGGAAATGCTTCCCGACACCCGAAATACCTTGTGGGGAACGATCTCCTGGATATCCGGCTCCACCTCCTCATACTCCTCATGGATGTCGCCCACGATCTCCTCGATCAGATCCTCCAGGGTCACCATGCCGGACACCCCGCCGTACTCGTCGATGAGGATGGCCAGCTTATTCTTATTCTTCTGCATCTCCCTAAACAGCGCGTCCGTCCTGCGGTTCTCCGGCACAAAATAGGGCTCGGTCAGCATGGCGCGGATGTTCAGGTTCTCCAGGGAACTCTTTCTCGCCTCGATCATCAGAGTCTTTGTGGACAGAATACCGATGATGTTGTCGATCTCATCCTCATACACTGGTATCTTGGAGTGCATGGACTGGAGAATCTCGTCAATATAATCCTCCACCGGCTCATTGATGTCAATGGTCACCATATCCTGACGGGGCACCATAACCTCACGGGCCCTCTTGTCGTCAAAGGAAAAGATGGATGTGATCATCTCTTTTTCTATATCGTTAAATACACCCGTCTCGCTTCCTGTCTCAAGCATGGACTTGATCTCCTCCTCGGACACCTCGCTCTCCAGGGTCTCGCTGTGCATGCCGATCAGCTTAAGCACGCTGCTGGTGGAGAAAGAAAGGAGCTTGATGAACGGATTCATCACCAGGGAGAGCATGTAAATGGGGCGCACGCAGAGCAGGCTGAAGCCCTCCGCCTTCTGCAGAGCGATCCGCTTGGGCACAAGCTCACCGAAAACCAGGTTGAAATAGGCCAGGATAACGGTCACCACAACTCCGGCAATGCTCTGGCTATAGGGAACTCCGGCCTCGGCCATAACCCCTCCCAGAACCTGAGCGATACCGGTAGCCGCAGAAGCACTGGAGAAGAAGCCCGCCAATGTGATAGCCACCTGAATTGTTGACAGGAATACGGTAGAGTCCTCCATCAGGCGCTCAATCAGGGCCGCGTTCCTGTTTCCCTGCTCCGCCAGACGGTGGATTTTGTTCTTGTTTACAGACACCACTGCCATCTCAGATCCCGCGAAAAATGCATTGACAGCGGTAAGAACGACTAAAACTGCTAACTGTGATAGAATATTGGCCGCTTGTGGGTCAGATTCCATGGTAAAAAAAACCTCCTTATATGAAAAAAATTTGCGCAGCTCCCGGACATCCCGGAGAACCGCAGATACATGATACGAATGCCATTATACATGATATTGAGAAAATTGTAAACAAAAAAAATAAAGGCTGCAGCCCCGGCCGCAGCAGGCTCATGCCCCGGCCGCGCCCGCCCCCTGAACGCAGAAGTTCAGGCGGCGGGCGTCTTTCTCTGTCCCCGGGCGCATTTTTCCCGTCAGCTGGGCGCAAACTGGCTGTTGTAGATCTGGGCGTAAAAACCATTCTTCGCCAAAAGCTCCTCATGGCGCCCCTTCTCCACAATATGGCCGTCCCGCATCACCAGAATCACGTCCGCCTCCTTGATGGTGGACAGGCGGTGGGCCACAATAAAGCTGGTGCGTCCCTCCATCATCCGGGCAAAGGCCTTCTGCACCCGGATCTCCGTGCGGGTGTCGATGGATGAGGTGGCCTCATCCAGGATGAGCATGGGCGGCAGGCAGAGCATCACCCGGGCAATGCACAGAAGCTGTTTCTGCCCCTGGGAAAGGCTGCCCCCGTCCTCTCCCACCAGGGTGTCATAGCCGTCCTTCATGCGCATGATAAAGCTGTGGGCGTGGGCCTCCTTGGCCGCCTGGATAATCTCCTCCATGGAGGCGTCGGGGCGGCCGTAAGCGATGTTGTCCCGGATGGTCCCGGACTTAAGCCAGGTATCCTGGAGCACCATGCCAAAGCTTTCCCGAAGGCTCTTTCGGGTCACCTGGCGGATGTCCCGACCCTCCACCCGGATACAGCCGGAATCCACGTCGTAGAACCGCATGAGCAGATTGATGACCGTGGTCTTTCCGCATCCTGTGGGGCCCACGATGGCCACCCGCTCCCCCGGCTTCACCTTAAGGCTGAAATTCTCAATCAGGCTGCGGTCCGGGGTATAGGAAAATGACACATTTTCCAGATCCACCTGTCCCTTCACATCCTCAAGGGCCTCTGTGTCCGGCGCCTCCTCCGGAATCGTCTCCTCGTCAATGAGGTCAAAGACACGTCCCGCGCAGGCCAGAGCGTTCTGCAGCTCCGTCACCACGCCGGAGATCTCATTGAAGGGCTTGGTGTACTGGTTAGCGTAGCTTAAAAAGCTGGTGAGCTGTCCCACGGTGAGCAGCCCCCGGATCACCCCCCAGGCCCCGGCGATCCCCACCGCCGCGTACACCATGCTGTTCACAAAGCGGGTGGCCGGATTGGTGATGGAGGAGAAAAATGTGGCCCTGAGGCTGTAGCCCGTGAGCCGCCGGTTGATGTGGTCAAACCGCTTCTCCGCCTCCTTCTGGTAACTGAACGCCTGAACCACCTTCATATTTCCCAGCATCTCATTGGTCAGAGTAGTGAGCGCTCCCCGGGTCTCGGACTGCAGGCGGAACATGTCAAAGGTCTTTTTCGCGATAAAGCCCGCCACCACCAGAGACAGGGGGGTGAGAAGAACCACCACCAGGGTGATCAGGGGGTTGATGGAGAGCATAAACAGAAGCGTGCCTCCAATGGTCATAACCCCGGTAAAGAACTGGGTAAAGCCCATGAGCAGGCCCTCGGAAAACTGGTCCACGTCCGCCACAATCCGGCTGATGATATCCCCGGAGGGGTGGGCGTCAATATAGCGCAGGGGCAGCCGCTCCACATGGTCAAAGGCCTGGGTGCGGATGTCCTTCACCACCCGGTAGGTAATACTATTGTTGATATGGTTCATCAGCCACTGGCTCACAGCCGTCAGGGCCATGGCAGCCAGGATCTTTGCCAGAATTCCAAGAAGCCCCTCGTAATCCACCAGGCCTCGGGACACGATCCGGTCCACGGCCTGACCTGTGAGAATGGGCACATACAGGGTCAGGGCCACGGTGACCACCGCAAGAAACAGGGACAAAAGAACCGCTGCCCGGTACTTGTCAATGCAGCGCAGAACCCGGCGGATGGTCTTTTTGCTCCTCTCCTGTCTCCTCCGCTTTTCCTCAGCTCCCGGCCCCAGCGCCTTCTTTCCGCGATCACTGCTCATCCCGTTCTACCTCCTCCCTTGAAAACTGTGACAGACAGATCTCCCGGTACACCTGGCAGGTCTTAAGGAGTTCCCTGTGGGTTCCCGCCCCGGCCAGGCCGCCGTCGTCCAGCACCAGGATCTTATCCGCGTTTTTGATGGTGGAGGCCCGCTGGGCAACCAGAAATACCGTGGTATCCTCCGTATCCTCCTTTATGGCGCGGCGCAGCCTGGCATCCGTGGCAAAGTCCAGCGCAGAGGCGCTGTCGTCCAGGATGAGGATCCGGGGCTGGCGCACCAGGGCCCTGGCAATGGTCAGCCGCTGGCGCTGGCCGCCGGAGAGGTTGCGCCCCTCCTGCTCAATGGGCATGTCAAGCCCCTGTCCCTTGTCCTCCACAAAATCCCGGGCCTGGGCCGTCCCCAGCGCCTCCCAGATCTCCTCGTCGTCCGCGTCCGGCCGTCCCCAGCGCATATTTTCCCGAAGACTTCCCTTAAAAAGCACCGCCCGCTGGGGCACCACGCCGCAGAGAAGCCGCAGCTCCTCAAGGGGATACTCCCGCACGTCCCGTCCATTTACCAGGACCTGCCCCTTCGCCGCATCGTAAAACCGCGGAATCAGATTTACCAGGGTGGTCTTTCCTGATCCGGTGCCTCCGATAACGCCGATGGTCTCCCCCTTCTTCGCTGCAAAGGAGATGCCGGAGAGAGCAGGATTTCCCGATCCCGCATAGGCGGCCTCCACGTTCCTAAACTCCACCGCCGGGGCCTCTGCCCGCGCTTCCCCCTTCGCGGCCTCCGGATCCTTCTCTTCCTCTCTCCCTGCGTCCGCAGGCTCCTTTAAGGAGGACTGAATGGAAAATACGCCGTCCACCCGGTTCATGCAGGCCACCGCCTTGGAGATGAGAATGATCAGGTTCGCCATCTTGATCAGCTCCACCAGAATCTGGGACATATAATTTACCAGGGCAATCACCTTTCCCTGGGTGATAACGCCTGCGTCCACCTCCTTCGCGCCCACCCAGATCACGGCCACGGTGGCCAGATTGATGATCACGTAGGTCACAGGATTTAAGAGGGCGGAGATCTTGCCCACAAAGACCTGGAGCTTTACCAGGAGGCCATTCTCCTCCTCAAAAACTCTCCGCTCGCTCTCCTGGCGGTTGAAGGCCCGGATGACGCGGACGCCGATCAGATTTTCCCGGGTGGTGAGAAGCACCTTATCCAGCTGCCGCTGAACCTTCTTATAGAGGGGCATGCTCACCAGCATGATGCCGAATACCACCAGACAGAGAAGGGGAATGGCCACTGCAAAGACCAGAGCCCCGGACACATCCACGGTAAAGGCCATGATCATAGCGCCGAACACCACAAAGGGGGAGCGCAGAAGAAGGCGCAGCGTCATATTGATCCCGTTCTGCACCTGATTGATGTCGCTGGTCATCCGCGTGATCAGGGTGGCGGTCCCCACCGTGTCAATCTCCCGGTAAGACAGGGAGCCGATATGGGCAAACAGATCCCGGCGCAGCGCCTCCCCTGTGCCGCAGGCCGCCTTGGCGGCAAAATACTGGGCCGTCAGCGAGCAGGTCAGGCCGATGAGCGCCAGAAGCGCCAAAAGCCCGCCCATTTTTAAAATATAGGAGACATCTCCCTCCCGGATGCCCACATCCACCATATTTGCCACCACCAGGGGGACAAACAGCTCGAAGCTGGCCTCCAGCATTTTAAAGAGAGGGCCAAGGACACTCTCCTTCTTGTAAGCGCCCATATAGCGCAGCAGTCGTTTCATCGCAATGACTCCTCCGGAAAAGGTTTATCGTAACTGTTCAGACGGCGGACAGGAAGGGGCAAAATCAGACGTCAAGCTTGCTTGTAAGTATAATTTTGCCCCTTCCTGCACATCGGATAGACATCCGATGCTTCTTGTCCGGCCTCTGGCCGGGCAAGAAGATGCCCGCCGCCTGAACTGTTACCATTTTATCGGTTGTACGGGGGCCTGCCGGTGATAACCGGCCAGAGGCAGTTGACCTCCGCCCCCATAAACAAAATGCACATACAGAAATACAGCCACAGGAGAAAAAGCACAATGGCTGCCAGACTCCCGTACATATAAGAATAATTCCACCCTCCGAAATGGGTGAAGTACAGGGAAAAAGCCAGGGAAAAACCCAGCCAGCCCAGGGTGGAGAACACAGCCCCCGGCACCTGGTCCTTAAGGGAAAGCTTCCGATCCGGGACAAAGGTATAGATGCCCAGGAAAAATACCATGAGCACCATGGCCGCCCACAGGGCCCGGAAATTGATTACATGGCCGGTTATCTCAGCCACCACCGGCAGATGGGTCTCCAGAAAGGCCTGGAGCGTCCTTCCGAATACCAAAATGCCCAGGGACATGACGCACACCAGGATAAATACCACGGTGTAGCCTGAGCAGACCAGGCGGCTGACCACATAACTCCGCTTTCCCTCCCGGCCGTGGACCCGGTCGAGCCCCCTGGCCACGCTGAACATTCCCCGGCCCGACGACCACAGGGCCATGAGCGCCGTGACCGACACCATGGTGGCCGGGGATTTCAGATAGAGATCATTCACCGCCCGAAAGGCCAGGGACTTGTAGTCCGCCGGCGTCAGGCTCACCACCAGCTCCAGAAGATCCGCGTTGGAGACGCTGGGGATCAGCTGGATCACGGTGAGAAGCAGCATGATAAAGGGGACTGCAGACAGAATAATAAAAAATGTGACCTGCGCCGCGTACACTGTCATCTCATCTTCCGAATACTTGTCGTAAACCAGCTTCGCCCCAAGGAGGAACCTGACCATACACCCATTCCTTTCCGCAAAACCGCCCCGGCGGTTCTTCCTGCCTTACTCTGTAAATCCTGCCGCCGGCAGGCGGCATGCAGGTTTACTTCCTGGTCGTCAGATGGATGGCAAAGCCATTCATCTCCTCTTTTAAGTATATGAGCATCAGGGTTTTCCC
>CALWRY010000080.1 GCA_944384065.1 uncultured Enterocloster sp. | reverse complement strand
ATGGAGGGGGAGCGGGTGGCGGTGCGTTTTGGCGACGCCATCATCGTCCTCAGCCAGGAAACGGGCCGGTATTTTAAGGAGACATATGGGAGGGAGACGTATCTCATCCCCAACGGGGTGGAGCGTCCCAAGCAGCGTCCCGTCCGTCTGATTGCAGAGAAGTACGGCCTTAGGGCCGGGGAATACTTCCTCTTTGTGGGACGTCTGGTTCCGGAAAAGGGGCTCGACTGTCTGATTGAGGCCTACCGGAAGGTACATACAGAGAAGCGCCTGGTAATCGCAGGGGGCGCAAGCGATACGGAGGCCTATGTGGAGCGGATCAAGAAAAAGGCAGCGGGGGATGAGCGGGTGCTCTTTACCGGCTTTGTCCAGGGCGAAATTTTGGCGGAGCTTTACAGCAATGCTTACGCCTATGTGCAGCCCTCAGACCTGGAGGGAATGCCTCTTACCCTTTTGGAGGCCATGTCCTATGGAAACTGCTGCGTGGTGTCGGACATTCCGGAGTGCGCGGGCGTGGTGGAGGATCACGGGATTCTCTTTCCCAGAGGGGACGCATCCGCCCTTGCGGGCCGGATCCGGGAGCTGTGCGAAAACAGGGAGCAGGCAGAGCGCTTAAAAAGGGGCAGCGCGGACTTTATCTGCAGCAAATATAATTGGGAAGATGTGACGGAACAGACACTGCGGCTTTATCGGGGAGGTGGCAGGGGATGAAGGTCCTGATGATCAATAAATTCCTCTATCCAAACGGGGGATCCGAGACGTATATGTTCCAGCTGGGGCGGTATCTGGAGGGACAGGGACACAGCGTGGAGTATTTTGGCATGGAGCACGAGAGGCGTCAGGTGGGAAACCGGGCGGGCGCCTACACGAAGACCCTGGATTTCCACAGCGGATCCTTCCTTCACAAACTGGGCTGCGCCGCCCGCACCGTCTATTCCGGCGAGGCCCGGAGGAAGCTTAGACAGGTACTTGAAGACTTTGAGCCGGATGTGTGCCATCTGAATAATTTTAACTACCAGCTCACGCCCAGCATTCTCCTGGAGATTGTCAGATGGCGGTGCAGGAGAGGGAAAGCCTGCAGGATTATCTATACGGCCCACGACTACCAGCTTTTGTGCCCGAACCACATGTTTTATAATCCGGGCAGGGGTGAGGTGTGCGAAAAATGTCTGGGCGGGCATTTCTACAGCTGTTTTTCCGGAAAATGCATCCACGGCTCCCGGATGCGCTCTCTTTTAGGAATGGCGGAGGGGTATGTCTGGCGCGCAGCAGGGGTATACCGGCATCTGGATCGGATTATCTGCTGTTCCCGGTTTCTCAAGGAGCGCATGGACAAAATACCGCTGTTTGCGGGAAAGACCGTGATGCTGCACAATTTCGTGGATATGCCGCCGGGCGAGGAGGGGCCATCCGGCGATGCGCCCTGGGATAAGGGAGAGTATGTGCTGTATTTTGGCAGGTATTCGGAGGAAAAGGGGATCCGGCTGTTAGCCGGGGCCTGCCGGGCCCTTCCTGATATCCCCTTTGTCTTTGCCGGTTCCGGGCCCTTAAAGGAGCTTCTGGACACGGCTCCCAATATACGGGATGTGGGATTTCAGTCCGGGAAGGCGCTGTTTGATCTGATCCGCAGGGCCAGGTTCAGCATATACCCCTCGATCTGGTATGAGAACTGCCCTTTTTCCGTGATGGAGAGCCAGCTTCTTGGCACACCGGTTCTGGGAGCGGATATAGGGGGAATACCGGAACTTATCGGGGACGGCGTGAGCGGAGAGCTCTTTGCCGCAGGGGATCAAAAGGCGCTGGCGGAGAAGATACGGGAGCTCTGGGAGGACAAAGAAAGGCAGGCGCGGTATGTCCGTGGTTGCGGGAAAGCGCATTTTGATACAGTCTCCCAATACGGCGAAAAACTGCTTGAGCTGTACATGCAGGGAAGGAGAGAGGACGAATGACGGGAAAAAAATTAAACGGGACAGTGATCGTCACCTACCGGTGCAACGCCCGGTGCAGTATGTGCAGCCGGTACAAAGCGCCGTCCCTGCCGGAGGAGGAGATCTCTGCGGAGACAATAAAAAAGCTTCCGCCCATGTATTTTACTAATATTACGGGCGGAGAGCCCTTTATCCGAACGGATCTGCGGGACATCGTGGGGGAGCTGGCAAAAAAAAGCGACCGGATTGTGATCTCTACCAATGGCTTTTTTGTGGACCGGATCATAGCGCTGTGCCGGGAATTTCCCCAGGTAGGCATCCGCATTTCGATAGAGGGTCTGGAAGCCACCAACGATGCCATCCGCGGCCTTCCGGACGGATTTAAGCGGGGCTATGAGGCGCTCAGGCGCTTGAAGGAAATGGGAATAAAGGACATCGGGTTCGGAATGACGGTTCAGGATCGGAATGCTCCGGATATTATGCCCCTCTACGAGATCTCCAATGAGCTGGGAATGGAGTTTGCCACGGCCAGCCTTCACAACAGCTTTTATTTTGTGGAGAACAAGAACATTATAAAGGATCGGCCCATGGTGGCGGAAAATTTTGAAAAGCTTATCAACGCGCTGCTAAACAGTTCTTCGCCCAAGAAGTGGTTCCGGGCCTATTTTAATCACGGACTCATCAACTATATCTATGGGCAGGAGCGTCTGCTCCCCTGTGATATGAGTTTTGACACCTTCTTCATCGACCCTTACGGGGATGTGATGCCCTGCAATGGCACCAGGGAGAAGGAGGTTATGGGAAATTTGAATGAGCAGACCTGGGAGGAGCTGTGGAACAGCCCCCAGGCCGAGGCGGTGCGAAGAAAGGTGCGCGGCTGCAAACGGCAGTGCTGGATGATCGGGAGCGTCAGCCCGGCCATGCATAAATACATATGGAAGCCTGCAGGATGGGTGCTCTGGCACAAGATGAGATTCTGGACGAAGAAAAAGTATTCTATGTATGAGATTCCTGCGGTGCGGGATCTGCGGGATAAAAGAGTTACAAAAGAGGAACTTGATAAGCGCAGTACCTGCGAGAGGGAGGGAGAGGTTAGCGACGGGCTTTCAGAGAAGAGCCGCAGCAGGCTGGCAGAAAAGGGGAGGGAGGATCGGCTGTGGTGATTCTTTCAGACTGTCTGGAGAAAAAGACGGACGAGGGATGCTTAAAGACAGCGGCGAGCCTGGCGAAACGCCTGAAAGAGAGCCGTCCGTCCATCCTGGCTGTGTCCTACGGCGGGAATAGCGCAGAAGCAGAAAATAGCGCGGTCCATGGGGCGGACATTCGCCTGCACCTAAACCGCCTCTTCTTGAACCGGGAACTGTTTTCAATGATCCGGCGGGAAAAAGGGCAGATCCTCTACATTCCCTTTGCCTCCAATACCCTGGCGTCGGTTGTCCGGGTGTTTGTGCTTTCAGCTGTCTCGAAAGGCCGTGTCCTTGTGCTTTTTGCTCTCCGCCATCCTATGGGAAGAACGGCCCGCTTTCTCTTAAGAAGGAGCGGGGCAAAGGTCCTCGCGCTTTCCGAACAGTCACGGCATCTTTACGAACAGTCGGGAGCCAAGCAGGTTATCCGCCTGCGGCTGGGAGCGGACACAAAGAGGTTTAAGCCCGCAGACCCGGAGGAGAAAGCGCGTCTTCGGGAAAAATACGGGATTGCCAAGGATGCCAGGGTTGTTCTTCATGTTGGGCATTTAAAAACCGGGAGAAACGTGAGAAGTCTTTTGGACGTGCCAAAGGGCTATCAGGTGATCCTGGTGGTCAGCTCTGTGACAGCACAGGAAGAAAGTCTGAGGGACAGGCTGGAGGCAGAGAAAAATATACGGATTATTGACACATATATAGAACGGATAGAAGAGATTTACCAGGCGGCGGATATTTATTTTTTCCCTGTGTCTGAGCCGGAGCACTGTATTGACAGCCCTCTTTCCGTGCTGGAGGCCGCCTCCTGCGGACTTCCTGTGGTGGCTGCCGCCTACGAGGGACTGACAGACTTTTTGGGGCAGCCGGGCTTCGCCTTTCTCACCTCCTTTGATGGGGAAAAAATAAGCCGGGCGCTTGAGGGACTGACCGCCTCCGACGGGCTGAAAAACCGGAGGGCTGTCATGGATTATGATTGGGATAAAGCGGTTTTAAGGATTTTACAGGAGGAGGACAGACAATGAGCCGGTGCAGAAGAACGGCCCTTATGGGATTAGACGGATCGGGAAAATCCGCCAACATTCAAAAACTGAAGGCGGATAGGACGTTTTCTTCCTGGAGATTTGTGTGGGTGCGGTGGGAGCCTAAGCTTCTGGGCCCTGCGTACCGGATCTTTAAGCGGAAGGAGGAAAAGGCGGCGGGCGGGGGAAATCCGCAGGAGGACCTGTCTATCCAGTACCGGAAAAAGAAGGGAATTAAGAAAAAATTATTCCGTTTTGCACTGATTCGCGGGATATGGATGGGACTGGCTCTCACAGACTATCTTTGCCAGTTTTATGCCAAGACGTTCTTCTCTCTGATAAAGGGGGAAAATATGGTATTTGACCGCTACTATCCGGATCTTTTTATAGACCAGGGGATTAATTTCTCCTATACGCCGGAGAAAATCTGCCGGGAAATCCGCCGGTTTCAAGGGCTCTTTCCCTCTCTTAACCGGATTATTTATATCCGGGTGCGGCCGGAGGTATGCTTTCAGAGAAAAAACGATATCCCAGACCGGGAGTATCTGGAAAAACGTTTTGCGGTTTATGAGCGTTTGAAGGAGGAAGACGGCTGGGTATCCGTAGACGGGGAAGCACCGCTTGCGTCCGTGTATGGGGAAGTGAAGAAACAAGTCCTGGGAATGTGAAAGGAGCTGCTATGGTGGGAAAGACAATCGCCATCCTTCTGGATGGCCTGGACTACGCTTATATAAGAGAGAATCAGGAACAGCTTCCGTTTTTTAAAGCGCTTTATGACGGCGGCAGGCTGGGACCGCTTGCGTCCGTGGTTCCTGCGGATTCGATTCCCTCCTGGACCACGATCTACACAGGGCTTAACCCTGCGGAGCACGGGATTTTGGAATCCATTGATTATCTGGATTTTAAGAATAAGGTAAAAGGGGATTATTCTGTCATCCGCGGCAATACCTTTTGGGATGTGCTGGGGAAGCAGGGAAAGCGGGTATTCATTTTTAATCCTTTTATGGCCTATCCGGCTTGGGATGTCAACGGCCTGATGATCAGCGGGCCCGTGTTTGAAGGGGGAGAGGTGAGCGCCAACCGGCCGGAGCTTGTAGACTTTTCTTCCCTTCCGCCCATCGGAGGGATGGTGGATCACCCTGCGGACCGGGAGATGGAGGCCTTTTTTAGGCGCACCATGGAACTCTCCCAGAGACAGTTTGACGCCTTCTGCCGGTATTTTGAGAGGGATTTTTATGACTTTGCATTTCTGGGAATTACCACGCCGGATCGGATGCAGCATTTTTTGTGGAGATATACGGATCCAGGGGATCGGACGCATCCAAAGGGAGGAAGGCTGGCTGATTCCGTCAGGGAAATGTACCAATTAATGGAAAAAAATGTAAAACACATTATGGAGCGGTATGGAGACAGCTGCCAGGTGGTTGTGTTCAGCGATCACGGCCATGGGCGCCGGTGCGAAAAGGTTTTTTATATCAATGAATGGCTGATCCGCCAGGGGTTTATCCCGGACCGGGGACTGAAAAAGAGAGCGGTGGAGTATGGGAAGAATTCTATGTTCCGCATTTTGGACGCGCTTCATATTGTGGAGCCGGGGACAAAATTTTTTAAGCAATTTGCCTTTGCCCATAAGGTAAAAAATGCGGAGTATGTTTTTTCCGGCCGGAGGGAAGCGGTTTATGCCCCCAAATTTGACGGGACAAATCCCTATGGAGGGATTCTGCTGGATCGATCCCTGCTGCCGGAGGATGCGTCCTATGAGACGCTGCGGGGGGAGATTATCCGCAGGCTTTTGAAAGTGGAGGATCAGGGAAGGCCGGTCATGCTGTGGGTGAAAAAGCGGGAAGAGATTTATGCGGGAGAGCATGTGGAAAATTATCCGGATATTGTATACCGGATGCAGCCGGAATATGGGGTGGATCGGGGGCTTTTTGGCCGCCGTCTGTTCGGGATCAACGCCATGCACTGGATCATTTCCGGAGGCCATAAGCCGGAAGGAGTGATTATGGGGAGCCGCCCCGATGCCTGTGAGGTGGGGAGCGTCCTGAACCTGCATGACTACCTGATTCGCATAAGCGGAGGAGAAAACCGGTGAGAAAGATAAAAATAGCGATGATTCTTCCCTCCTTTGACATCGGAGGGACAGAACATATGGCGGCCTGCCTGGCGCAGGGACTGGACAAATCCCGATTTGAACTTCTGGTGATATCGTTAGCAGGACCCAGGAAGAACCATGTCCAGGAAAGAATGGAGGCATCGGGCGCAGCGTTGTTTTACGGGGGAAAAGGGGAGGGGAGCGCCTGGAAGGTGTTCTTTAAGGTTTACCGCTGTCTGGCAGACTTCCGGCCGGATCTGATACACTCCCACATGTATGCGTTTGCTTTTGCAGCTCCCTATGTACTTACCCACCCGGTCCGGCTCCTCCATACGGTACACAACAAGCCGTCCTGGGAATTTAAGAGGAAGTACCAGATATTGATTTCTCTTCTGTACCGGCGGCAGAAGGCGATCCCTGTGGCCATTTCCCATACGGTGGAAAAGGAGCTTAGGGAGATGTATCCCGACCTCAAGGACACAGAGCGGATTTATAATCCGGTGGACACGGAAAAATACGCGGTGAACCGGGAGGTAAAGGCCGGACAGGATATAACGTTTGTCCATGTAGCCCGCATGATGCGGCAGAAAAACCAGGCCCTTCTTCTGGAAGCGTTTGCCCAGGCAAGAAAACAGATTCCGGGGCTTCGGCTTGTGATGGTGGGGGATGGAGAGCTGCGGGGTGAGCTTCACCGGCGGGCGGATAAAGAGGATCTGCGGGGATCGGTGGCCTTTGCGGGAAATGTGGGGAATGTGCGGGACTACCTGGCGCAGGGGGATGTGTTTGTATTGTCCTCTGACTATGAGGGACTTCCGCTTTCTATCCTGGAGGCTATGGCGGCTGGGCTCCCCATTTTGGCGACGGATGTGGGAGGAGTTCGGGACATTGTGACGGACAATGGTTTTTTAATCCCTCCGGGGGATCAAAAGGATCTGGCAGAACGGATGGTATTTTTGGCCAGACATCCGGAGGAAAGGGAGCGGATGGGGAGGCAGTCGGCAGTGAATGTAAGGCCCTACGATTGTGCGGAATTTATAAAGAAATATGAGAGGCTATATATGTATTATGCACTGCCGCACAAAAGAGACAACAGGGGTTAATTTGTAATTGCAATTCCCCCCATACTATGCTAGAATTAGCAGGGTAATTACAATACTTTTCGAACCAGTACCAGGGACGGTACATACCAATGGCAGCAGCCCAGACGGCTGTTACCGCAGATGCGTGCTGTCCCTATCATTTTGATGCGGGGGGGGGGGTGGTATTGATGGAAGGAATATTAAGCACAAAAGACGACAGCCAGGCGGCGCAGGAGGACGGCGCAAAGGCCATTCTATATGGGGAGGGCGCCGGGGACGCGCGGAGCATCCACTATGGGAAGGAGCTGATGGCTCTGATGTTCCGGCTTATTCCCGGAGGCGTGATTGGGCGCTACTATGAGGAGGGCTTTCCCCTGTATATGATCAATGACTCGCTGCTGCGCTCCCTTGGCTATACCTACGAGGAGCTGCGAAGGGCGACGGAAGGCTATACGGCCCGGCTGATCCACCCGGAGGATCGGGAGTCCGCAGAGGAGGAGATACGGAGCCGGATAGAGCGGGAAGGAGAGTATTCTCTTGAGTACCGCCTTTTGAAGAAGAGCGGCGAGGAGATGTGGGTCCATGATCAGGGCTGCCGCATCGAGGGAAATGTGATCCTCAGCGTGGTGACGGATATCTCGGAGCGGATTGTGGCGGAGGAGCGCCTGCGCGCGGAGGCGTCCCAGGATCCCCTGACGGGGGTGAGCAACCAGCGGGGGGCCAGACGGCAGATGGAGGAGGCCTTCCGGCGGGATGAAGAGGGCTTCCTTCTGGTTATGGATATTGACAATTTTAAGGCGGTAAATGACAGCTTCGGGCACCTGGCCGGCGATCACGTGCTCATCCGCCTGGCAACGATTTTAAGAAATTGTTCCAGAAAGCAGGACGTGGTGGCCCGGATAGGGGGAGATGAATTCCTGGTGTATTATACCGGGATGGAGCAGCGGGAGACTGCGGAGAAAAAGGCCGCCCTTATCCGGCAGCAGTACGAGGCGTTTATGGGGGAGAACTATCCAAAGCTTAGGACCTCTGTGAGCATCGGCATTGCCCGGCACAGAAAGGAACAGCCCATCGGCCTTTTTCTCCAGCAGGCGGATCGGGCCATGTATGAGGAGAAGCGCAGGAAGAAGGGGAAGAAGGCGTGAAACCGGCAGGCGGGCGATCCGTTCACAGAAACTTCACAGCTTGAAAGGAATTCGTAAGTTAATTTTCACCCCCTTTTGTGTTATCATAAAGATAGAGCAGAGGAGGGAACATATATGAGGTTGAAGACAAAGGGTTTGTTTGCCGGGCTGGCTGTCGGAGCGGCCTGCCTGACCGTGCCGTTTCCCGCCATGGCTTCCTGGGATGATGACACCATCGACGAGATATATCTGGACATCACTTCCTACATTCAGGCAGGGGAGAGCGGCGGGTACGTGGATGTGGCAGCGGACGGCGACGGGTATGATGTGGCGGAGGTGGAGATTACGAACGATCCTTCCAAGAGCGATGCCTGGGAGGACGGGGATAAGCCCAGGCTGAAGGTGACGGTGACCTCCTGGGACGGGTATGAGTTCTCCGGCATCTCCAAGGACGATGTGGATCTGAGCGGGGATGGGGGAACGGTAACCTCCGTGTCCGACCACGATGAGGTTGTCTACATTTATATCACTCTGGCCCGGCTGAACGGGGACGGCGGCCGGTACGGGGGTTATGATCTGGATATCCGCAGCCTGGGCTGGGACGAGGACGACGGCACCGCCTTCTGGGAGGAGCCGGAGGACGCGGAGCGCTATGAGATCAGGCTGTACCGGGACGGGGATTCCATTACCTCCGTGAAGACGGTTTACAATGACAGCTACAACTTTTCCGATGAGTTCACCAAGGGCGGCGATTATTATTTCCGCGTCCGGGCCGTGTACAATTCCTCCAACAAGGGAAGCTGGGAGGAGTCGGATGTGCTGGCTGTGGACTCCAGCGAGGCCAGGGAGATCCGCAGGAACGGGGAGGGGCTTTCCGCCTACTATACCTCTGACACCTACGGAAGCTATGCAAGCGGCGGGCCCGGCGTGGCCCAGAATTCCAGCACCGGGGCCTGGCTACTGGACTCTGTGGGCTGGTGGTACTGCAACCCGGATAAGACCTATCCGGTGAACCAGTGGCAGCTCATCAACAATTACTGGTACTATTTCAATGAGGCCGGATACATGGTTACCGGCTGGATCCTGTGGAACAATAAGTGGTACTACTGCCAGCCCAGCGGCGAGATGCTGGCCAACACCACGACGCCCGACGGCTACTATGTGGGAGCGGACGGGTCCTGGATCCAGTAATGAAGGCGGCCTCCGGGGCATATACTTTTAGGAGAATGCCAAAGGGGGCCTGTGCAGATGCGTATTTATGTCGTGAAGGCCGGGGACACTGTAGACGCCATCGCCGCGTCCCAGAATGTTCCCGTGGATCAACTGATTTGGGAGAACCAGATAGAGTATCCCTACCGCCTGGCCATTGGCCAGGCTCTTTTTATTGGAAATGGACCGGATGCCAGCCGGCGTCCCCTCTATAGTTTTGGTTACGCCTATCCTTTTATAAGCGCCCAGACGCTGGAGGAGACGCTTCCCTATCTGACGGATCTGTATGTATTTTCGTATGGGTTTACGGAGGAGGGAACTATTGTCTATCCGGCAAGCGACGATCTGTGGATGACGGGGCTTGCGGGGGCGGCGGGGGTGCGGCCGATCCTCACGCTGACTCCCCTGGATTCCAATGGGAGGTTCAACAATAACCTGGTATCCGCCCTTGTGCGGGACGGCGCCCGGCAGGAGCGCCTGATCTGGGAGCTGGGCCAGACCATGCAGGAGAGGGGCTACGGGGGGATGGATTTTGATTTCGAGTATGTGCTGGCGGAGGATCGGGAGCGGTATCCGGAGTTTGTGGCCCTTGCGGCCCGGATTTTTAATGTCTTTGGCTATCCGGTGAGCGCGGCTCTTGCGCCCAAGACGTCTTCGGATCAGCCGGGGATTCTCTATCAGGGGATCGACTACCGGCTCCTGGGGAAGGCGGCGAACCGGGCCATGCTTATGACCTATGAGTGGGGCTATTCCCAGGGGCCGCCCATGGCTGTGGCCCCGATTAACCAGGTTCGCCGGGTGGTGGACTATGCGGTGACGGAGATTGCGCCGGATAAGCTGAGCCTGGGAATCCCCAATTACGGGTATGACTGGCCTCTTCCCTATGAGAGGGGAGTGACCAGGGCCAGGACGATAAGCCACAGCCAGGCCCTGCAGCTGGCCATTGATTTTGGGGTGGAGATACGGTTTGACGAGACGGCCCAGTGCCCATGGTTCCGGTACTGGCAGTACGGGATCCAGCACGAGGTCTGGTTCGAGGATGTGCGCAGCTACAAGGCGAAATTTGACCTGATTAAGGAATACGGGCTTTCCGGGGCCGGGTACTGGCAGCTGATGAATTTCTTCCGGGCCGGGTGGCTTCTTCAGGAATCCATGTTCCGCACGAAAAAAAATACGTAAAATACTCTTTACCGATCCCGCCTTTTTCATGTATCATTATAGGTAGGACAGTGAAGGAGGCGTGTGGATGAAGAGGCTGAGGGAATATTGCAGGCATGGGCATATGGGCAGGAACCAGAAATTTTTGCTCCTCTCATTGATTCCGGTGTATTTTATGGTGATTGGACTGGCTGTTCAGCCCATTGACACCATTGTGCCCGGCATTATCCGGCTGATACGGGAACCGGATTTCTTGATCACCGACTACTTTGTGGTGGGCGGCGTGGGGGCAGCCCTGATCAACGCGGGGGCCCTGTCTTTGATGAGCATTGCCATTGTGTATTTTCTGGGAATGGATATGACGGGGCACACCATTACCTCCGCCTGCCTGATGTTCGGATTTTCCCTCTTCGGCAAGAACCTGCTCAATATCTGGGCCATACTGGCGGGGGTCTGGCTCTACGCCAGGGTCTGCCGCACATCGATCCGGCGGTATGTGTATACCGGACTTTACGGGACTAGCCTTTCCCCCATTATCACGGAAATGATGTCCATAGGCGATCTGCCCCTCATAGCCCGGATGGGCATTGCCCTGGCTGTGGGGTGCGTGATCGGTTTTTTCCTGCCTCCCCTGGCTGCCAGCGTTCATTTTGCCCATAAGGGCTACTCTCTTTACAATGTGGGCTTTGCTTCCGGGATCATCGCCACGGTGATTGTATCGGTTATCAAATCCTTTGGGTTTGAGGTGGAGTCCCGGCTCATATGGGGCACGGGATTTAACCGCCAGTTCACAATTATCCTGGGAATTCTCTTCGGGGGAATGATGCTTGCCGGGGCTGTGACCCGGGGAAAAGAGATTTTTTCCGACTATCTGCGGATCCTAAAGAGCAGCGGGATCGGGGGCACGGATTACCTGAAGGAGGAAGGGGGAGCGGCGGCCATGTTCAACATGGGCGCCAACGGCCTGTTCGCCATGGGCTGTATCCTGGCCGTGGGCGGGGAGCTGAACGGACCCACCATCGGCGGTATTTTTACCATTGTGGGCTTCAGCGCTACGGGAAAGCACCTGAGAAATATTCTGCCCATTATGCTGGGCGTGTATCTGGCAAGCTTTACCAAGACCTGGGAGATCAGCCAGCCCTCGCCCCTGCTGGCCCTGCTTCTCTCCACCACCCTGGCTCCCGTGGCCGGCGCCTTTGGGCCGGCGGCCGGGATCCTGGCCGGGTATCTCCACTCCTCGGTGGCTTTAAATGTGGGGATTGTCTACGGGGGGATGAATCTGTACAACAATGGATTTGCAGGCGGTATTGTGGCCATCTTCCTGGTGCCTGTGATACAGGCGGTGATTGACAGGAAGGTGAAGGCGGAGGGGGGAAGCTCCCTGTAGAAAGCGGTCAGGGAGCCAGGATGGTCACGGCCATCTGATTGGGGAGGCAGACAATGGTATCGCCGTCCAGACTCTTTTTTCCCTGCTTTACGCAGAGCTTGTCCGGACAGTCCGACTGGCTGCACCAGATTTCCCCGTCCTTTATGATCAGATGGTTGCGCCCGCCCTGGGGGCCTTTTACGTCCAGCTCCTGGTCCTGGCTTAGGTCAAGCTGGGCCACGATCCGGCTGCCCGAGGTGATCTGGGCGGCTGCGGCGGGGGCGCGGCCCTTATTGTATAGAAGGATGGCTGCGGCAGCGCACAGGATGAGGGCTGCCAGGATGAGATCCCGTTTTTTTATCATGTTCATCGGCGATTTTTGTGCAGGCATCCGGGCAGGCGGTCCGGATGGCTGCGCTCCTTTCTGTCTGAGAAGATTTTGGTGCTGCAAACAGGCCCATTGTACCACAGGAAGGGATGGGAGACAAGAGAGGTATGGAATTATGAACCGTGCGAGAAAGACAGCCCTCTACGGGCTTTTTATTGCCCTGGCCTTTGTGCTGGGATATGTGGAGAGCCTGCTCCCCGTCTATCTGGGGGCGCCGGGGGTGAAGCTGGGCCTGGCCAATCTGGTGACCGTGACCATCCTCTATTCCCTGGGCGCGGGTCCGGCGGCGGCGGTGAATCTGGTGCGGATCCTCCTTACGGGATTTACCTTTGGCAATATGTCCTCGGTGATCTTCAGCGTGGGAGGCGCGGCTCTCAGCCTCCTCGTCATGGCGGCCTGCAGGCGGTTTGGCCTCTTTGGCATCGTGGGGGTGAGCATCCTGGGAGGGGTGTTCCACAACATCGGACAGTTCCTGGTGGCGGCCTTTGTGGTGAAGACCTTCGGGGTATTTGCCTATCTGCCGGTGCTGCTGGCAGCGGGCTGCGGGGCCGGCGCGGCCATCGGCCTGCTGGGCGGAATTATCACGGAGCGGATCCGGGGGCTGTGGGAGAGCGGCGTCTGAGAGGGAGGGAAGCTTCCCGGGCGGCAGGCGCTTTCTTTCCCAGGGGTCTGGATTGCCGCATAAAATCAGCAGGTTTGTGAAGAAAATAGCATTGCCATATGGCCGGTTCGGGGGTACAATGAGAGGGAATGATTTAGAACATAGAAGGGGGAATCACAGATGATTTACGACGCTATAAGCCGCCTGGTGAACTACGGGCTGGAAACGGGACTTATCGCAGAGGAGGATGCCATCTACGCCAGGAACCAGATCCTGGAGGTTATGGGCATGGACGAGTATGAGGAGCCTGCAGGGGATGTGGAAACAGGGGATCTGGAGGACATTCTGAGGGAGCTTTTGGATTACGCCCATGAGACAGGGGTTTTGGAAAATGACAGCGTGGTTTACCGGGATCTCTTTGACACCCGGCTGATGAACTGCCTGATGCCCAGACCCAGCGAGGTGGTGCGGGAGGTCTGGAAGCACTACGTGCAGTCGCCTGAGGGAGCCACGGCTGTTTATTATAAGCTGAGCCATGA
>CALWRY010000079.1 GCA_944384065.1 uncultured Enterocloster sp. | reverse complement strand
AAGGCCGCCGGTCTCCCGCACAATGGGCACAGTGCCGTAGCGCAGGGCCATGAGCTGGCTCAAACCGCAGGGCTCAAAGAGGGACGGCATGAGGAAGGCGTCGCAGGCCGCATAGATCTTGTGGGACATGGGCTCCGAATAGTAGATCTGGGCGGAAACCCGGTCGTGGTACTTCCAGTCATAGTGGCGGAACATGTTCTCGTAGCGCTCGTCTCCGGTGCCCAGAACCACCAGCTGCATATCGTCGCTGCACAGCTCATCCATCACGCACTGGATCAGGTCGAAGCCCTTCTGATCCGTCAGGGGGGATACAATGCCCACCATGAACTTCTTCTCATCCACAGGCAGCCCCAGCTCCCCCTGGAGGGCCTTCTTATTCTTCGCCTTCTCCTTGCGGAAATTCTTCGCGTTGTACTTCTGGGCGATAAAGGGGTCTGTCTCCGGATTGAAGTCGTCATAGTCGATGCCGTTCACAATCCCTCGCAGGCTGTTGGACCGTGCCCGCATCAGGCCGTCCAGGCCCTCGCCGTAGAAGGGAAGCTTGATCTCCTCCGCGTAGGTGTTGCTCACCGTGGTGATGGCGTCCGCGTACACAATGCCGCCCTTTAAGAGATTGCCGTCCTTATAGGCCTCCAGCTTATCCGGTGTAAAGTAGTAGCTGGGAAGCTCCGTAAACCGCTGAATGGTCTTCACATCCCACACGCCCTGGAACTTCAGGTTGTGGATGGTGATGACGGACTTCATATCGCGGAAGAACTCACCCTCGTGGAATTTATCCTTTAAAAGCACGGGGATCAGGCCCGTCTGCCAGTCATGGCAGTGCACTAGCTCCGGCTGGAACCCGATCACGGGAAGGGAGGACAGGGCCGCCCTGCAGAAGAAGCAGAACTTCTCCAGATCCCAGTACCAATCGCCATAGGGCTTGGCGCCGCAGAAATAGCTCTCATTGTCAATGAAATAAAAGGTAATCCCCTCATGGACATACTGGAGGATGCCCACGTACCGGCTCTGCCCCAGATAATCCATATAGAAATGGTTTACATACTGCATCTTATCCCGCCACTCCTGCTTGATGCACAGGTACTTGGGGATCATGACGCGCACATCGTAGTACTCCTTGTTGAAACACTTGGGCAGGGAGCCCACAACATCCGCCAAACCTCCTGTCTTAATGAACGGTACTGCCTCTGAAGCAACAAATAATATTCTCTTCATCAAAACCTCCCTCTCCTGGAAAACAGGCGGCTTTTCGCCTTTATTCTATAGTATACCGTATTTTTCGCAATTTAGGAAGGGCTTTCTTCATGTATTTTTGTTGCCGCTCAGCCGCGCGCGAAAAGAACCGGACGTTCCCTGTTTTCAGAGAGCATCCGGTTCCCTTTCTTATTTTATGTACAAGCCTTACAGCTTGGGTATATTCAAATCAAACAGGCTGGCTAAGGAGAACCAAGATCCGTCGTCCGCGTAGTGCACCAGAGTCGCGTAGCCGCTGCGGGTCACAAAGCGTCCCTCCGGTGAGTGGCAGGCGCACACATGGACAACCTCCTCCGGCAGCTCGCAGGTAATGGCAATATAGGTGCCATAGGCGGGATGGCGCACATTGGGCGCTCCGGTGGTCTTGTGGTTTGCGGCCCAGCGGGCGCGATTTTCCGGGTTGTACTCATAGGGCTTGCCCACATCGTGCAGCAGCGCGCAGGCGATGAGCGTATCTTTGTCCAGGCCCAGATCCATCTTGTAGGCCTTCTCCAGATTTTCATACAGGCTTACGGCGTTGTAGCCCACTGCGCGGATATGCATGCTCTGATCCCCCAGGTTGCTGGCCTCCGGCATGCCGGAGCCGGGCATATCCTCAATGTGCTTGTAGCCGTTAATCTGCAGGGCAAAGGTCCAGGCGTCGGCCACCTTGCCGCGCAGCTCCTCATTCTGAATATCATAAATCTGGGGAAGGGTCTTAAACACGCCCTCACGGATCTCAGGATCCAATGCTACTGGTATCATAAAATAATCTCCTTTCTACTACAGCATAATGCTGGGAAGCCACGTCACAAGCGGCGGGCAGTACGTGATGATAAGCAGGGAAATACAGTTTATGGCAATCATGGGCAGCATGGCGTGGGCCACCTTCTCAAAGGGCTTCTTCGTCACGTTGGCCAGGGTGAACAGAACCATGCCAACCGGCGGTGTAAGCATGCCGATGGTAATGTTCAGGATACAGATAATGCCGAAGTGAACCGGATCAATGCCGAAGGAATACACAACAGGCATCAGAATCGGAACCAGGATGGTCAGGGCTGCCAAACTCTCCATCACCATGCCTACGCACAGCAGAAACACATTGATAATCAGCAGGGCCACATACTTGTTGGTGATAACCGCCATAAACATTTCGGCCAGCTTGGTGGGAATCTGGGCCGCCGTGATAATGTAGCCGAAGGAGTTGGCCGCTGATACGATGAACAGCACGCCCATGGTGGTGGTGATGGTATCGTCCAGAATGCTGGGAAGATCTTTAATGCTGAGATCCTTGACGATGAACCCAAGGATGATGGCGTAGACAACCGCAATCACCGAGGCCTCGGTGGGCGTGCACACGCCGGTGGCGATGCATCCCAGGATGATGACAGGGGTCATCAGAGCGGGCAGCGTGGTGATGGCCGAGATTCCCAGGTCGCGGAAGCCCTTGAAGGGGATTCTGGGATAGTTGCGCTTCTTCGCCACAATGTAAATGTAGATCATCTGCACAAGGGCCATAAGAAAACCGGGGAGAATGCCGCCGATCAGCATGGCGCCTGTGGACACGCCGCTGGCCATGGCGAACACAACGCCGGAAATACTGGGCGGGATGATGGGACCGATGCAGGAGGATCCTCCGGTGATGGAGATGGCAAAGTCATCGTCATAGCCGTCGTCCTTCATGGCCTTGAGCTCCATAGCGCCGATGCCCGCGGCGTCCGCCACAGCGGATCCGGACATACCCGCAAAGATAACGGAGTCCACTACGTTCACCATGCCCATGCCGCCGGGAAGCCAGCCCACCAGCTTTTTGGCAAAGTTGAAGATGCGGGTCGTAATTCCGCCCCGGTTCATAATATCGCCGGCCAACATGAAGAAGGCCAGGGCCAGCAGGGTGAAGCCGCTGGATCCGGCTACCGCCCGGGACAGCAGCATGTCCAGGCTCTCATCGTACACAAGGGCGTAGATCATGGAGCTGCACAGCATGCAGAAGCCCACCGGCATGCGGATCAACAGGAAACCAAAGAAACAGGCAAATAAGACACCCATTAATTCGCTACCTCCTTTCCCTTACCGCTCAGCGTGAGATAAATGTCCTTGAACACCCGCACCAAGCGCGCAACCACATACCCGGTGGAGAGGACAAAGCCCACCGCGATAAATCCGTAAAACCAGCTCTGGCGCATCCACGGGATCGTGTTGAGCGGAATATCCTTAAAAATCGTATACTCGATGCTGACCTTGATCATCAGGATGCAGCAGAACAGCATCACGCCGTTGCTGATGATATCAAAGATCCACTGCACCTGCTTCGGCACCCGGTCATACAAAAGAGCCAGATCCGTGTGCTGCCCCTTGTGGAAGCAGTACCCGATGCCGGCGAAGGCCAGTACGCCCTGCATCATGGTCACCACCTCGTCCGTCCACACAAGAGGATCTTTAAACACGAATCGCATAACCACGTGGGCGGTCAGAATCAGCGCCATGGCGGCCAGGGCCGTTGAAAAAAACACCCTCTGTACCTTCAATAAAATATCGGAAAATTTTTCTAGCAAAATCCTTCACCCCTCTTTAAAAAGTCACATGGTTCCAGGGCAGGAGCCGGGCCGGACAGCCCGGCTCCCTTTGACGCGCTCCGCTCCGAACCATTCATTTCCGCGCAGGACTACATGCCCTGGATCTCCTCGTACATGCCGTCAATCCACTGATCCATGAACTGGTCGTACATGGGAGCGATCTTCTCGCGGAAGGACTCGATGTCGGGCTCAACGATCTCGCAGTACTGTCCGATCTCCTCTACGTAGGCCTCTTCCTCCTCGATGGCCTTGGGATTGTGCTCCTCGGCAACGGCCTTTGCGCACTCATAGATGATGTCCACCTGCTCCTGGGTGAGCTTCTGCATGGTAGCGTCGCTCATAAAGAGGCTGAGCATCTGGAACTGGTGGTAGGTCATGTTCATGTAGTCCTGAACCTCATAGAACTTCATGGTGGCGATAGAGGCCGGCGGGTTCTCCTGGCCGTCCACGGTCTTCTGCTGAAGGGCCAGGTAAGTCTCGTTGTAGGCAATGGGTGTGGGGGCTGCGCCCAGCTGCGTGAAAGCGGCAATCGGCAGGGGCTCGTTGGCGGCGCGCATCTTTAACCCCTCCAGATCATCCGCTGTATTTAACGGTTTGCCAGAGGTGGTCATCTGGCGGGCGCCGTAGTACAGATCCGCAAGGATGTGTACGTCGCAGGCCTCCGCAAGGCCGTCCACCAGCTGCTGGTGCGCGTCGCTCTCATAGAATTTAAACATGTGATCCATATCCCGGAACATATAGAACGCCTCTACAATGGTGAAGGGCTGATAACGGCTGGTGTACTGGCCGGTTGCGGAGATGTAGAAATCCACATCGCCCTTAGAGCAGGCCTCTGCCAGCTCTGTATTGGTTCCCAGCGTCTCCTGGGGGAAGATGTCAATATGGATGGCGCCGCCCGTCTTCTCCTCCACCATATCGGCAAAGCTCTGGGCGGAAGTGTTGATCAGGTGCTCTGTGGACTGGGTATGTCCCAGGCGAAGGGTAATGGTTTCACCGGAGGGCTCTGCGGCCTCAGCTTCGGTCTCACCGGCTGTTTCGCCCCCCTTCCCAGCATTTTCCGTGGTTTCGGACGCAGCCGCTGTGGTGGATGATTCAGATGATCCGCTGCAGGCGGTGGCAGAAAAGACCATCGCAGCTGCAAGAGAGATTCCCAGCATCTTCTTTAACGAGTGTTTCATATATTTTCCTCACTTTCTGAAAATTAATATTGTGGTTGTGGCAAACCTGTCCCGCCCGCCGGATTTTCACCGTCCAGCGGCACGCCCGCCGGGCGCAGGGAGACTTACTCGCCAAATTCTGCCAGCCCCTCAATGGCGTAGGCGCGCACGGGGCAGGAATCGAGGCCGTAAATCGGGAGCGGCGAGTAGGACATAAAGAATACCCTGCTGCGCAGCTTGTCCAGATTCTTAAGTACCTCAAGGAATACAATATTTTCCGCCATGAGAATATCATGGAAGGGCTTCACATCGGCCTCGCAGTTTTCAATGGAAACGCCGTCTCCAAATCCCACGCACTTTACCTTGTGATCCCTAAACCACTCCGCAGAATCCTGTCCCACTAAGAGCCGCTTATCCTTCTCCGTATTTGTGTCCGGCGTGAAGGGGGCCAGCTTATAGGGGCTGTCAATGAGAACGATATCCCCCTCCTTTATGAGCCCGCTGCATACCCTGTCAAGATCCTCCGGCATGATGTGGGTGCGGGGCTGCATGTGATCGAGGGATACATAGATCGCCCGTCCCATAAAAGTGGTAAGCGGAAGCTCCGCCACGCTGGGCCAGTTATCATCGTGGTGGTAGGGGCATTCACAGTGCGTCCCCAGATGGCTGGTCAAATCCATAATGGTGTGAAAATCCGGGATCGGCCCGCCGGTGTTGAACCGGTACATATGGCAGCGGCGGGTTTCCGTCTTCGGATCGAGGGGCTTTGTCAGATCCACGATCCGCAGATCCCCCAATTGATACGTGCACATAAACTTTCTCCTCCTTATATTTATTAGTCCGGGACTATGGCATGTCTGTCCTCCAGCGCGTGGATCAGGTGCACCGCGAATTCATGGCTCGGGGCGGGAACCCCGTTTCTGCGGCTGGCCCGCACCACGCTTCCGCTGATGGTGTCCACCTCTGTCTTGCGTCCGTCCCGCAGATCGGCGTAGATGGAAGTAAAACCGCCTCGGGAATGCTCCAGATGGGTCCGCACCTCCCGCACCACTTCTTCCTCGTCAAAGCCCAGCCCATCGCCGTTGGCTACTCTCACAGCCTCTCTGAGCAGCGTCTCCGTCAAAGCCCAGGCATCGGGGCTGTCCAAAAGGAATCCCAAAGGCATTTGGAAAACGCCGGTGAGCACGCTGGCGGATACATTCGTAAACATCTTGTGCCAGATCATCTTTTGGATTTTATCCGATACCTGGCAGCGCAGTCCGCAGGACGTAAAGTTTTCCGCGATAAACTGCAGGCCCTCCGGCTCCCCGTTTAAGGGGCCTATCATTGTGGGCCCCCCGGCCCCGTGCCTCACGGTGGCAGGTCCGGCGACCGAACTGTTGTGCTGCGTCGTTCCCATCACAATGTGGGCGGGATCTGCAAATTCCCGAAGAATCTCCTCGTGCCCGGATCCGTTCTGAAAGGTAGCCAGATATGTATCCGGTCCGATTAACGCCCGGTTCTCCCGCAGGGCGCTTCGCGAAAACATCGCTTTCACAAAGACGATTACAAGATCCTGGCAGGGCAGACCCGCGCTATTTGTCACGGCGCGGGGAGTGGAAGCTGTAACGGAACCATCCTGCTCAAGGATTCGCACGCCCTGCGCATTCACGCTTTCTACCTTCGACGGGTCAACGTCGATAAGCGTAACGTCATTGAACCGCGCCAGATAGCCGCCGAAAAGCATTCCCATAGCACCCGCGCCTAAAATTGCAATTTTCACGCCTTCCTCCTTTCTCTCCATGTCAATTTCATCCCCATTTCATGCCGCATCATTCCTTTTTGCAGGCAAGATAGATGTGAAATCGATGGCAGTTCGTTTCTATTGCCTATTTTAGCAAAACCTCTAACATATTGCAAGTTTTTTATTGATAAAAAATTACTTTTATATAAATTATATAAAATTCGCCCCGAGAAATCTGCATTATTTTTAGTTATTTTGTAAAAACTGTCGAAAATGGAACTTTGTTTTTATTCCTATACAAAGAAATCGATTACTTGAAATCTTTAGGATTCATCCGATGCCTTTCCCTGCCTTCCCAGAGATTCCTCCCACAATATTGTTGCACATTTATGAAAATCGATTGCAGTTACTTTATATAAATAGAACCGCCGCAAGTTCAACCTGCGGCGGCTTTCCTGACATCCTATATTGTGGGCACCTGGATGCTCCTGCGCTCAGGTGCTCTGCCGCACCACCAGATCCGGCAGCAGCATCATCCGGTTCGGGTTCTTTTTCCCGGAAATATGGTCGATCACGAAGCGGGCCGCCATAACGCTGGCCTCCATCCGCTTGTTGTCCAGGGAGGTAAGCGACGGGGAGCAGATCTGGGCATAGGTGGAGTTGTTGATGCCGATGATGGCCACCTGCTCCGGCACCGGAACCTTCTGGGCGTGAAGGGCCTGAAGCCCCCCTGCGGCCAGCAGATCCACAGCGTAAACAATGCCGTCCACATCCGGGTGTTCCTTTAACACCTGCAGCGTGGCCTCATAGCCGCCCTCCAGCGTATTTTCCGTGCGGTAGCTCCACTCGGCGGGCGTGATACTTAAGTCCCTGGCGCTCTGGAGATAGCCGCTCTCCTTCAGCCGGTTGCTTGGGTTGTAGGGCTTATCGCAGATAAAGGCAATCTTCCTGCGCCCTTTTGCCATCAGATACTTCACACAGGAGGCCACGCCCCCCTGCTCGTCGGACAGTATGCCGTACACGTTAGGCAGATCCAGCCAGCCGTTGACAATCGCCACCGGCACATCGCTCATCTGCTGTGAAATTGCCTCTTTCACCGCGTCGCACTGAAAAATGGATCCCATCATCACTACGCCCTCTACCCGCCGCCGGTTCAGAATGTCGATGGCGTGCACCTTGTCCTCGTCCCTGTCGCCGGTGTTGAGGATGATGCAGCAGTATCCCAGGCCAATCAGCTCCTTCTCGATATAATACGCGCCGTCCGTGTGGTGGATGTTGCGGATATCTGCAACCAAAATTCCAATGGTCTTGGAGGACTGGCTGACCAGACCGCGAGCGATTGCATTCGGGGAATAGTTGTTTTTTTCCATTATTTTCAGTATTTTCTGGCGTGTTTCCGGATTCACCCCCGGTTTTTGGTTGACAACCCGGGATACGGAGCTGGCGGAAACCCCAGCAAGCTTGGCAATATCATAAATTGTCATGAGCGCTGACTCTCCTTTGTTCATAGCGTAAGGCATGTGCCTTTTTCATTATACAACATCCCTCCCCGAATATCAAACCTCTATGCAATAATTTCGCAACCGAATTTCGCAACCGTTCAGATGATTTCCTCCGCCGCTTTCACTATGCCTGCAGCGTCGAGGCCGAAAAATCCCAGAAGGCCGGGAAGGGATCCAGCCGTGCCGAAGGTGGTCAGGCCCAGGCGCTTAAAGCGGCGCGGGAGAGCGCCCTTTTCCGCCAGGACCTCGGCCACGGCTCCGCCAAGGCCTCCGTAGATGGTCCCGTCCTCTACCGTCAGGAGGTTTCTGCATTCCGCGCAGGCGCTAAGCACCGCCTCCTCGTCCAGGGGCTTCACCGTGTGCATGTCCAGTACCCTTGCCCCGATCCCCTTTTCCCGGAGCGCTTCGGCCGCTTTCGCCGCCTCCCCCACGCAGGGGCCGGCCGCCAGAATGGCCATATCCGTACCGAAATCCCGCACCCGCACGGCCTTTCCAAGGGTGAATTCCTGGTTCTCCGGATAGATCACCGGGGTGGCCCCCCGTCCCAGCCGCAGGTACACCGGGGTGTCCAGATCCGCCGCGATTTTCACAAAGGCCTTTGCGGCCACCGCGTCCGCCGGACAGAGCACCGTCATGTTGGGAATGGTACGCATAATCCCCAGATCCTCCGTGCCCTGGTGGGTGACGCCGTCCGTGTCGCCGGAAAGGCCTGAAAGGCCTGCCACAATCTTCACATTCAGGTTCGGGTAGGCCACGAATGTGCGGATCTGCTCCACGGCCCGCATGGACAGAAATGGGCTGTAGCCCACGCTGAACACCGTGTATCCCTCGTTTGCCATTGCCCCGGAGGCCGTGATCATGCACTGCTCCGCGATGCCGAATTCAAAATACCGGTCAGGAAACTGATTGACGTAATCTCCAAGGGCAAAGGAGCGGTAGGTGTCCGCGCTCGTCACCAGGATATCCGGGCGCGCCGCAGCCAGCTCTAAAAGCCCGTGTCCAAAGCCTGTACGGGTTGATACCATCTCATTCATACTGCTTCACCGCCTTTCCCAATTCTTCGCTTGCCTGGGCATACTCTGCGTCGTTCGGGGCTTTCATGTGCCACAGGTACTGATTTTCCATAAAAGACACGCCGCGCCCCTTCACTGTTTTCGCGATGATGGCCGAGGGCGTCCCTTTACGTCCCTTGGCCGTCTCCACGGCGGCGCGGATCTCCGTGATGTTATGTCCGTCAATGACCTGGGTATCCCACTTGTACGCCTGGAATTTTGCCGCGATATCGCCCAGATCCTGGATGTTCTTTACACTGCCGCCGCTCTGAAGGCCGTTATTGTCCACAAAGAGGATAAGGTTGTCCAGGCCTGCGTTGCCCGCGTAGAGCGCGGCCTCCCACACGATGCCCTCCTGGATCTCCCCGTCCCCGGCGATGGCGAACACATAGTGATCCCTGTGATCCTTCTTTCCAATGAGCGCCATGCCCACTGCGGCCGCCACTCCGTTTCCCAGGGATCCTGTGGTCATGTCAACTCCCGGGCATTTGCGCATGTCCGGATGCCCCTGCAGCTTGGAATTAAGGGCGCGGTACTGCATCAGATCCTCCTCCGGGAAGAAGCCCCGCTTTGCCAGAGCCGCGTAATAAATAGGACAGGCATGGCCCTTTGACAGGACGAACCGGTCCCGATCCGGCCAATGGGGATTTTCCGGATCAAGGTTCAGGATATCAAAATAGAGCGCCGCGATCATTTCCGCCATAGAAAGGCTGGGAGCCGCATGGCCTGTCTTCGCATGGTACACCATGTCAACCGCCTTTTGGCGCAGCTCATAGCTGATGCGGTACAGCCTTTTTTCTTCCTGGGTCATAAAACAGAACCCCCTTTCTTCTTCACAACGGCGCGCACGGCCTCTTCAATGGCGTTTGCGCCGATTCCAAAATGCTCCACCAATTGGTCATAAGATCCGCTCTCCGTAAAGCAGTCCCGGATCCCCACCCGGGTGAAGGGAACAGCGATCCCCTCCTCAGCCAGGACCTCCGCCACAGCGCTTCCCAGTCCGCCGATGATGGAGTGCTCCTCAACGGTGACAATGGCGCCCGTCCGGCGGGCCGCGTCCACCACGGCCTGGCGGTCAAGGGGTTTAATCGTAAACATGTCGCAGACCCGCACGGAGATGCCCTCCGCCTCCAGGGCCTCTGCCGCTTTTGCCGCCCGGGCCACTGACAGCCCATAGGCAAACACCGTCGCGTCTTTTCCGTCCCGCACCTCTTTTGCCCTGCCCAGGGTGAAACTCTCCCCCTGTGCGTACACATCGCCCGCGCCGCTGCGGGAGATGCTCACATAGGCCGGCCCCTTGTAGTCGTCAATCAAAGTCCTCACAAGCCAGTCCACCATCACCGGATCGCTGGGAGACACCACCAGCATGTTCGGGATCCCCCGCATCACGTTGATGTCGTCAATGCTGTGGTGGGTGGCGCCGTCGTAGCCGCCGGTCAGGCCGTTGTTTCCGCCCATCAGGCGCACATTCAGGTCGGAATAGGCGATCAGGCTCTTTGCGCTGACCGCGCAGATGCTGGCCACAAAGGTGGCAAATGTATTGATAAAAGGAATAAATCCGCTGGCCGCAAACCCTGCCGCCATGGATACCATGTTCGCCTCCGCGATCCCCACGTCGAAGAACCGGTCCGGGCACGCCTGGGCGAACATCACGGACTTTGTACTGGTCGCGAGATCCGCATCCAGCACTACAACTTTTTCATTGGCCTGGCCGTATTTGCGCAGGCACTCGCCATATGCTTCACGTAATGCTTTCATGCCTTCTCTCCCTCCAGTTCCGCCATGGCACGGGCGTATTCGCTGTCGTCAATCGCCTTGCCGTGGTATTTGTTCGTATTTTCCATAAATGATACGCCCTTGCCTTTTACCGTGTTCGCAAGGATGACGCAGGGCCTGCCGTTTTTCTTTTCCTTGGCCGATTCCATGCATTCATACAGCTGGCCGATGTTGTGGCCGTCGCACTCCCAGACATTCCAGCCAAAGCTCATCCACTTTGCCCGAAGGTCCCCGATGGGCATAACATCGTTTGTAAAGCCGTCCAGCTGCACCTTATTCCAGTCCACAATGGCCACCAGGTGATCGCATGCAAATTTCGCGGCTGACATGGCCGCCTCCCATACGGTGCCCTCGTCAAGCTCCCCGTCCCCCAGCACAGTGAACACATAGGCGTCATTCTTCATCAGCCGGTTGGCGCAGGCCATGCCCACGCTGGCGGACAGTCCCAAGCCCAGCGGTCCGGTGGAAAGCTCCACCCCCGGCGTCTTCGTCATGCAGGGGTGTCCCTGCAGGCGGCTGCCAAGCTGGCGGAGGGTATTCATCTCCTCTTTCGGGAAAAATCCCCTCTCGCACAGGCACCAGTACAGCATGGGCGCGCCGTGCCCTTTGGAGAGCACGATCCGATCCCGGTCCGGGGCATCCATATTCTCAGGTCCAATATTGGCGCACTCCATGTAGAGCACGGTCAGGATCTCGCAGGCGGACAGGGATCCCCCCGCATGGCCCGTCTGTACCCTGTGGAGCAGTTCAATCGTTTCCACCCGGAACGCATGGCACAGGGCCTCCAGCTCGCGCACCCGGGCGTCAGATAATGGTGTCATAGCGATTCATCTCCTTTCATGCCTGCACATCCTCCGCCTTGTGGAAGCGCAGGACAATCTTTCCCGTCTCGGGATGGCGCTCGCTGGCGTACTCAAAGGCCTTTTTCGTGTCGTCAAAATCATATACGTCCGTGATCATCTGCTGGGCGTGCTCCTGGTACAGCTTGAACCTGGCGATCACCGGTACAAACTGGTGCATCTGCAGACGGGACGCCACGATCTTTAACTGCTTGCGCATGGCGATATAGCCGTCGCATTCAAATTTGACCCCTGCCACCGGGACGAACCGCCCTGCTGGCGAGAGAATTCGGAAGGCCTCCTCCGCCATCTTCGGGACGCCCGCGCAGTCGCACACGATGTTGGGGCCCACCCCCTCCGTGATGCGCAGGGCCGCCTCGCTGGCGTCCTCCTTCTTGGCGTCAATGACGTGGGTCACGCCGATCTTTCTGGCCAGCGCAAGGCGGCCGTCGGCAAGCTCGCTGATCATGACCGTCAGCCCCATATGCATGGCTGTGTCCGCCAGCATCAGGCCGATGGGGCCCGCCCCATGGATGAGCATGGTGTCTTCCGCCTTGGCCTCCGCCCGGGCGCACACCTGGGCCGCGATGGTGTAGGGCTCTATGAGGGCGGCCTGATCCCATGTGATCCAGTCCGGAAGCTTATGCCACTGTCTGCGGGGGGCCACAAAAAATTCTTCCATGCCGCCGCTCATATTGCAGCCCGTCACATGGAGGCTGCTGCACACATTTCCCTGCCCGTTGCGGCAGGCGTAGCATTTGCCGCAGTAGAGGATAGGCTCGTGCACCACCCGGTCGCCGGGGGCAAGATCCTTCACATCCGGCCCCACCTCGGTGACGATCCCGGCAAACTCATGCCCGGGGATGCGCTTGGCTCCAATGGACTGGGAGTGCTTTCCCTCAAAAATCTTGATATCTGTCCCGCAGATGCCCACGGACTCCACCTGGACCTTGACGGAATCACCGTCCGTAAGCTGGGGCTCCGGCACATCCGTAAAATAGGACACGTCTTTTCCTTCAATCATAAACGCTTTCATCCAACGTCTCCCCCTTTCTCACAGCCCCAGCGCCTTTTTGACCGCCAGCGCGCAGTTTTTCGGGCTGGAGAGCACCGGCACCGGGATCACCTTGTTTAAAGGCTCTTCCAGCCGCGCCATGGAGCCCTGGGCTAACAGGATCACATCCGCCTCTTTTGCCAGCTTCTTAGCCGCCTCGGTTATCAGCGCGTCGTGCTTTGCGCTGTCTCCCGCGTTCAGGGCCTCGTAAGCTCCCTCCGCCACGCAGCTCACAATCCGGGGATCCTTTCCTCTCTGTGCGGCCTTGGCCTGCAGGAAATTCACTGTGGGCGTGATGGTAGTCCCAAGGCTTGCGATCACGCCGATGCGGTCCCCGGTGTCCAGGGCCCGATCCATCATCCCCTCGTCGATGCGCACCACGGGAACCGGATATTTTGCGTCGGCCTCCTGGGCCACCTCTCCCACGGATGAGCAGGCGATGATCACCATATCCGCCCCGGCCTCAATGGCGCTTTCAATATGTAAAAATGTGCGCTTCTTAATATTTTCATCCGGAGCGCCCAGCTTTTTCACATCGCGGATCAGGCTGTCGTCGGCGATGCGGATAATCTCGCATTCGTCCAGCGTCTCCTTTAACACCTTATAAAAGCTTTCCACTAACGGCCCCAGGGACGTGTAAATCACTGCAATCTTTTTCACAAAAACCATCTTCCTTTCCTGTCTGTTTTAGCAACTGTACCGGCGTCGGTTTTTCTCCGGTTTTCCCGCCGCGCAAACCGGCGGTCTATGATGGGTCTTCCTTTTCAAAGCGATCCTTTTCCAGCACAAAGGTGCT
>CALWRY010000078.1 GCA_944384065.1 uncultured Enterocloster sp. | reverse complement strand
TGCTTGTAAGCAAGATTTTGCCGCTTCCTGCACATCGGATGAACATCCGATGCTTCTTGTCCGGCCATAGGCCGGACAAGAAGATGCCCGCCGTCTGAGCTGTTACATTTGACCGTAGCTCCGATTACCTAAAAAAGCCCTTGCGCACCTGCCTGATATGTGCTATACTGATGTAGCTGTCTATGGACGGAAGAAATGTTTTGGCATACAGGCCGCGGTTGGAAACCGCAAGTATATCAGGAGAGGTGAAAGATCATGAAGGAAGGAATCCATCCCAATTACTACCAGGCAAAGGTAGTCTGCCACTGCGGAAACGAGTTCGTGACGGGCTCCACCAAGAAGGAAATCCACGTGGAGGTTTGCTCCAAGTGCCACTCCTTCTACACTGGCCAGCAGAAGGCCGCTGTTGCAAGAGGACGCATTGACAAGTTCAATCGCAAGTACGGCATTCAGCAATAGGGCATCAAGACACAAGGGGGTTGAGCTTGGAAGCAGGCTCAGCCCTTTCTGGTTAGTAAGAGGAAGGACAGGATGAAATATTCAGGAATCGGCGGGCAGGCCGTAATCGAGGGCATCATGATGCAGAACGGCACCAACTATGCCATTGCGGTCCGCAAACCGGACGGAGAGATTGAGGTGAAGAAGGACACCTATGTGAGTCTGACAAAGAAGCACAAGCTTTTGGCCCTTCCCTTCATACGGGGGGTGTTCAGCTTCGCGGACTCCATGATTGTGGGCATGCGGGCCCTGACCTGGTCCTGCAGCTTTTTTGAGGACGACGAGGAGGAGGAAGCAGGCCCCTTAGAAAAGTGGCTGGACAGAGTGTTCGGGGAGAAGCTAGAGGGCATCCTCATGAGCATTGTCATGGTGCTGTCCTTTGCCCTGGCCATCGGTATTTTTATGCTGCTGCCCATGCTGATTGCCAATTTCTGCAGGAGCTTTATAAAATCAGAGACTGTGATGGCTGTTCTGGAGGGCGTTATCCGCATTGGGATTTTTGTGGCTTATATCAAACTGGTATCCCGGATGGATGAGATCCGCAGGACCTTTATGTACCATGGTTCTGAGCACAAGTGCATCAACTGCATTGAGCACGGCCTGGCCCTGAACGTGGACAATGTGCGGGCCAGCTCCAAGGAGCATAAGCGGTGCGGCACCAGCTTTATCATGTTTGTGATGATCGTCAGCATCCTGTTTTTTATGGTGCTGCGTCCGGAGACCTTATGGCTGCGGGCTGTGAGCCGGATCCTTCTCATCCCGGTGATCGCCGGCGTGTCCTATGAGTTTCTGCGGTTCGCAGGCCGCCACGACTCATTTCTGGTGAACCTTTTAAGCCGGCCGGGCATGTGGATGCAGGGCCTGACCACCACGGAGCCGGACGATTCCATGATCGAGGTGGCCATCGCCGCAGTGGAGACGGTCTTTGACTGGCGGGCATATCTGGACGAGAATTTTCCAGGCTGGAAGGACGGACAGCCCACATGACACATGACGCGCTTTTAAAGGAGGGGGAAAGCCGCCTTAGGGAGGCGGGAGTTCCCGACGCAGGCTTGGACGCCAGATACCTTCTGCTGGAGGTGTGGGAGATGAGTCTGGCGGAGTTTCTTGCCAGACGGCAGAGGCCCCTTGGCGTGCCTAAAGAGGCGGAGGGACAGGCACCGGACGGAGAGAGCGGAGGGAAGGTCCGCCGTTACCGGGAGCTTATCGGGATGCGGGCAAAGCGGATCCCCCTCCAGCAGATTTTGGGGGTTCAGGAGTTTATGGGGCTGCCCTTTCGGGTAAATGAGCATGTGCTGATTCCCCGGCAGGACACGGAAACTTTGGTGGAGCTTGTCTTAAAGGAGCAAAAAGGGCGCAGAGCCTCCCTCCTTGATATGTGCACCGGATCCGGCTGCATCGCGGTAAGCCTGATGCGGCTTGGGGATTTTTGCAGCGGGGCGGCGGCGGACGTATCCCGCCAGGCCTTAAAGACAGCGGCAGAGAACGCCCGGCTCCTTCTTAAGGGGGAGCGGATGCTCCGCTTTGTGGAGAGCGATATGTTTGAGGCCTTGGGCCCTGAGGAGCGGTTTGACGTGATTGTCTCCAATCCCCCCTATATTCCCACCAGGATCATAGAGGGCTTAGAGCCGGAGGTCAGGGATCACGAGCCGCGGCTTGCGCTGGACGGGGCGGAGGATGGGCTCAAATTTTACCGTATTTTGGCGGAAAAAGGCCGGGAGCATCTGGCTGCCGGCGGGTATATATATATGGAAATTGGCTGGGATCAGGCGGCGCCGGTGACGGAGCTGTTCGGCGAAGCCGGCTACAGGGAGATAACCGTGACGAGAGATATGGCGGGCCTTAACCGGGTAGTGCGGGCGGTCTGGCCGGGAAAGGGAGAAGAGGAAGATCATGTTTGACAAGCTGGATGATATGCTGATTCACTATGAAGAGCTGATGCGGATGCTCGGGGAGCCGGATGTGACCCAGGACACCCGCCGGTTTACAAATCTCATGAAGGAGCAGGCGGAGTTAGCTCCCATCGTGGACGCCTATAAGCAGTACAAGCAGGCGAAGCAGGACGCGGAGGACAGCGTGGCCCTCCTGGAGGAGGAGAATGACGAGGAGATGCGGGAGCTGGCCAAGGAAGAGCTGGCCGAGGCAAAAAAGAAAATCGAGGATTTGGAGCATACCCTCAAGATCCTTCTTCTGCCAAAGGATCCCAATGACGACAAGAATATTATTCTGGAGATCCGCGCCGGAGCCGGCGGGGATGAGGCTGCCCTCTTTGCCGCAGAGCTCTACCGCATGTATGTGAATTACGCGGACAGCCAGCGCTGGAAGGTGGAGATTATCAGCTTAAATGAGAACGGCATCGGCGGGTTCAAGGAAGTGGTGGCTATGGTCACGGGCAAGGGAGCGTACTCCAAGCTCAAGTACGAGAGCGGCGTCCACCGCGTGCAGCGGGTGCCGGAGACCGAGTCCGGGGGCCGGATCCACACATCCACAGCCACGGTGGCGGTGATGCCGGAGGCCGAGGAGGTGGACGTGCAGATCGATATGAACGACTGCCGCATCGACGTCATGCGCGCGTCGGGAAACGGCGGCCAGTGCGTAAACACCACGGACTCCGCCGTGCGTTTGACCCACATCCCTACCGGGATCGTGATCTACAGCCAGACGGAAAAATCCCAGCTCCAGAATAAGGAGAAGGCCTTCCGGCTTCTGCGCTCCAAGCTCTACGATATGGAGCTGGAGAAACGGCAGAATTCTGAGGCAGAGGAGAGGCGCAGCCAGATTGGAACCGGGGACCGGTCGGAGAAGATAAGAACCTACAACTTCCCCCAGGGCCGCGTGACGGATCACCGGATCAAGCTGACGCTCTACAAGATTGACTCCATTATGAACGGGGATATTGAGGAGCTTCTGGATAACCTGATCGCTGCGGACCAGGCGGCAAAGCTGGCGAAGATGAGCGAGAATTAAAAGGAGTTTGGACAGGCGCGAAAAAGGTATGCGCAAAACCGCTGCAAGGGGGGAGTTAGTGTGTACAAAATAGCGGGTGAAAATTCGCCGGTGACGGCGGAGCAGATATTTAAACATCTGCAGAAGCGGATCATCAAGCTGAACCTGGAGCCGGGACAGATGATCAGCGAAAATCAGATGGCCGGCGAGTACGGCGTATCCCGATCCGTGATCCGCACGGCGTTTACCAGACTGGAGCAGATAGGCTTTATTGACATCTATCCCCAGAGGGGGACCTATGTGAGCAAAATTGATCTGGCATTTATCCGGGATCTGCTGCTTTTGCGGACAGCCGTGGAGAAGGAGGTCCTGTACGAGATGTTCTCATCTCTGAATAAGACGGATCGGGACGCGCTGGTGCGGCGGCTGGAGGAAAACATGGAGAGGCAGGTGCAGTGCCGGGAGGAGCCGGATTATTTTGGAAATTTCCCCAAGCTGGACTCGGAGTTCCACCGGATCATGATCGACAGCGTGGGGCGGTACTCTCTGGTCTATATGCTCAAGGACCTGATGCGCCACCTGTCCCGGTGGAGGAACTTTGACGTGGCCTTTGACCACAGGATCGGGCAGCTGATTGACGAGCACCGGGCCATTGTGGAGGCCATCAAATGCGACGATCTGGCCCAGGCTCAGGATAAGATGGCGGACCACCTGGAGACCATAACTGCTATTGCAGACAGGGCCGTGGCCAAGTACCCCAATTACTTTATCAACTATTAAAGCGCGCAAAAGATTGATATTTTTGTGACGCTTGCCGGCAAAAGCCCTGTTTAAAAAGAGAACAGGGCTTTTTTGGCGTCCTCCAGGGACAGCGGACAAGGGAAAAATCAGAGGTTCCGTCAAATTGCAGACAAGGGAGGGGACGATAGAAACGGCATTCGAAAAAAATATTAAAAAATTATAAAAAACCTATTTACAATCTGTAAGAAACTTGCTAGAATGGGACTGTGAGCGGAGGCGGTATTTGCTGAAACCTGGAACTCATTTTTTTGAAAGAAACTTGTATACTAGTGTTCTGAATAAAGAGAAAGGCATCCAGGCAGGAAAATATGCCGAGACACCCGTCTGCGGATGGGGCTGCTCCCATTTTTTTTAAGCTAGATTGTCAAAAAATAGACAATGAGGGTAGGTTATGTATACATTAGGAATTGACATCGGTTCGACAACTTCAAAGGCAGTGATTCTGCGGGACGGGGAGGAGATTATAGCCTCCTCTATCGTTGTGGCTACGGTGGGGACGGACGGCGTTCCCCAGGCTCTGGAGGACGTGCTGAAGGAGAGCGGCCTTGACCCCAAGGAGATCGCCTGCACGGTTTCCACAGGCTACGGGCGGCAGACCTACGAGGATGCGGATTATCAGGTCAGCGAGCTCACCTGCCACGCCCTGGGCGTCCACCATATATGTCCTGAGGCCAGGACGGTGATCGACATCGGAGGCCAGGACGCCAAGGTGCTCTGCCTGAATGAGCAGGGCCGGATGATGAATTTTGTGATGAACGACAAGTGCGCCGCAGGAACCGGACGGTTCCTCGACGTGATGGCCAATATTCTGAAGCTGGATATCTCCGAGCTGGAGGTGGAGGCCGCCAAGGCCGAGAAGCCCGCCAGCATTTCCAGCACCTGCACAGTGTTCGCGGAGTCTGAGGTGATTTCCCAGCTGGCGAACGGCACGGATATTCCGGATCTGGTGGCAGGCATCTGCCAGTCCGTGGCAGCCCGGGTGGCATCCCTTGCCAAGCGGGCCGGCGTCCGGGAGAAGGTGTGCATGAGCGGCGGCGTAGCCAGGAACGCGGGCGTGAGAAACGCCATGGCCCGGGAGCTGGGCGTGCCCATTGTGTATGATGAGAAGGCGCAGCTTATGGGTGCGCTGGGGGCTGCACTGTATGCCTATGAGAAGGCTGTAAAGTAGGGAATACGGTTGTAAGGCCGCCCTCCTGGCGGTTGGAACAACGCATCTGTTCAGACGCCGTCTGAACGGCTGCGGAGCAATAGATGCATAAGTTACATAAAGGAGGTTTTACATTATGGCTGAAGAAGTGAAGAAAAAGAGACCTGCTCCGGATCCTAATTCAGCAAAGTATAAGCTGGGACAGATCGCTGCTAAGGCCTATACCGACGCGATGGAGGCCAAGAAGCGGGGAGAGATGGTGGGCTGGGTTGCCAGCAATTTTCCTGTGGAGATTCCTGAAACCCTGGGCCTGTATGTCTGTTATCCCGAGAATCAGGCTGCGGGTATTGCGGCCAGAGGCGGCGGTGAGAGAATGTGCAGCGAGGCGGAGAGCGAAGGATACTCCAACGATATCTGTGCTTATGCCCGTGTTTCCCTTGCCTATACCAAGTTAAAATCCGCACCTGAGCAGGATATGCCTATGCCGGATTTTGTTCTCTGCTGCAACAACATCTGCAACTGCATGATCAAGTGGTATGAGAATATTTCCAAGGAACTGAACATCCCCATGTACATCATCGATATCCCCTTCAACCCGGATTACGAGGTGTCTGACGCCGAGGTGGAGTACATCAGAGAGCAGTTCTGGGATGTCATCCATCAGCTGGAGGCCTACACCGGCAAGAAGTGGAGCGACGAGCGCTTCAAGGAAGTTATGGAGATCTCCGGACGGGCCAGCCGGGCTTGGATCGAGGCTACCTCTCAGGCGAAGTATGTTCCTTCCCCCTTCAACGGCTTCGACCTCTTAAACCACATGGCAGTTATGGTTACGGCCAGAGGCAAGACCGAGGCGGCAGAGGCTATGGAAGTTCTCCTCAAGGAGTACAAGGAGAACCACGAGAAGGGCGTTTCCACCTTCCGCGCGGAGGAAAAGTACCGCATCATGTTCGAGGGCATCGCATGCTGGCCCTGGCTGCGGGTTACCTCCACAGGACTCAAGAGCAGAGGCATCAACATGGTTACCACCATTTACGCGGACGCTTTCGGCTACATATACAACGACTTTGACGAGATGTGCCGCGTATACGCAGAGGTTCCCAACTCCATGAACTTAGAGCACGCCAGGGATAAGAGAATCAAGCTGTGCAAGGACAATCACGTGGAAGGACTTCTGGTTCACACCAACCGTTCCTGCAAGCTGTGGTCCGGCTTTATGCCTGAGATGAGCCGCCAGATCGGCGAGGCCTGCGGCATCCCCGTAGTGTCCTTCGACGGCGACCAGGCAGATCCCAGAAACTTCTCCGAGGCTCAGTACGACACCCGTGTGCAGGGACTTATGGAGATCATGGAAGCAAATAAAGGAGGGAACTAAAGATGGCAGTAAATGAATTATTAGCGCAGCTGCACGAGGTTGCTGCCTCCCCCAAGAAGCAGCTGGATAAATATCTGGCAGAAGGAAAGAAAGTCGTAGCGGTTGCTCCGGTTTACACACCCCAGGAGATCATCCACTCCATGGGCCTGGTTCCCATGGGCGTGTGGGGCGCGGATATGGAGATCAACGAGGCGAAGAAGTATTATCCCGCATTTATCTGCTCCATCATGCAGACCATCCTGGAGCTGGGCATCAAGGGCGAGTACGAGGGCGTGTCCGCCATCGTCATCCCCTCCCTGTGCGACTCCTTAAAGTGTCTGGGACAGAACTGGAAATATGCGGTAAAGGGAATCCCCTTCATCCCCATGACCTATCCCCAGAACCGCAAGCCGGCCTACGGCGTTAAGTTCACCAAGGCCTGCTATGAGAGAGTGATCAATGACCTGACGGTAGCTACGGGCGCTCAGTATTCCGCTTTTGCCCTGGCTGAGTCCAACAAGATCTACAACGAGCACAACGCGGTTATGCGCGAGTTCGCGGAAGTAGCCTCCTGGGCCCCCATCACGGCAGCGCAGAGAAATGATGTGTTTAAGAGCGCATGGTTCATGCTTCCCGAGGAGCACACCGCCATCGTTAAGCAGCTGAACGCGGAGCTTGCGGCATGTCCCAAGGATGAGAACAAGGTGCGCGTGCTTGTGAGCGGCATCCTGGCAGATTCTCCCAGCCTGCTTAAGATCTTTGACGACAACGGCATCAAGGTGGCCTTTGACGACGTGGCCCACGAGTCCCGCCAGTACCGGACGGATGTGCCGGAGATGGCCAATCCTCTGGATGCCCTTGCCCAGAAATTTGCGGATATGGACCACTGCTCTGTACTCTACGACAAGGATAAGAAGCGTGTGGACTATATTGTGGAGCAGGCTAAGAAGCATGAGGCAAAAGGTGTAATCGTCCTGATGACCAAGTTCTGTGACCCCGAAGAATTCGACTATGTTCCGATTAAGCGGGCGTGCGACGCAGCTGGTCTTATGAATCTGAATATTGAAGTGGATCGGCAGATGGTAAATTACGAGCAGGCATCAACGATGATCCAGGCGTTTAAGGAGATGTTTTAACTCCTGTTCAGGGGTTGAATCATAGAAAGAGCCGGTTTTATTGCGGCGGGGGTGTATCCCCGCCCGATCCATGCGGCCCTATTAAATATAGAAAACGAGGGAAAAAGTATGATTAGCAAAGACAAAATGTCGGTGACAATCGGCGTGGCATTCGTGTGGTTTACCACTCAGTTCGGCGGAGGCTTTGCTTCCGGCAACCAGTTGAGACAGTACTTCGTGCAGTTCGGCGTATGGGCGTTCTTCACCTGCGTTCTGGCTCAGCTTATCGGCGCTTTCTATCAGTGGTACGCGCTGAAGTACGCGAAGAAGCATGAGGTATATGACTACAAGAGCTTCAACGACAGTTTTTACGGCAAGTATGCCCCCATCTTCTCCAACCTGTATGAGCTGATATACATTGTAACTATCTGTGTGGCTCCGGCAGCGGCTTTCGCTACGGGCGTTGAGACCATGAAAACTTCCTTTGGCATCAACCATTGGGTTGGCACAATTTTCACCGGCCTGTTCATCTTCATCGTGGCTGTGTACGGCACCAATGTAGTGCGTAAGGTTGCGGCTACCCTGTCCGTACTGATCGTGGCCGGCCTGTTCCTTGTATACCTGCCCAACATCGTAACCCAGTGGGGAAGCATCTCCGCCAACGTTTCCGCCAGCATGGCCAACCCGGCTCCTGCGGGAAGCGCAATCTGGACCGGCATTGTGTACGCAGCCTTCCAGTTAGCCTCCATCGGCCTTCTGGTGCAGCACGCACAGCCTTTCTCCAGCCCGGATGACGCGAAGACCTCCATGGTATACGGCTTCTTTGTAAACGCGATTATCGTGCTTATGGCAGTTCTGGGCCTGATGGCGATTACCGATGACCCTAACTTTGCTACCGAGAGCATTCCGCTTATGATCCTGGTGAACAGAGGCGTGGCGCCGGATGTGCTCCGTCCCATGATCTCCGTGCTGATCGTGCTTGGCTCCGTATCTACGGCTGTGAACATGATCGCCGGTATGTCCAACCGCGTGTGCTCCTCCCTGGATAAGAACTTTGACCCCATGGACAAGCCCGGAAAGAACGTAATCATTGTAACCGCAGTCTGCACCATCGTGGCTTTCCTGATTGCACAGCTTGGTCTGAATCAGATCGTATCCATCGGATACAAGTATCTTGGCTACCTGACCATCCCGGTAATCATGATTCCCTACGTGGTACATATGGTTGCGACCAAATTCGATACAAAGTAATTTTTACAGCAGCAGCGCAGGCGGAGGGATGCCCCCGTCTGCGAAGGGCTGCGTTCACTCATTAACCATTCATTAGAGTAAGGAGACGATTGTTATGAGCAAACCATTGGAAGGCGTAAGAGTTGTTGAGCTCGCTACCTTTATCGCGGCGGCGACCGCAGGCAGATTTATGGCGGATCTTGGCGCTGACGTAATCAAGATCGAGTCCGCGAAGGGCGATCCCCTGCGCTACACCGCTCCCTCCGAGGGACGTCCTCTGGATATGTATGAGAACACAACCTGGGATCTGGAGAACGGCAACAAGCGCTGCCTCTCCGTTAACGTGAAGACTCCCGACGGCCGTGAGGCATTCTTCAAGCTTCTGGACACTGCGGATGTTCTGATCACCAACTGGCGTGTACAGGCCCTGCAGAAAGCCGGACTGGACTACGAAACCTTAAAGGAGCGCTACCCCAAGCTGGTTTACGCTATCTGCACAGGCTACGGCGAGTACGGCCCCGACAAGGATCTTCCGGGCTTTGACTTCACAGCCTTTTTTGCGAGAGGCGGTTACTTTGACTCCCTGCGCCAGAGGGGCACTGTTCCCTTTAACGGCGTTCCGGGTCTGGGCGATCACAACGTAGGCATGAACCTGGCAGCCGGAATCCTGGCGGCCCTGTACCAGGCAAAGACCACGGGCAAGGGCGAGAAGGTGGAGACCTCCCTGTTTGAGAGCGCCATCTTCAACATGGGCATGATGATCCAGGCATCCAACTATGAGGGCATTGCCCAGCAGTATCCCATCGACGTGCGCAAGGGAGCGAACCCCTTCAACGGTGCGTTTGAGACCAAGGACGGCCGCTTCATCCAGTTCTGCATGCCGGACTACAACGTATATTACAAGCAGTTCATGAAGGCTCTGGGCCGCGAGGATCTGGTTGACAATGAGGATTACTTCCCCATCCTGACCTGCCAGGCCAAGGGCAAGACCACCGAGGTCTATGATATCGTTACAGAGCAGATGAAGAAAAAGACAGCTGCCGAGTGGCTTCCCATCCTGAAGGAAGCGGACGTGGCCTTCGGCCTGTGCCAGAGCTGGATGGAGATTCGCCAGGATCCCCAGGCCGAGGCAAACAACTGCTTCTATGATATGACCTATGACAACGGCAATACCAGAAGACTGGTTCGTCCGCCGGTAAGATTCCAGAACATGGGCAATGCGGATTACAAGAGAGGTCCGCTTATCGGTGAGCAGGGCGTAGAGGTCTTAAAGGAGCTGGGCTATGACGACGCCAAGATCAACGAGATGTTAGAGAATAAGAGCCTGTATGTCTGGAGCGATCCGGAGAAATAAATACGAGCGATAGAGAACGGATGCGAGGGGCTGCCCGCCAAGTACATATTTATGCAAACCGGCAGCCCCTTTCAGGGGCTCTAACTTGTATACAAGTAGCGGGGGCATTATGGAACTCACAACAAATACTCTTGGCCAGTGCCTGCAGAGGCAGGCGGAAATAAACGGAGATCACACGGCCATGGAGATGGGAAGCTGGAGCTGTACCTTCCGCCAAATGGATCAGGTCTCCGACTATCTGGCCAGCCAGATGGAAAGAAAATATGGGATTCGAAAGGGAAGCCATGTGGGAATCTGGAGCGTGAACAGCCCCAATTGGGTGTACACGTTTTTCGCCCTGGTAAAGCTGGGGGCGGTCCCGATTCTCATCAATACCTGCTACCAGCGGGATGAGATGGAGGGAATCCTGAATTACTCCGATGTGGAGGTGCTCTATTACGGGGGCGGTTATAAGGACATTGTATATGATGATATTGTGGCCGCCATCCGGGAGAATACCCCCAAGGTGCGCCATTTTATCCACATCGACGAGAAGGAGGGGGGCACCTGGATGGAGGAGGACAGCTTTTCCGCCAGGGATACCTCGCCGGAAAGCCTGGCTCGCCTGAAGGAGCTCAAGTCCCAGGTGCAGGCGGAGGATGCGGCCTGCATGATCTTTACCTCGGGGACCACAAGCCTCCCCAAGGGCGTTGTGCTTACCCACTATAATCTTGTAAATAACAGCCGGGCGATTATCCAGGCCATGGGCTGGGGGCAGGGGGATAAGATGTGCATTACGGTGCCGCTGTTCCACTGCTTCGGCATAACCGCCGGCATTGTCTCCAGCGTCCAGGCCGGGGCATCCATGTACCTGATTCCCTATTTTAGGACCGCTATGGTCTGGGACGCCATCGAGAAGAGCCAGTGCACCATTCTCAACGGAGTGCCCAGCATGTTTTTGGCCATGATCCGCAAGCCGAAGTACAGGGATCGGCGGGCGCCCGGCCTCAAGTCCGGGATTATTGCCGGATCCCCTGTGACCAGGGAGGAATTTGAGGAGATCTGCGGGCGTTTCCCCAATATGCATCTTCAGCCTTCCTATGGGCAGACGGAGACTTCGCCCTGTGTGACGATTGCGGACTGGAATGCGTCCAACGAGGATAAGGCCGTGTCCGTAGGCCGTGTTATTGAACATGTCAGCGTGAGAATCTGCAGCCCGGAGACGGGGGAACCTGTGGAGGACGGAGACGGCGAGATTCAGGTCAAGGGCTACAATGTGATGAAGGGCTATTACAACCTGCCCAAGGCCAATGAAAAGGCATTTACCGGGGACGGATGGCTTAAAACCGGGGATATCGGCCGCCTGGATGCGAAGGGCGAGCTGCATATCACGGGACGCATAAAGGAAATGATTATCCGGGCCGGAGAGAATATCTCCCCCCAGGAGATAGAGCAGGTAATACGCCAGCTAAAGTGGGTTTGCGGCGTCAAGGTGATCGGCATTCCCGCAGAGGTGCTCCAGGAGGAGATCGCGGCCTGTATCGTGCCGGTACCGGGCTGCCAGGTGGATAAGGAGGGCCTTCTGCGCTACCTAAAGCCCCGGCTGGCCCACTACAAGATTCCGGCATATGTTTTAACATTTGATAAATTCCCCATGAACGCCAGCGGAAAGATCCATTTAAAACGGTTAAAGGAGATGGCGCTGGAGAAGATTCGGGAGTTGAAAGAGACGTGACCCTTGAAATGGTTGCGAAAAAAATATTTAGGAGGAAGCAGCAATATGGCAGAAGCATTTTTCACAGAGCAGCATGAGTTAATTAGAAAATTAGCCCGTGATTTTGCGGAGAAAGAGCTGACGAAGGAAGTTCTGGATAAGGTGGAGGAGACCGAGGAATTTCCGGAGGAGATACTGGACAAGATGGCAAAGGCCGGCTTCTTTGGGGTGAAGATTCCCAAGGAACTGGGCGGCCAGGGAGCGGACGCCCGTTCCTACGTGCTGGTGATGGAGGAGATCGCGAGAGTATCCGGCGTGGCAAGTATTTACGTGTCCAGCCCCAACTCCCTTTCCGGCGGCCCCCTTCTCCTGGCGGGAAATGACGAGCAGAGAGAGAAGTATCTGCGCCCCGTTGTGACCGGTGAGAAGAAGCTGGCCTTCGCCCTGACTGAGCCCGGCGCTGGATCTGACGCGGGAAGCGTAGCCACCGTGGCGAAGAAAGAGGGAGACCACTACATACTGAACGGCCGCAAGTGCTTTATCACCATGGCTCCCCTGTCTGACTACGCGGTTGTATTCGCAAAGACAGACGTGACTAAGGGCAACAAGGGCCTGTCCGCCTTTGTGGTTGATATGCACGCTCCCGGCGTTTCCTGCGGCAAGCCTGAGAACAAGATGGGCGTGGTTGGGTGCGCTACCTCCGACATCATCCTGGAGAATGTGGTTGTTCCCGAGAGCGACCGTCTGGGCGAGGAGGGCGACGGCTTTAAGATCGCTATGCAGACCTTGAATACCGGACGTCTCGGCGTGTCCGCCCAGTCCATCGGCGTGGCCCAGGGATGTCTTGACGAGGCCATCAAGTATGCGAAGGAGAGAAAGCAGTTCGGAAGAAGGATTGCGGACTTTCAGGCCATCAGCTTTATGATCGCGGATATGGCGACCAAGCTGGAGGCTGCAAAGCAGCTGGTCTACAAGGCAGCCTACATGATGGATACCAAGCAGGACGCTACCCTGAACGCTTCCATGGCGAAGTATTACGCCTCCGAGGTATGTAATGAGATTGCCCAGAAGGCAGTACAGATCCACGGCGGTTATGGCTTTATCAAGGATTACAAGATCGAGCGGATGTTCCGTGACTGCCGCGTGTTCACTATCTACGAGGGAACCAGCCAGGTGCAGCAGATTGTTATCGGCGGAAAGCTTCTTAAGAAATAAGGTCATGACCAGGAGGAATTGAAATATGAAGATATTAGTATGTGTAAAGCAGGTGCCGGATACCAACGAGGTAAAGATTGACCCGGTAAAGGGAACTCTGATCCGTGACGGCGTTCCCAGCATTTTAAATCCCGATGACGCCAACGCTCTGGAGGCTGCCCTTCAGCTGAAGGACAAGGATCCTTCCGTCAAGGTGGCGGTAATCACCATGGGACCGCCCCAGGCGAACTACATGCTCCGCGAGTGCCTGGCTATGGGCGCTGACGAGGCATATCTGCTCAGCGACCGCGCATTCGGCGGCGCGGACACCTGCGCGACCTCTACAACGATTGCAGCCGGCATCCGCAAGGTAGGAGACGCGGATGTGATCTTCGCCGGCCGTCAGGCAATCGATGTAGATAC
>CALWRY010000077.1 GCA_944384065.1 uncultured Enterocloster sp. | reverse complement strand
AACATCTGCGCACCGGAAAGCTCATCGTATACACCTCGGCGGACAGCGTGTTCCAGATCGCGGCCCACGAGAAAATCGTGCCGGTGGAGGAGCTCTACCGGTACTGCGAGATTGCCCGCAGGCTCTGTGCGGGGCCCTGGGCTGTGGGGCGCGTGATTGCCAGGCCCTTTGAGGGGGAGCACCCCTTTAAGCGGACCTCCCGCCGCCACGATTTCTCCCTAATGCCCCCCAGGGATACCATGCTGGATGTGCTGAAGAAAGCGGGGCAGGAGGTTCTGGCCGTGGGAAAGATCAATGATATTTTCGCAGGCTGCGGCGTCACGGATTTTGTGCGCACCGCCTCCAACGCGGAGGGGATCGACCGGACGCTGGAATATATGAAACGGGATTTCCATGGCCTGTGCTTTACCAACCTGGTGGACTACGACATGCTCTACGGCCACCGCAACGATGTGGACGGCTACGCAAAGGCCCTGACGTATTTTGACGGGCGCCTTCCGGAGCTTCTTGCCGCCATGGGGGAGGAGGACATCCTGATGGTGACGGCGGATCACGGCTGCGATCCCAGCACGCCCTCCACGGACCATTCCCGGGAGTATGTGCCCCTGGTGATGGCCGGGAAGCCCGTAAAGGCTGGGGTGAATCTGGGGACCCGATCCACCTTCGCAGACACGGCGGCTACCATTCTGGAGTACCTGGGAGTCCAGGGGAAGATTGAGGGAACCAGCTTTTTGAAGGAGATTTTAAACGGGGGGCCTCTCACGGCAGCAGCCAGGAAAGGAGAGAGCAAATGACGCGTCAAATCACCCAGGATCAGGAGGAGCGCCTTGTGCAGGCGGCCCTGGCAGGCCTTTCCCGATCCTACGCGCCCTACTCCCATTTTCATGTGTCCGCCGCCCTGCTCTGCGGGGACGGGACCATTTACGCGGGAAATAATATTGAAAATGCGGCCTACTCCGCCACAGTCTGCGCGGAGCGCTGCGCCTTCTTTCAGGCGGTGGGCGCGGGAAAGCGGGATTTTGCGGCTATCGCTGTCTGCGGCGGGAAGGACGGCGCGGCGGAGGATTTCTGCCCGCCCTGCGGGGTCTGCCGCCAGGTGATGCGGGAGTTCTGCGGCCCGGATTTTTGCATCCTTCTGGCGAAGGGAAATGGGGAGAAAAAGTCGTACACATTGGCGGAGCTGCTGCCGGAGAGCTTTGGGCCGGATCATCTGGGGTAATGCAGGACTTGGCCCATGGCCCCATGAGAGGAGGTTACGCGTATGCGCATGTATGATATGATTGAGAAAAAGAAGCGGGGCGGCGTTTTAAGCCGGGAGGAGATCGCCTGGATGATCCGGAGTTTTGTCCAGGGGGAGATCCCGGACTACCAGATGTCCGCCATGCTCATGGCCATCTATTTTCAGGGCATGGAGGACGGGGAGATCACGGATCTGACCCTGGAAATGGCCCATTCCGGGGACATGGTGGACCTCTCCCCCATAAAAGGCGTGAAGGTGGATAAGCACAGCACCGGCGGCGTGGGGGACAAGACGACGCTCATCGCCGGGCCCCTGGCGGCGGCCTGCGGGGTGAAGGTGGCGAAGATGAGCGGCCGGGGGCTGGGCCACACGGGCGGCACTGTGGATAAGCTGGAGAGCATTCCGGGATTTCGGACGGAGATCGGGCGGGAGGAATTTTTCCGGATCGTGGAGGAGCACGGCATCGCGGTCATTGGCCAGTCCGGGAATCTGGTTCCGGCGGACAAGAAGCTCTACGCCCTCCGGGACGTGACGGCCACGGTGGACAGCATTCCCCTCATTGCCTCCTCCATTATGAGCAAGAAGCTGGCTGCGGGGAGCGACGGCATTGTGCTGGACGTAAAGACGGGCAGCGGGGCATTTATGAAGGATCCGGCTTCCTCGCGGGCGCTGGCGGAGAAAATGGTGGCCATCGGCCGCCAGGCGGGAAAGCGCTGCTGCGCCCTGATCACCAATATGGACGTGCCCCTGGGCCATGCCGTGGGAAATGCCTTGGAGATGCGGGAGGCCATCGAAACCCTGATGGGCCGGGGACCCGCCGACCTGGTGCGGGTGAGCACGGAGCTGGCGGCCCTTATGGTGTGGCTGGGAGACGGCGGGGGACGGAGCGAAGGGAACGCCGGGCAGCGGGACGCCCTGGGCGGGAGATTCGTCCAGGGGGAGGACGGACGGAAAGCCTGCGGCTCCCCATCTGCCGGGCAGACGGCAGGAGGCGCAGGGCTTGACCGGGCCAGGGAGCGGGTCATGGAGGCCCTCTCAAATGGCGCCGGTTTAAAGGTGCTGGCGGATATGGCAGAGGCCCAGGGCGGAGATCCCCGGTGCGTGTGGGAGCCGGACCGCCTGGCGATTGGACGGGAGCGCTTGGAGGTAAAAGCGCCCTCGGACGGCTTCATGGGCCATATGGACACGGAGGCCGTGGGCATCGCCTCCGTCCTTTTAGGGGCGGGAAGAAGCCGCAAGGAGGACGCGCTGGACTACGGAGCCGGGATTGTGCTCAAGAAGAAGTACGGGGAAGCAGTTCAGGCCGGGGAGACGATTGCCGTGCTCTATGCCTCTGAGAAAGAACGCTTGGCCCCGGCAGCGGAGAAATTTCTCTCTGCCTGCACGGTGCAGAGGGAGAAGCCGAAGGAGGAGCCGCTGATCTATGAGCTGGTGCGGTGAGGCGCCGGCGGATGGACGGACGCAGGCCCGCCGGGGATAGGCGGGCCTGCGGGGGGCCGGGGAGAGGGGAGGGGGAGAGCGGCGGGGCTGCGAGTGGCGGAGGCTGCGGGGGCCGGTGTGGGAGAATTGACGGAAAATGTGAAATTACTGCGGGAATGAATTTTCAAACACACTTTAGGGCGCTTTTGCAATGCGTAAGCGGCGGGATGCGGAATATTGGAAGTGGAATAGGCTGGCGGATTGAGTGGAAGAACGATTCGCACCAGTGGGACGTGAAGGAAACGGGGAAAAGAATTGTGGGATTTGGTGAAAAGTGATTGACGGACGGGGAAGTTTGAGGTATAGTGGGGATGTGCAGAGAGATAGAAGGACTGGGAAGGATAATTTTTGGTGCAAGTTTGCTGATTTATTTAGCCCGTGTGAGGGCATTGAAATTAATATCAACACACCCATCCGTCATATCGAGAATGATTTATTTAGCCCGTGTGAGGGCATTGAAATTCTCAATACGATGATCCATATATTTATAACCCTCGGAGATGCACTTAGCCCGTGTGAGGGCATTGAAACAATTTCAACGTCTCCGGAAATCTTGTCGGAGGTTTCGATGCATTTAGCCCGTGTGAGGGTATTGAAACTTAGATGATTCATCGATAACAATGTTTGTTACTTCATCGATGCACTTAGCCCGTGTGAGGGCATTGAAACTATAAAAAAAAGGGGAAAGAAAATGAAGGAACACCTCACATCGATGGATTTAGCCCGTGTGAGGGTATTGAAACACAGCGATACATCCAATATGGTGCTTATATGATAGATGTATCTAGCCCGCCCAAGGGCATTAATACATTTCAGCCATTCTTAACAAAGGAAAAGTCGGTGAAGCAGAAAAGTGAATCTGCCCATCTTCCCATGAATACCGATTGTATTCGCTGAATGCAGTAAATGAAACATCCCAGCACCTATATATTCTGTTAAATTTTAAACCCAGCCAGGCGCAACATCCGCCAGGCTTATTTTTTTGCCTGCATCCTGTGCGAAGTAAATGATCACAAAGAGGCCTGCACACCCAGCAGAACACAAGTTGCAGATGCGCACGGGACTGCTGCACCAGAAAACCATCAAGCATAGATTCTCTTAAATACGAACAGAGCCGGATATTGTGGGAAAAATGATTCTATGTTATACTGCTAAACAAAGAGGGAGCAACGAAGTTGCTGGGCAGCATTTATTCACGCGGGCAACGGGCTAAGCGGATATGTGTCTGCATGTCTATTTGGCGGCTGTCGCTAGGATTAAAAAACAGCAGCTCCGCTGCGGAGTTTTTGACTGGGAGGAGCTCTTGACGATGCCGGATGTTACTAAAATAAAAAATCTGGATGAGCTGGAATTTGCTGTTTTTTGCATTGAAAATATTGCGAGCCGGTTGGGAAAAAATGCGGAGGAGATCTACCGGTCCTTGACAGAGAAAAGCGATATTTTAAATAGCTATATTATACCGGAGTATGAGATATTGCACACCCAAACCAAAGAATACATCGTTGATGACATTATCAGCTTAATGGAAGAGAGGGGGATCAGCGTATGATTGTATACCATGGTTCCTATCTTGCAATTCAAACGTTTCTATCTATCGCTTTGACGAAAGCGCTTATCAGGAACTAAAGATCCTCAAATTTGACAGTTATTCCGAAGAATGGCTTGACTTTATCCTGAAATGCAGAACGGGCCAGGACGTGACTTCTTACGATATTGTTATTGGCGGCGTTGCAAATGATAGGGTATTTAATACCGTTGAGCTTTATTTTGATCGTTTGATTGATAAAAAAGAAGCCATCCGCCGTTTGCGCTATGAAAAACCAAATTTGCAGATATGTTTTCGGTCGCAAAAGGCACTTGACGCATATCTGCGATACGAAGGGAGTGAGCAGATTTGATGGCAAATCCAATTTTACTGCAGAAAAAGTATGCTCGAATTATCGAGCTGTTTGCGAAAAAAGAAGAACTGTCCCTGGATGAAGCTCTGAACTTCTTTTACCGCTCTGCAACGTATCGTTTAATCAGTGAAGGCGTATCCGATCTGCACTGCATGAGCGATGCGTATCTGGCAGAGGAACTTGCTATGGAGTATGAGGGAAAATGTTAAGGCGCTTTTGAAATACGAAAGAGGCAGGAGGCGGAAATTTGGAAGAAAAATAGGTTGGCGGATATAGTGGCAGAACGATTCGCACCAGTGGAAAATGCTTGTATTTTTAGATATTTGTGTTGCTGAGGGCGCAGTGGGAGGACGGAAATGGGGGAGATTCGCACTAAAGTGACGTGCAGGGAAAGCGAGAAAAGATTGTAAAATTTGGTGAAAGGTGATTGACGGACGGGGAATTTTGAAGTATAGTAGGAATGTGCAGAGAGATAGTACGTTGAGAAGAATAATTTTTGTGCATATTTGCTGATAGGCTTAGCCCGTGTGAGGGCATTGAAACCCTGGATATCCGCTAGTGCTATAACGGATATATGATAGGCTTAGCCCGTGTGAGGGCATTGAAACATTGTAAAGTGTGGTATCCTATAGGCATAATACAAGATAGGCTTAGCCCGTGTGAGGGCATTGAAACAATCTTCCCAGTAATACTTGTCCCCGTATTGATGATAGGCTTAGCCCGTGTGAGGGCATTGAAACATCCCTCTCACACTGCATATGCTGGAATTCTCCAGATAGGCTTAGCCCGTGTGAGGGCATTGAAACGTATAATCAGCAGTCAAGATTTGTTGATAAATTGGATAGGCTTAGCCCGTGTGAGGGCATTGAAACAGAAATGCCCGAAATGCGGGCGGTATATGACATCGATAGGCTTAGCCCGTGTGAGGGCATTGAAACATACATGTATCAAGACTTGCATGACCTCTAATGAGATAGGCTTAGCCCGTGTGAGGGCATTGAAACTTTGGGTGAATCCAATCAGCCTTACGATACTGAGATAGGCTTAGCCCGTGTGAGGGCATTGAAACCTTTTACTTTTGTCATAATTTCCACCTTTCCCCGGATAGGCTTAGCCCGTGTGAGGGCATTGAAACCGCTTTTCCTTTTGGGCTCCTCGCAAAACTTTCTGATAGGCTTAGCCCGTGTGAGGGCATTGAAACATAATGCAGTCTTTAAGAAAGGTTAGCCATTCTTTCGGATAGGCTTAGCCCGTGTGAGGGCATTGAAACACGGATCAGTTCCTCTGTAGTTAAGTTCTCATAAGATAGGCTTAGCCCGTGTGAGGGCATTGAAACAAAACGAAGGGGTCGATTTTATCGACCTCCCTAGATAGGCTTAGCCCGTGTGAGGGCATTGAAACTCTTCTTCGGAAAAGTCCAGTGCTTCCATTCCGTGATAGACTTAGCCCGTGCAAGGGCATTGAAACACAAGTAGTGCTTCTCTTGGCCTTCTTAGCCTTTGATAGACTTAGCCCGTCCAAGGGCATTGAAACAAACTCCGCTTTGTTAAAATACTTTGTCATAATTGATGCACCCAGCCCGTCGAGGGCATTGCCCCGCATTCCCATTATTGTTTACATTGGCGAAGTTGAGCTATAGTCTATATACCCAGGTACAGGAGACTTTTCATTACCCCGGCTAAACCCGTCAGGAAAACCACCCCGATATCACAGAATACTGTCTCAGACCATAAGTCCTGTGAAATATCAGCCGGGCTTATTTTTTTATTCGCAGACCTGCCGTGCAGGCCAGTGTATGGTTTTACCAAAATACATAAAAAATCCCCGGCGTTTGAATAGATACATTTTTTCGCTTGAATCTCCATTGCACATTTTGGCGCGATCTGCTATACTTCTTTTATCTTAAAATTCTCCGAGCGGCCCGTCTGGTCCGTTGGAATCTGAGATGTTTGTTTCTTTATTGTCCTTGAAAGCGGCAGAGCTGACTTTCGAAACACCCGTATTTTTGTAGAATGGATGCCTGTACGGGCAATTTTTGGCTTATTCAGAATGGCCCGGGGGCGTCAGGGAGGAGAATGCCTATGAGCGATGAATGGAAGTATCTCAAAGAACGTGTATTTGGGCCCGATATGACCCGGTATTTAAGAAGATATTTGATCCACAGGTCCATCCGTCACGGCTGGAGGATTTCCTGGGCTGCTGTCTGAAACAGAAGGTGGAGATTTTGAGCGCCCTGCCTACTGAATCCATCCGGCTGACAGAGGAGGGATCGCTCCTGGTTATGGATCTCCTGGTGCGCTTATGCTCCGGGGCTCTGGTGAACGTAGAGATACAGCGAATCGGATATCTTTTTCCCGGCCAGCGCTGTGCCTGTTATTCCAGCGATCTGGTGATGCGCCAATACACCCGTGTGCGGGAGGAATGCCGCAGGCAGAAGAAGGCATTTTCATATAAGGATATCCGCAAGGTGTATACCATCGTATTGATGCAGGAGAGTACAGGTGAATTCCACGCGCCGCCTGAGCTGTTACCAATAAAGATAGAATCAGCCGGCTGGACGGATGGCTGGCTTTTATCGGCTCAGACAAGCCGGAGGATATTCTATGGCTGATTGAAAAGTATCCGGAATTCGAGACAGTTTACCGGGAAGTGTTTTGCTTTCGGTATCAGATGGAGGAGCTGGTGAGTATGTATTCAGAAGCGCTGCAGGTGCTGGACGCCAACACCGTAAAGTATATGGTGGAGCGGCAGCAGGAGGAGATCGCGAAGCAGAAGAATCAGATAGCACAGCAGGAGGGAAAGATAGCGCAGCAGAAGGACGAAATAGAGAGCCTGAAAAAGGCCCAGGAGCGTAAGGACGCGGAGATTGCCCGCCTGCAGGCGCTGTTAGACAAGCGGTAAAGCGGCAGCTCATGGGAGTTGCTGCAAAGATTTTGCGTTGAGGGAAATGAAGCCCTTTTGGATGCCGGTTTACGGCCCAAATACATAAAATCTTCGCCTTCTGAGCAGTAAAAAAATTCCGCTTGAAAATCCCGTATGCTTGGGGTATAATAACCTCATGATCAACAAGGCAGACTGTAATTTCCTGGGGTGTGCGATACTCTTACCAATTTTGAACCTACATTAGACACAAGGGATTCCAATATTTTTAGGCGGATGTCAGGCCTCCTTTGAGTGGAAGGCAGAAGTCTAAGTGAGGTTGCCCACCTAGCACTGCTAGGCGTCAATAAGTAAGAGACGGCATCTTGGGGTTACAGATGATAAAAGCAGCGAGTCTCTCGCTGCTTTCCTTCGTATAGGGAGCGGATGTATGAACGGGAAGAACCGAATGATCGCCTGGACGGCGGCGGTGGTCACCGTGGTGGTGGCCCTGATGGCGGTGATTGTGGCCCTGGAGCCGCCGGGGGAACGGGTGCCCCGGGCCCAGGCCTTCAAAGCCATGGCGCTGGCCCTGACCACCAAGGCGGACTGCGAGGCCAGGGAGGAGGCGCGGCAGACCTCCTATTTTTCCGCAAAGGAAAAGAACAACTGGTTTGTGAAATATATGGACTACCTCTACGAGGAGGGCTATCTGGATCCGGAGCTCACCCCGCCCACCCTGGCCAGCGCCCAGGGGGATCTTACATACGCGGAGGCCTCCCATATGGCGGCCTGCGTGGCCGGCCGGCTGCGGGTTCAGGTGGGGGCGAACCGGCACAATGAGGACAGCTATTACCCGGCGGACGAGTGGAGGCAGCTGTACGCCCGGATCCTGGAACAGGTGGATCCGGAGGGAAATGTAAAGACCGTGGAGGCCATTCTCTACGGAACGCCCTCCAACCTGCCGGAGGCGGAGAGCTGGACGGCCTACACCACGGAGGGAAATTTCGGTTTTCAGGGCCTGGCCCTGGACGCCTATCTGGACTGTGAGATCCGCTTCCTGGCAAGAGATGGGGAGATGATCGCCCTCACGGAGCTCATAAGCCGGGAGGTGGTCTATGAGAATGTGTGGCTTTCCAGCGCGGACGAGAAGAACTTCACCGCCTATCTGGGGACAGCCTGCAGGGAATTTCCTGTGAGCGGCACCGAGGAGGAGCAGGCGTCCCTCTCGGGAAATCTGGCGGATCTCTATCTGGACGAGGGAAAATTGACCCGCGTGACAATAAAAAAGGATCGGATCGGCGGGAAGGTACTGTCTGTGACAGACTCCTACATTGAGATTGAGGGATACGGCCAGATTCCCCTATCGCCCAGTTTTCACGTGTACAAGACCTACGGGGACTTCCAGGTACTGGGGGCTGAGGACATTCTGGTGGGCTATGACCTGCAGGAATTTGTGGCCGCTGGCGGAGAGCTCTGCGCCGCCCTTCTGGAGCGGGAATTTGACGCCAGAACCATCCGGGTGCTGCTCATGGACACGGGCTTTGGAGGCATTTTCCATCCCCAGGTGGATCTGACCCTCAACACCGCTGCAGCCCTGACCTATGAGAACCGCAGCGGCCAGGTGGTGAGCAGCCGCCTTAAGGCAGGGGAGAGCCTGACCATCCAGCCGGGAGATGAGCGGCTGGCCTACGGGCGGATCACCATCACGCCGGAGGGGGATGAGGGAATCACCATCCGCACCATTGAGCGCAGCCAGGGAAATCCCACCTACAGCGGATCCCTGGAGATCCGGGAGACAGCGGAGGGCCTTACCCTGGTGAATGACCTGTACCTGGAGGATTATCTGACCAAGGTGGTGCCCAGCGAGATGCCGCCCTCCTACGAGATGGAGGCCCTAAAGGCCCAGGCGGTCTGCGCCAGGACCTACGCCTACCGGCAGATACTGGGGAACGCCTACAGCCAGTACGGGGCCCATGTGGACGACAGCACCAATTTCCAGGTGTACAACAATACAAATCCGGACGCCCGCACCGACCAGGCGGTGAATGAGACCTACGGGAAAATGCTCTTTTATGGCGGCGAGCCGGCCCAGACCTTTTATTACTCCACCTCCTGCGGAAGGGGGGCGGACGGCAGCGTCTGGGGCAGCGAGGGGGCGGCCCTTCCTTATCTGAAGGCCAAGGAGATACAAAGCGGCGGCGGGGAGCTGACGGAAGGGGACAATGAGAATTTTTCGTCCTATATCCAGGGCTCGGATCCTGCGGCCTATGAGTCCTCCTTTGCCATGTTCCGGTGGGAGACAGACATCCCGGCGGAGGTTCTGACCGCCCAGATAAGCGGGGCCGGGGAGGTGACGGATCTGGCTGTGACCAGCCGGGGAGCGGGGGGAATTGCTCAGGAGGTGACAGTCACCGGATCCCAGGGAAGCGTGGCCGTCACAGGCCAGAGCGCCATCCGATCCTCCCTGGGAAACAGCGCACTGGTTATTAGGCGGCAGGACGGCTCGGAGATGACGGGGAGCGCCACCCTTCCCAGCGCCTTCATCGCGGTGGATAAGCGGACCGGGGAAAATGGGGCGGTTGTGTTCCACATCTACGGCGGCGGCTACGGCCACGGCGTGGGCATGAGCCAGAACGGCGCCCAGGGCATGGCTGCGGCGGGGGCCTCCTGCGAGGAAATATTGAGATTTTTCTATGAGGGGACAGAACTTAAAGAGATCTCCGGCGGGGGAACAGGCTGAGACAGGCCTTCCCCGCCGGATTTTTTATGAAAGAGGGGAAGGGACGGCATCCGGGACAGCAGTCTGCTGGATCAGAAAAACCTCTGTGGCCTGGATCCCGTGGGCGCGGCTCTCCTCATGGGTGTCGTAGAAAATATCAATGTGGTTTCCATTAACGCCGCCGCCGCAGTCTTCAGCGGTATAAATAACGCCGTTTATCATGAGGCGGGTCCCGTAAGGGATGATCTGGGGATCCACAGCCACGGTATGCCCGGCGCATGCAAGAGCGCCCGTGCTTGTAAGCCTTCCCCAGCGGCCGGAGCAGCTCTCGCAGGGACAGTAGCCCGTAGTGGTGAATATGCCCAGGGGCGTGGGAGCGGGCGCTGCATCAGGGCTCTCCGCGGCCAGGGCCTCGGCGGACGAGGTGAGCAGGATAGCGAGGCAGACGCCCGCAAAGATATGTCTGCGTTTCATGTACATTTCCTCCTGTAGACTCAAATTTCGGGCATTGCGCATAAATATGGGACAAGCCAGATAGTACATGATATGTAACAATTTTGTAATATATGACGGATTTTTAAAATGAAAGAACAGAATATGCCTGAAAGACGAATCCTTTGGGCAGATAAAAAGCGCACGGTCTTGCAGTCCGTGCGCTGTGCATATTGGAATTGAATATAAAGAAGAAATTACTCCTGAACCAGGAACACCTCCGCTGTGTAAGTGCCCTTGGCCAGGGCCTCCTCGTGGGTGGCGTAGAAGATATCCACCACGTTCCCCTTAACAGAGGAACCCTTGTCCTCCACTGTGTAAATGATATCTCCGATGCGGAGCTTTGTGCCGATGGGGTAATGGGTGAGATCGGCGGAAATCGTGTGGTTGGGCGCGGGAACCGTCCCTGAATAAGTCAGGTTGTTGCCGCTGGAACAGCGGTCGCATCCGCAGTAGCCGGTAACAGTGAACATCCCCAGGGAAACCTCCTGGGCTGTCTCCGGCTCCTCCTCGGGGATCTGCTGAGCTCCAGGGCCGGAATTGACAAAATCCGTATCTGTAATAATCTCGGTCACAGCTCCCACGGCAAAAGCCGGAAAAGCTGACATCAAGCTGAGACAAAAGACCGCAGCTATCAGTAAGACCTTCCTCATAATCCTACGCATAAAAATACCTCGCAATCTTTACAGTTGTGTGGGCGTTTGATTTATATTATATTACAAAATTGTTACTTGTCAAGTTAAAAAAGGTTAAGGGGGTATTACAGCGCTACTGCTCAGCCGCTGCCCCCGGTTGTGCACTTGTGAAAATTTTTTTCGTTTCACTCTTGACAAATGTCTTAAGAAGGAATATAGTATGGAATGTAGATGTTAGCACTCCAAAGAGTTGAGTGCTAATAACAGATGAGGAGGCGAGCAGATGGCATTGGATGAGCGGCTGGACGACCGCAAGGTTACCATATTGAAAGCGATCATCAAGACGTATCTGGAAACCGGGGAGCCGGTAGGATCCCGGACCATTTCCAAGTACTCTGAGCTAAAGCTCAGCTCTGCTACCATCCGCAATGAGATGTCGGATCTGGAGGAGATGGGGTACATTATACAGCCCCACACATCGGCGGGCCGGATTCCCTCGGATAAGGGATACCGGTTTTACGTGGACCAGATTATGCAGGAAAAGGAAAACGAGGTCACGGAGTTCAAGGATATGATGGTCCAGAAGGTGGATCGCCTGGAGCTGGTCTTAAAGAAGATGGCTCAGGTTCTGGCCTCCAATACCAACTATGCCGCCATGATCAGCGGTCCCAGCTACCATAAGACCAAGCTGAAGTTCATCCAGCTGTCCAAGGTGGAGGCGGGGAAGCTTCTGGTGGTGGTCGTGGTGGAGGGCAACATTGTCAAGAACACCATGATCGATCTGGCCGAGGAGCTGGGAGACGAGGAGCTGTTGAACCTGAATATCCTTTTGAACAGCAGTCTCAACGGCCTGACCATTGAGGACATCAATCTGGACGTGATCAGCCGGCTGAAGGGAGATGCAGGAATTCACAGCCGTGTGGTGGATCTGGTTCTGAACGAGGTGGCGGAGGCCATCCGGGCAGGGGAAGAGGATTTGCAGATTTACACCAGCGGCGCTACCAATATTTTTAAGTACCCGGAGCTGACCGAGGACGGCAAGGCCAGTCAGCTGATAGGCACTCTGGAGCACAAGGAGGTTCTGAAGGAATTCGTCTCTGAGGTGAACGCAGACACGGAGTCCAAGGGAGAGAATGGCATCCAGGTTTACATCGGCGACGAGACGCCGGTACAGTCCATGAAGGACTGCAGCGTGGTGACCGCCAACTACGATCTGGGCGGTGGCCTGCGGGGAACCGTGGGCATCATAGGGCCTAAGCGCATGGATTATGAAAAGGTGCTGGGAACCCTGCGGAATTTGATGAATCAGCTGGATACAGCATTCAAGAAAGATGAAAGGTGATAAGCTGTGAGTGAAGAGATGAAGGCCAAAGAGCAGAAGGCGGATACCGATATCCCCAATCAGGAAGCGGATGCCGGCATCCCCAATCAGGAGGCGGAGCGCGAATCCGAGGCGGAAGCCGTGCCGGAGGAGGAAAAGCCCGCAGATGAGGCTGCACAGGCAGAAAGCCAGGAGGCCGCAGAAGAGAAGGACGGGGATTCCGAGGACAGGGATTCCAAAGAAGGCGGAACCGGAGAGCCGGAGGAGAAGGCGGCCGGGAAGAAGGGATTTTTCAAGAAAAAGAAGGATCCTAGGGATGAGAAGATCGAGGAGCTCACCGACCGGGTGAAGCGCCAGATGGCGGAGTTTGACAATTTCCGCAAGCGGACGGAGAAAGAAAAGTCCGCCATGTACGAGATGGGGGCCAAGGACATCATTGAGAGGATCCTCCCTGTCGTTGACAATTTTGAGAGAGGCTTAGCCTCTGTCCCCGAGGATGCAAAGGACGCGCCTTTTGTCCAGGGGATGGAGATGACAGATAAGCAGTTCCAGAAAACCCTGGAGGACGCAGGGGTGAAGGCCATCGAGGCTGTGGGAAAAGAATTTGATCCCAACTTCCACAATGCAGTGATGCACGTGGAGGACGAGAGCCTTGGAGAGAATGTGGTGGCTGAGGAGCTTCAGAAGGGCTACATGTACCGGGACAGCGTGGTGAGACACAGCATGGTGAAGGTAGCCAACTAGCGCCCGAGATGATTTGACATTTACACATTTCTAAATATATTTAGGAGGAAAAGACTATGAGCAAGATTATAGGTATTGACTTAGGTACTACCAATAGCTGCGTGGCCGTTATGGAAGGCGGAAAGCCAACCGTTATCGCCAATGCAGAGGGTGTGCGGACCACACCGTCCATCGTTGCGTTTACTAAGAACGGAGAGCGCCTCATCGGCGAGCCGGCAAAGCGCCAGGCAGTGACCAATGCGGACCGGACCATCTCCTCGATTAAGCGCCACATGGGCACGGACTACAAGGTGGATATCGACGGCAAGAAGTACACGCCCCAGGAGATTTCCGCTATGATTCTGCAGAAGTTAAAGGCGGATGCGGAGAGCTATCTGGGCGAGACGGTAACCGAGGCGGTTATCACGGTTCCGGCCTATTTCAACGACGCCCAGCGCCAGGCCACCAAGGATGCGGGCAAGATCGCGGGCCTGGAGGTTAAGCGTATCATCAACGAGCCCACGGCGGCGGCTCTGGCCTACGGCCTGGACAATGAGAAAGAGCAGAAGATCATGGTGTACGACCTGGGCG
>CALWRY010000076.1 GCA_944384065.1 uncultured Enterocloster sp. | reverse complement strand
AGGTTCGCGATGTGCGTTCTCACTAAGCTCAGCTGACGCTTCGCTAAGTGTTCACAGCAAAAAGCAGCTGCCAATGCTTTTACGCATCAGCAGCTGCCGATTTAAGTTCAGTGTATTATTTATTTGACTGTTTTTCCTGATCCTTGATCCTGTAGTAGTCTTCCATATCCAGGGTCAGATCCACATGAATGTCAGGCTTTGATTTTCGGTTGCTCAAGAGGCACACAGTCTCGACATGCATACCAAATCAAAACATATCCCCACAAAAATGCGGAAATATGAGAAATATTTCTGCAGTACGAATACTGTTCGTGCAACCCTTTTCCCACAAAATATTAGTTTCATAAATTTTGCACCACCCTGATGCAAAATTTATTCTTCTTTCATATCACCGCTATTCTCTTCCCCCGTTTTGCCAGCTTCCAACGCTTGATATTCCTGATTTAATTCTCGTAGCAATTCTTCCTCACTTGGTAAATACAATTTGTATTTTGAGGCAAAAATCTGTGTTTCATTTTCTGGCAACGTATATTTGACCACAGATTCGCTTTTGTCCGCACATAACACAATACCAATCGGTGGATTATCTCCCTCATTCATAAGCTCTCGTTCATAATAATGAACATACATCTGCATCTGTCCTAAATCCTGATGTGTTAAGTCTCCAACCTTTAAATCAATCAAGACAAAACATTTTAAGATATAATTATAAAATACAAGGTCAATTCTAAAATGACGTCCATCAAACGTTATTCTTTTCTGTCTTGCGACAAACGAAAAACCTCTGCCAAGTTCCAAAAGGAATTTCTGCAAATGTGTAATTAACGCTTGTTCTAAATCACTTTCATAAAAATCATCATTAGGTGTCAGCCCAAGAAATTCCAACACATACGGGTCACGAATAACATCTTCCGGTTTCTTCGCAGGCTCTAATGTCCGTATTTCCTCTGCAACTTGCTCTTTATTTTTACTGGATAATAATCTTTCATAGAAAAATGAATTTATCTGGCGTTCAAGCTGTCTGGTACTCCATTGGGATTTTACAGCTTCCTGCATATAAAATTCTCGTGCGTTTTCATTCTCCACTCGCATCAAAAGCCGATAATGCGTCCAACTCAATTCGCTACGCAGTGCGTAGCCATTTGGAAATGTTAAATAAAACTGTCGCATATTTTTCAAATTGGCAACAGTAAATCCTTTTCCGAAATCCTGTGTCATTTGCTTTGACAACTCTTTTAACAAGCCTGTACCATACTCCGCCTTTTCATTACCGCCCTGTTCTTCAATAATTGATTTTCCAATATTCCAGTAGGCTTCAACCATTGCAAAATTAGCCGTTTGATAAACCTTATTTCTCGCCGAGATTAAAATTTTTTTAATTCCGTCATAAAAAGATTCTTTCATCTTATCGATTCCGTCCTTTCACTTACAGATTTTTTATCATCTCTCCTTTTTCAGTTATCAACTAATATTTTACAGCACATCTGCAACAGCAATTTTTGTAAGAGTATCCGCTTTTTCTCGTCCTTTAATACCACTTACTTCTGCCATTAATTCATTTGCCACCCGCTCTCTATCATACTTCAAGCGTTCTAACATCGGCTTATGCTTTATTTCAAAACTCTTAAAGATATCATCCCAAGTAAGCGCATATACTTCACAATTAGCAACTTGGAATACTAGCCCAACTTTTCCTTTATCTTCAAACGCTTTATATTGGCTTTTAACATAATCATCTACTTCTTTACATACGGCAATAAACTTCCATTTCCGTAATTCACTATTGAATTGAGGCTGTCTTCTAACATAATCCATATAATCTTCTACTTGACGTAATACTTTTTTTGTTAACAGAACTCTAGGTGCTTTTAATTCAACAACAATATTTTCTTCCAGTGTTGTTTCAAATGTCGTTTCGATATTTCGTGTATTACACAAAAAAATGTCCATACGTCGTTCATTCTCCGCATCTGAATTTAATTTTGCTGTAACATCCTCTTCTCCATACAAAATATTTCTATACCGCTCTAACGCCTTTTGCATTCTCTGATCAGCGCTTGCCAAATTGTACTGTTCGCCAAAAAGCCAAAAATGTCTTTCTACAATTTTCTGCACATGGTCACGTTCATTTGCAAACTTCGTCAAGTCATATACAATGCTTTTTAATAATTCTATTACTTTATACCTATCCTCAATAAACTTGATCGTATCAATAATATTCTCCAAAGATGTCTTTTTTAATATCATTGAAAAATCAGTTCTTTGTTGAGGTGATAATTCCACAACCTGCTCTATTATAGTTAAAATATTTTCTCTCTCTTCAGAACTCAAAAGTAAATTCAAAAAACCTAATAACGATTTTTCCTGAATATGTTTTAATTTATGAAAAATCAGTGGCTCTAATTTAAAAATTTCTTTTGTTACCCTCTTCAAATCATTCTTTCGCATTTGTCCATATATATCATCTGGAAATTCCGGAAACGTTTTTCTTTCTGTTATCATTGCTTCAACTGCTTTTTCCGCTTTATCAGATAAATATACACTAATTTTTTTCTCAATAAGCATTTGAATTTCTTTATGCAATTTTTTCAGAATCTTTTTCTCTTCTGGAGATTCGAACATATTAATCTGGATATCATCATGATCATCTATAACATTTTCCTTGTCATCAAAAAATTCTGACTTCACAAACACACTATGATTAAAGTTAATCGTATTCCGATTAAAAGTTGTAGTTCGGTTTCCTTTTAACACATTTTTGTCATCAAAATAATAACAACAGAATTTTTCAGAGATTGATTCTTGCCATACAACTAAGTTAATCTCAAATCTATATCCTTCAATTGTAACCATAGATTTTTCACTCAACTCTGTGTCTATATACTTTTCATAATCAATCTTTTCATCATTAACTACTATTTCTACATTTTTATTTTTATATAGGTACAAAAACCAAGCAAAATCTTTAAGTAATGCTGGTTCTATTATTTCAAAGCTCATATTCTCCGCAGTTAATGTATTTATATTGGTAAATTTCACTTCTGTTCCAGTTTCTTGTCTATCAGATAACTGTGGTTCAGAACAATCAATCACCTCTTTTTTATCGCTAGACATATTAATATCATATTCTTTATAGACATCATTATCTTTATAGACAGTATGCCACTCTGCATTATTTGCAAAAGCAATAAAAGAAAAACGCCCCTTCCCTTTATTCACCTTGGATTTCATTTGTAATGACAGTAAATTCTTCTTAGATGCCAGAAAAGCGCCAAAGGTTTCCCCCAATTCATCATAATTTATTCCATCACCATTATCCTTTATAATTAATTCCTTAACTCCAAACGCTTCGTTAAGTGTATATTCTATACTAACTTTTTTAGCATTAGCTTCAAAACCATTCCAAATATATTCACTTATAGCAACTTTGTAATCGCTTGTGATTCCAGAAGAATCAATGCTCTGATTTTTTACACTTACAGGTATAATCACAATATTCTCCTCCTATATCATATAGTAGACCATTATTTCTAACGATACGCTCATAATTTTAGATAACCTCAAAATGCTTTAAAGCATCTTTAATTGCCTCCACTTTCTCTGCTGTCGGATGTTTTCTCGGCTGTTTCAATTCTTCTACCGCATTAGGGGCATCATACATTGGCAAGCCCAAACTTCTTTTTACTTCTGCTATATAAGCTGTATGTACCTTGAAGCCATATTTCGCTTCTATGTATTCCTTTATCATTTTGTAGGTAACTCTCTCTTTCGGCTTGTACGCCTCGGCTCTTTTAGCGATATTATCAAGCGGTACTTTTCCCTCACCCTCGCCAAACTCCACTTTTACGCTGATTGTGCTGTCAGATTTTTGTGGGAAAGCAGTACTACAGTCTCCACATGAATCCCCTGCCCAAACTGATCCACCCCCCGCACCTTCGTCACCTCATACCCCCCATCCCGCAGCACCCGCAGGTCCCGCGCCAGAGTAGCCGAGTCGCAGCTCACATACACCACCCGCTCCGGCCCCATCGCAAGGATCGTCTCCAAACACACCCTGTCGCAGCCCTTCCGCGGCGGATCCACCACGATCACGTCCGCCCGCTCCCCGGTGCGGGCGAACTCCCGGGGAAGCACCTCCTCGGCCTTCCCCACAAAAAATTCCGCGTTTTCTATGCCATTGATAGCGGCGTTCCTTCGGGCGTCCTCGATGGCCTGGGGCACAATCTCCACCCCGTAGACCTTCCGGGCCTTCTGGGCCAGGAAGAGGGAAATGGTTCCGATACCGCAGTACAGATCCCACACAATCTCATCCCCGGTGAGCCCCGCATACGCCAGAGCCTCCCCGTAGAGCTTTTCCGTCTGCACCGGGTTCACCTGATAGAAGGACAGGGGGGAAATCTGGTAGCGCACCCCGCCGATAAAATCCTCGATATAGCCCGGCCCCCAGAGATTCACAATCTCCTTTCCCATAATCACATTGGTCCGCTCCTGATTGATGCTAAGGGAAATGCTGGTCATGCCCTCCACATCCCGAAGCCGCTTTGCCAGGACATCGCTGTGGGGCAGGCTGCGCCCATTAATAATAAGACAGACCATCAGCTGACCTGTCTTAAAGCCCTTCCGTATAAGCGCATGGCGAACCAGGCCGGTATGGCTCTCCTCATCATAGGGAGAAATCTGATACCGGTTCATAAAATCCTTAATGATCTCCAGAACCCTGCGGTTCTCCTCCACCCCCAGCAGGCAGTCCTCGCAGGGGACAATGCGGTGGGTTCGCCCCGCATAAAATCCCGCGATGATATTCCCATCCTTATCCCGCCCAAAGGGGAACTGGGCCTTGTTGCGGTAGCGCCAGGGATGCTCCATGCCGATGATGGGAAGCATGGGAAGCTCCTCCTCCTTAAAACCGCCGATCCGCACCAGGTTGTTGATGATCTTGCGCTCCTTAAACCGCAGCTGGGCCTCATAGCGCATGGCCTGCAGCTGGCAGCCCCCGCACGGACGTGCCACCGGGCAGGGCGGATCTACCCGATCCGGCGAAGGGGTCAGCACCTCCATAAGCCGGGCGAAGCCGTAATTCTTTTTCATCTTCATGGCCCTCGCGCGGACCACATCCCCGATCACTGCGTCCTTCACAAACCAGATATAGCCGTCCAGACGGCCCACCCCGGCGCCGTCCTCGCTCAGATCCTCCATGGTCAGGGTAAACTCCTGATTCTTCCGAAACCGCCCGGCCTCCTGCCCGGATTCCAAGGGCATCTGCCCCCCTGAAGGGAACTCCATTTCTGAAGACATCCGCTCCCCTACAGGAAGCCCCATCTCCGAAGGCATCTGCCCCCCAGCCTCATATTCCTTTCGCATCCCGTCTTTTCTCATTCTCTCCCCCATCTCACTCCGAAGTCTTCCGGATATTGGTGTCCAGCAGCCGGTTAAATCCCAGCCAGCCCTTATTTCCCGCATTTGCCCCGGCATTCAGGGCTTCAATCATCGTCTCCATCTTGGCGTCCGTGTTGTCCGCAAAATTCAAGGCCAGGGCCTCCAGGAGGGCCGGCTTTTTGGGCGATCCGTACTCCAGCTCCCCGTGATGGGCCAGAATGCAGTGCTTGAGCTCTGTGGCCAGCACCGGCGGGAAGCCCTTGATGGAGCGGATGGTAATGCCCACCATCTCCGCGCCGATCATAATGTGGCCCAAAAGCTGGCCTGCGTCCGTGTAGTCATTTTCCGGGAAGGTGGACAGCTCCTTAATCTTTCCGATATCGTGGAAAATCGCCGCTGTGATCAGGAGATCTCGGTTGAGCTGGGGATAGTAGGAGGCGTAATAATCGCAGAGCTTGGTGACGCTTAAGGTGTGCTCCAAAAGCCCGCCCACAAAGCCGTGGTGCACGGTCTTAGCCGCAGAGTGGAACTGGAAGGCTTTGGCAAACGCCTCATTTTCCACAAAGTACAGGGAGAGCAGCCGGTTGAGATAGGGATTTTTCACGCTCTTAATAAAGCCCAGAAGCTCCTCGTACATCTTCTTAATATCCTTCTTGGACACCGGCAGATAATCCGATTCCACATACTCCCCCTCCCGGGCCCTTCGGATCCGCCGCACATTCAGCTGGTAAGAATTCTGGAACAACGTCACGTCCGCCTCCACGTACACGTAGTCCATGGTCTCGAATTCCCCCACACCCGGAGAGTGGAGATCCCAGATCTTGGCGTCGATGGTGCCCGTCTTATCCTGCAGCACCACATTTCCGTACTCCTTGCCGCTCTTTGTCAGAGAGATCTGCTTATTCTTGCACAGATACACATCTCCCGTATGCATGCCTTCCCGAAAGCTCTCAATATATTTCATGGATTTTCCTCTTCTTTCTATACATATTCTTTTTCAATCTAAACCTGCATGCGCCCGGCAGGCGGATGCGCCGCCAAACCGCGAAAATCCGGCAGGCGGGTGCGCCGCCAAACCGCAAAAAATCCGGCGGGCGCATTGGGCAGCCCCGAATGCATGCCGCCTGCCGGCGGCGGAATTTTCAGTGCAAAAGCGCCCCTTACAAGAACGCAGCCAGGCATTTCTTACCTGGCTCCGATTGTCACATCAAACTCAATTTCCTTGTACTCATCTCTTCCATTGCTCCGCTGGATGGCCACCCGGACCTGATCCCCCTCGTGGAATTTCTCCACCTGGTTCTGGAAGTCCTTCATGCTTCCCACCTCCTGGCCGTTCATCCAGGTGAGTACATCCCCCGGCTGTATGCCCGCGTTGTAAGCCGGGCTGTCCGCTATGGTCTCCGTAATATACACGCCCTTTGGCATGCCGCTGTCCTTCATCGCCTGGTTCACGTCCTGCCCCTTGACTCCAAAGTATGGCGGGACGACCCCATTGCTCAAAAGCTCCAAAATTCCCTTGTAGTCCGATATGGCCACCACCGTAGCCATACTCCCGCTTCCCTCTGTGTACTTGTCCGTAGCCCAGCCGATGAGTTCGCCGGAAGAGTTCACCATAAAGGTGCCGGCTGCGGCGTCAAAAGCCGTATTGGCATAAAATACCCGCGCCATGCCGTCCACGGTCTGTACATTGCGGATGACATAGGAAATAAATCCGTAATCGCTGGAATGGGAAATGCCGGCCGGCGCCCCCACAGCCACCACCACATCCCCCTGCTTGACCCCGTAGGAGTTGCCCAGGACAATGGCCTGCACATTCTCAAAAGCCTGGGGCTCCATCCTAGTCCCGTCCACGCTGACCACAGCCATGCCCATAACGGAATCCCGCTGCTTGATCGTCCCCTCCATCACCGTGCCGTCTGGGAATGACACTTCAATGGAATCCGCCGCCTCCACGGCATCCTCAGGGGTGAGAATCAATATCTCCCCGCCGGACTTGGCAATCACCGCCCCGGAGAACTGTCCCGCGGTCTCAATGGGATTGTCAAACCAATCCCTCTCCCGCTGGATGGAGTGAACCACAGCCATACTGGTGTCCGCCTTCGCGGCCAGGGTCCGCAGATGACCATAGAGCTTATTCAGATCCTCCATAGAATAGGGATACTTGTTCAGCTCCGCCCGCACCATCTCCTCCAGGGGCTCTGTCTCCAGGGGATCCTCCTGGGAAGCCGCCGGCTTCGTGGGCGCTGGGGTGGATTCCGGATCATCCCGGGGAATCGTCACCTGGGTGCTCTCCCGAAGGGACTCCTGCCCCATAAATTTCCGCGCCGCCGGCAAGGCCGCCACAAAGCAGACTGCGGCCATGACGCCGAACAGCGCCGCGCAGAAGGCCGTGAGCACAAACCTCCTGACAATCTGTCCCCTGGTCACAGGCGGACGCACAATCTTCTCATTGATAAAAGGACGAGATTTATCCAGGTCCGGCTCCCGCTGCTTTCCATTTCCAGGCTTATCAGCATCCCTACCCGCCATCACCGCTCCTCCTCTCGAAGAAATCTGTTCTGCCGCAGCCGTCCGGGACAGCTCGGCCCCAAACAGCTACTTTCTATTATACGTTTCTTCCCCTTATTATGCAAGATTTTTATACCCCAAAGGGCATCTTGACGAAATCAGACCTCAGGGAGTATAGTTATCTCATCGGACAGAACTGTTACAGTTTATGAAAGGTAAGGTTACATGAATCAAAAAGCACTAAACACGTTGGAATATACGAAAATCATTGCTCAGCTGGAGGAATACGCGGCCTCCGAGCCGGGCAAGAACCTCTGCCGGGGACTTCTGCCCTCATGCAGCTTAGAGGAAATACGGACTTGGCAGGCCCAGACCACGGACGCGGTGTCCCGGATCCGCATGAAGGGATCCCTGTCCTTTGCCGGGGTAAAGGATGTGGGCGGCAGCTTAAAGCGGCTGGACATCGGCAGCTCCCTCAACATCCCGGAGCTGCTCGCCCTAAGCTCCCTGCTCACCGCTGCCGGGCGGGCCAAGGCCTACGGCAGGCACGAGTCGGACGAGGAAGAATTCGACTCCCTGGAGCCCTTTTTTGCCGGCCTGGAGCCCCTCACTCCCTTAAATAACGAAATCAAGCGCTGCATTCTCTCGGAGGACGAGGTGGCGGATGACGCCAGCCCCGGCCTCTCCCGCGTGCGCCGCTCCATGAAGAATATCGCCTCCCGGATCCATTCCCAGATGAATGCCCTCTTAAACTCCCACCGCACCTATCTCCAGGACGGTGTGATCACCATGCGGGACGGGCGCTACTGCCTTCCGGTAAAGGCGGAGTACAAAAATCAGGTGGCCGGCATGGTCCACGACCAGTCCGCCACGGGAGCCACCCTGTTTATCGAGCCCATGGCCATTGTCCGCCTGAACAATGAGCTGCGGGAGCTGGAGATAGAGGAGCAGAAGGAGATCCAGGCGGTGTTAGCCGCCTTAAGCGAGCAGGCCGCTCCCCACATAGAAGAAATCCGCACGGATATGGAACTCTTAGCGCAGCTGGACTTTATCTTTGCCAAGGCCGGCCTGTCCAGGCTCTACCGCTGCAGCGCCCCGGTATTCAACGATAAGGGGTATATTCACATTAAAGACGGGCGCCATCCCCTGCTGGATCCCAAAACTGCGGTTCCCATCAACATCTGGCTGGGCAAAGACTTTGATCTTTTGGTTGTCACCGGCCCCAACACAGGCGGCAAGACTGTGTCCCTAAAGACGGTGGGGCTTTTCACCCTCATGGGGCAGGCAGGCCTCCACATACCGGCCTTCGAAGGGTCGGAGCTGGCTGTATTTGACGAGGTGTTCGCGGATATCGGGGACGAGCAGAGCATTGAGCAGAGCCTCTCCACATTCTCCGCCCACATGACCAACACGGTGCGGATTTTGAACCAGGCGGACGCCCGATCCCTCTGCCTGTTTGATGAGCTGGGAGCCGGAACGGATCCCACGGAGGGGGCGGCCCTGGCCATCGCCATCCTCTCCTTCCTGCACAACATGAAGTGCCGGACCATGGCCACCACCCACTACAGCGAGTTAAAGGTCTTCGCCCTGACAACCCCGGGGGTGGAGAATGCCAGCTGTGAATTTAATGTGGAAACCCTGCGGCCCACCTACCGGCTCCTAATCGGCGTGCCCGGCAAGAGCAACGCCTTTGCCATCTCCCAGAAGCTGGGGCTCCCGGACTACATCATCGAGGACGCGAAGAGCCATCTGGAGGCCAAGGACGAATCCTTTGAGGATCTCCTGGCAAGCCTGGAGTCCAGCCGCCTGACCATCGAGAAGGAGCAGGAGGAGATCCGGGCCTACAAGGAGGAGGTAAGCCAGCTCAAAAAGCGCCTGACCCAGAAGGAGGAGCGCTTAAAAGAGCGCCAGGACAAGATGATGAAGAATGCCGCCGAGGAGGCCCAGCGCATCCTCCGGGAGGCAAAGGAGACTGCGGACCAGACCATCCGCCAGATCAACAAGCTGGGCAAGGCCGCCGGCTACAATAAGGAGCTGGAGGCAGAGCGGGAAAAGCTGAGAGAACAATTAAAGAAAACCGATGATAAGCTGGCGGTAAAGGCCAAGGGGCCCAGCCAGCCCATTTCCCCGAAAAAGCTGAAAATCGGGGACGGGGTGAAAGTGCTCTCCCTGGGGCTTAAAGGGACGGTGAGCTCCCTGCCCAACGCCAAGGGCGATCTCTTTGTGCAGATGGGTATCCTCCGCTCCCAGGTAAATATCCGGGATTTGGAGCTTTTAAAGGAGGACGATATCACCGCCGCCTTAGGAGACGGCGCCTCCCTGCGGTTAGGCAGCGGCTCCGGCAGCAAGAGCGGAAAGAATATATGGGCTCCGGCCAAGGGAAAGGGAACGGGAAGCGGACAGATCAAGATGTCCAAATCCTTCTCCGTCTCCCCGGAGGTCAATCTCATCGGCATGACCGTGGACGAGGCCATGCCTGTGATGGAAAAATATCTGGACGACGCTTACTTAGCCCACATGCCCAATGTCCGCGTGGTGCACGGCCGGGGGACCGGCGCGCTGAAAAACGCGGTGCATAAGCGTCTGCGGCAGCTCAAATACGTCAAAGACTTCCGTCTGGGAGAATTCGGCGAGGGCGACACGGGAGTGACCATTGTCACCTTCAAGTGACCGGCGCCCGCTCAGGACACACAACGACAAGAGGAGGATTAACACATATGGCAGAAAAACAGAGAATTCTGATCGTGGATGACGACGCCAACATTGCGGAGCTCATTTCCCTTTACCTTATGAAAGAATGCTACGAAACTATGATTGTGGGGGATGGGGAGGAGGCCCTGCGGGTCTTTCCCGAGTTTAAGCCCAATCTTGTGCTCCTTGATCTGATGCTGCCCGGCATCGACGGCTACCAGGTGTGCCGGGAGCTTCGCACCTCCTCCCAGGTGCCCATCATCATGCTCTCCGCCAAGGGAGAGATCTTTGACAAGGTGCTGGGCCTGGAGCTGGGGGCCGACGACTATATGATCAAGCCCTTTGACTCCAAGGAGCTGGTGGCCCGGGTGAAGGCGGTTCTGCGCCGCTATCAGGCCGCCCCGGCCTCTGTACCTGACAGCCACAGGCAGCAGGGCGAATATGTGGAATACCCGGATCTGGTGGTGAACCTGACCAACTATTCCGTCCTCTACAAGGGCCATTCCGTGGATATGCCGCCCAAGGAGCTGGAGCTCTTATACTTCCTCGCCTCCTCCCCCAACCAGGTCTTCACCAGGGAGCAGCTGTTGGACCATATCTGGGGTTACGAGTACATCGGCGACACCCGCACCGTGGATGTCCACATCAAGCGCCTGCGGGAGAAGATCAAGGATCATGCCAGCTGGGCCATCACCACAGTCTGGGGCATCGGCTACAAATTCGAGGTAAAGAGGTAAACCAATGACCCGATCTCTATACTCAAAATTCATCCTGGGATACCTGATTTTCGGTCTCCTGGGCTTTCTCACCATCGCCACCTTTTCCTCCCGCATGGTGCGGACCCATCTGATTGAAGAGCAGGCGGACGCCCTCTACGACGAGGCCCACATGATCGCCTCCACCTACAGCAATATGTACCAGGGGGAGCGCCAGGACGCGGCGGAGGTGTCCTCCCAGATACGCATGCTGGGGCAGTACCTGCGGGCCGAGATCTGGGTCATCAACCGCCAGGGAACCATTGTCATGGACAGCCTGGGAGGGGGCCGGGTCCAGACCAAGGTGGAAGACTTCGATCCCACGGCCATCGGCAGCCGATCCTATTCCATCGGGAATTACTATGGAATTTTTGACGGAAATGTGCTCAGCGTGTCCGCTCCCATTACCGGCAACTACACCACCTACGGCTATGTGCTGATCCACCTGCCCATGGCCCAGATCGCCCTGTCCCAGGATAATATTTTAAATATCCTGTATATCTCCTCCGCCATGCTGTTTGCGCTGTCCTTAATCATCCTTCTGGTGTTCACTCAGACCGTCTATCTGCCGCTGCGCAAGATAAACGAGGGCGCTAACGAGTACGCGGCCGGAAACCTGGACTACCGAATCCATGTGCCCACCCATGATGAGATGGGCTACCTGGCCGCCACCCTCAATTACATGTCCGATGAGCTCAACAAGATGGAGGAATACCAGAAAAATTTTATCGCCAATGTGTCCCATGATTTCCGCTCTCCCCTAACCTCCATCAAGGGGTATCTGGAGGCCATACTGGACGGCACCATCCCGCCGGAGATGTATGAAAAATACCTCTCCCGGGTGATCTCCGAGACAGAGCGCCTCCACAAGCTGACGGAGAGCATGCTGACCTTAAACTCCCTGGATGCCAAGGGCTATCTCTCCCGGAGCAATTTTGACATCAACCGGGTAATCAAGGATACGGCCGCCTCCTTTGAGGGAACCTGCGCGGCCAAAGACATTCGCTTTGACCTGACTTTTTCCGATGCGGTCCAGATGGTCTACGCGGACATGGGAAAAATCCAGCAGGTCATGTACAACCTGATTGACAATGCCATCAAATTCAGCCATTCGGACTCCATCATCTATATCCAGGCCTCCGAGCGGTACGAGAAGGTATTTATCTCCGTAAAGGACACAGGCATCGGCATCCCCAAGGACAGCATCAAGAAAATATGGGAGCGCTTCTACAAAACCGATCTGTCCCGGGGAAAAGACAAGCGGGGAACCGGGCTGGGACTTTCCATTGTAAAGGAGATTATTCAAGCCCATGGGGAGAATATCGACGTGGTGAGCACAGAGGGAGTGGGAACCGAATTCATTTTTTCCCTTCCGAAATCCTCCTCCCTTTAGGAGGGGGCCTTCCGCAAAAGCGCAGAACGCCTTTCACAGAAACAACACATATGACATGTAAAATGATAGCAGATCAGACAGCCGGCGCTGCTCGCCCGGCCGGAAAGGAGAATATTTTATGATCCAATGGAAAAAAATAACCGCCCTCCTCGGCGCGGTGCTTCTGGCCTCCTCGGTCATGGCGCCCTGGGCCGCAGCAGACGACCGCACAAAAGTGGGAAAAATCCATCTGAGCTTCTACAGCCCGGATGTCCGTGTGGGCAACAACGGCGGCGAGGTCCAGGTGGAAGCCTCGGGCAGCAATACGAACCGCTACTTTATCGACTCCGTGGACATACTCAACGAGGACGCGGACTGGACCAGCTCCTCAGCCCCCATTGTGGAGGTGGTTCTGGGGGTAACGGATGAGGAAAAATACTACTTTGGCAGCCGCAGCTCCAGCGGTTTTGAGCTGACGCTGGACGAACGGATCGAAGATCGGTTCGACGACATCGAATTCGTGAGCGCATCGCGTGAGGATGACGACGCCACCCTGATACTGAAGGTGCGGCTGATCTTCGACGAGGACCGCTACGGCAATCTCCCCGCCGAGCCCTCCGCCCCCCAGTGGGATGCTTCCGCCTTCGGCCGGGCCTCCTGGGGCGATGTGACCAACGCCAAGTACTTCCAGCTGCAGCTTCTAAAAAATGGGGCGGGCGTAGGCGATATGCCCCTGATCTACGACACCTCCTACGACTTCTCCTCCATGATCGCTGCCAATGGGGACGGCGTCTACACCTTCAAAGTCCGCTCTGTGAAGGCTGTCAACAATACAAAGAGCGAGTGGAGCGAGTCCCCCCAGCTGATCGTCCACAGCGGCCAGGCCGCTGTTGCGGTGGAGGGCTGGGTCCAGGCAGCGGACGGCGTCCGCTGGTGGTGGCAGAACGCGGACGGATCCTATCCCGCCTCCCAGTGGAAGGAGATAGACGGCCGCTGGTATTACTTTGACGCCCAGGGCTATATGGCCACCGGCTGGGTCCAGGTGGACGGCGTCTACTACTATCTGGACACCCGGAGCGGGGCCATGTACGCCAACCGCTACACCCCTGACGGATATTGGGTGGAGGCGGACGGCGCCTGGCGCCCGTAAAACAGCTACAGGATCAGACGGGCCGCCCCGTAGATCCCCGCATCATTCCCCAGGGTGGCGAGAACGATCTTCGCCTTGTTCTCGGAGATGGGGGTGAAATGCTCATAGTGCTTTTCTATCATGTCCAGCAGGAACTGCCCGGCCTTTGACACTCCTCCGCCGATGACAAATACTTCCGTATCCACGATCATGGCAGCGTCAGCCAGGGCAACTCCCAGATAGTACCCACCCACCTCCATCAACTCCAGCGCCTGC
>CALWRY010000075.1 GCA_944384065.1 uncultured Enterocloster sp. | reverse complement strand
GGACTTGCGGATGTGAAGGCCGCGAAAATATACCAAAACTGAGGCAACAGTTCAGGCGGCAAGGAGGACGACATGGATTTTTATACATTGGATCAGCTGGCGGTCACAGGGGTCAGCCTGGGCTCCATCCGGGAGCTTTCGGTTCACAATGAGCCCGGATCCCACGGGGTTATGGAGATAACGGCCCAGATTCAGGAGGAGGACGAGGAGACCCTTCTCTACGGCATGGCCAGCCGGCAGCCGGGGGCCCTCTGGGGCGGGGAAAACCTGCTCTTTGCCGGGGTGCTCACCGGGGTGGAATTCCTGCGCAGGGACGAGGTTCGCCTTGGTCGGCTCACTTTTCGGACGGAAGACTGCCAGATGGATATACAGAAGAAATCCCGCTCCTTCCAGGACACCTCCCTGACCTTAAGCGGCCTTCTGGATCTGATTCTCAAGGACTATCCGGGGGCGGACTACTGCCTGTCCGTTCCTGACCAGGCCATTGGCCGCCTTCTGGTTCAGTATAAGGAGACGGACTGGGAATTTTTAAAGCGGGTGTTTTCCGAATACTATGCCCCCTTGGGGGCGCTGATGAGCCAGGAGGGAATCCGGATTTACGCAGGTGTTCCGGCCCTTGCCGGCCAGTGGGAATATGAGCTGGAGGCAGTGGAAAAGAGCGAGGCCGAGGTGCGGCGCTTTGCCGCTATGGGGGCGGCGGAGACCGACTTTGTGGATCTGCGCCTGCTTTCGGGGAGCTGCCAGGATATCTTCGCCTCCCTCACCCTGGAGGGCAGGGCGCTGGCGGTGCGGACCCTTGACTGGGAGCTGAGGAAGGGACGGCTGGAGTGCCGCTACGCCCTCCGCCCCGGGGCGGGCATCGGTGCCTATCCCATCTATCCCGTCTCCCTGGTGGGAATTGCCCTGGAGGGGCGGATCCTGGAGGTGAAGGGAAATCTGGTGCGGATCCACATGGATATTGACGGCCCCTGCGGCGGAAAGGACGCCTATTGGTTCCCCTACGCCACCATGTCCGCTGCCCTGGACGGGAGCGGCTGGTATTACATGCCTGAGGCGGGGGACCGGGTGCGGGTGGAATTTCCCGACAAATACGCCCAGGACGCCCTGGTCATCAATTCCGCCAGCGTCTATGACGCCCCCTCCGGCGGGGAGGACTCCATGGGGAATCCTGCGGTGAAATATTTGAGCAACTGCGCCGGACAGAAGATGTCCTTAGGCCCCCAGGGCGTGGATGTGTCCGCCGGCTCCTCCGGCATCACCGTGGACAACAGCGGCGCTGTGTCCATCTGGGGAAATAACGAGGTGATCATCAAGGCGGAAGGGAAGATAACCCTCCGCGCCAAGTCCATTACCGTAAAGGGAGCGGAGGAGGTGAAGGCCGCCAACGAGGCCGGAACCGGGGCGGAACTTACGGGCGATTTGAAGCTTACGGGAGCGGAGGTTTTGATAAATTGAGACGGGAAGAAGCTTTGGGGGATTTTCTGAAAAAAGGCGATGAAATGCTGACGGCCCGGGAGCCCCTGTTCTGGGAGCGGCTCTTTGTGCGGAAGGCCGAGATCGTGTCCCGGTTTCGAGAAAGCCTCACCCGGCTGGAGCGCAGATGCGGAGCTTGCGCCAAGGAATGCCGCTACATCTACTGCTCCCTGCTGCGGGTGGATCTTCTAAAGAGCCGGTATCTGACCCTGATCCAGGCCGTGGGGGAGGACTACGCCCTGGATCCGGATCCGGTGGAGGAGCTTCTGGATCTGGGGGATTTCTTCGACGAGCTGGAGGCGGTCCGGGTGGATCTGATACTTGGGCTGCCCCAGTATAATGGGAAGGTGGGTGCAGGGGACGTGCAGAAGCTGACTGCGGAACGGGCGGTGGAATGGTTCTGGAAAATCGGCTTTCTGCTCCGCTTTCTTCTGTGCGTTCCGGAGAACCGGGAGGAGATTATGGCCATCATCCCGGCAAAGTTCCCGCGGATTGTGCGCTGGGGCGAATACCGGGATCGGGGAGAAACCATTTTTTTCTACGAGGAGGAGCCGGACCGGGAGGGGGAGCGGTTCAAGACGCTTTTGCGCCAGTCCTATTCCTACCCCTATATTCTTCAGGCCAGGCATCTGCACCGGGGAGAGTACGAGAGGATGAGCCTGGAGGAAAAGCGGATGGAATATACGGCCTTTGAGGGCTGCAGCTTCCGGGGCGTTTCCTTTGCCGGGGCCGGCCTTTTTGGGGCCCGCTTCCTGGAATGCCGCTTTAAGAACTGCAGCTTCCGGGAGGCGGATCTGGCCATGGCGCGGTTTGAGAGCTGCGAGTTTCAGAACGTGGACTGGGAGCGGGCGGGCTTTGCGAAAACGCTCTGTCTCCCAGGCCCGCCGCCGGGACTCAGTGAGGAGCAGAAAAAGGAAATTTTGGTAAAAGAGGAGCAGTACAATGCAGCGGTATTTCTTTGTGGGACAGGACAGGAAGGTCCGGGACACCATTCATCTGGAGGAATTTGATATTGTAAATGGCCCGCGCCGGATTTTCTGGCCGGAGGAAGGGCAGGCCTTAAATGAGGCGGTTTTCCTGTACCTGAAGAAGGGGGAGGGGGAAACAGTCCTTGACTTCTATCAGAGCCCGGTAACCATGGTTTCCGGCCTGGTGCGCCAGGTATTCGCCATGTATGAGGAGGATATCCGCTTTAAGAGGGTGTATCTGGTTGACCGGGAGAATAAGGTTTCCCACAATTTTTACATTCCCCTTATCCCAAGGCTTGACGCGCTCTCCCCCCGGGTGGAGCGGTATCCGGACGGCAGGGAAAAGCGGGTGATTCTCGACGGGAGACGCGCGCGAGGGCGACATGTATTTTACCTGGCCGCCAGCATGTCCAGGCGTCCCCTGGTGAGCCTTGCGGCTGCAGAGAGCCTGCTGCGCAGAGGGGCTGCGGGGCTGGTTTTAGAGGAAGTGGAGGTGGAATAGATGGCGGCGTTAGATGATAAATACATTGTGTTCGGGGCAAAAACCGAGTGTTCCATGGGCCTCAGGGAGAGCAAGCTGGTACTCCCAGCGGATCACGGCATTTTTATCCGGGGGAAGGCCCAGATGCACGCGAAGGACTGCGTGTCTGTGACGAATGTAATTCCGTTTGGCGGATGCAGGAGCGCGGCCAATCCCTCCACAGCCGCGAAAATGGCGTCCATGGGCGTTGCCGCGGCGATTCCCACCATAAGCGGGACCTTCTGCACGCCGGCGGCGCCTGCGCCCTGCGCGGGCATCTGTACCCCGGTGATTACCTCCGTGGAGTGGGAGGATGCCAGCGAGTTTACGGATATTGACGATGAAAAGGCGCTGATGGGGCGATGCACCTTGACCTGTGCCCACGGGGGTGTCATCAAGATCACAGACGCGGGGCAGGACTGACGGCCGGCTTTTCCCGTGACAGGAGAGACCTATGAGAATACCATTTTGCCAATTGACAGTTGAGACAGAGATTGAGGGGATATTGGAAATCAGGGGCTTTGAGCTGAAGGAGGCCCTAAACAGCCATGCCTTCTTAAGGATGGAGTGCCTTTTAGACGAGGATTTTTGGGAGCGGGCCGTGTCCTGCGCCACAAAGGACTCTTCCGTGCGGGTTTACCGGGGGGAGGAGATCCTGTTTTTTGGGCGGCTTTATGACGCCAGGACAGAGCGGGAGAGAGGAAAATGGGAGCTTCATCTCACCTTTGTCTCCGCTTCCTATGAGATGGACGCAGTCCGCCGGTCCCGGGTGTTCTGCCGGGAGGGGGATCGATACTCCGATGTGATTGAAAAGGTGGCGGCCCTGTATCCCGGCTCTCAGGTCAGGGATGAGGCCACGGAGGGGAAGGCCTGCCCGGGAACCCTCCTCCAGTACGAGGAGACGGACTGGGAGTTTTTAAAGCGCCTGGCCAGCCATTTCTCCACCTTCCTGATTCCGGATACAGCCTCGCAGATGGACCGCATTTATTTCGGCCTCCCGGATATTGATAATGGGAGAGAGCTGTGGGATAAGGATTTTGCGGTTGTCCAAGACATGGATTCCTTCTACCGCATGGGAAAGGGAATGAAGCAGGAGTATACCGCCTGGCGGGTCATAAGCCCGATCCCTATGCGCATGGGAGAGAACCTGGCCTTCAACGGCATCCTGTGCATCGTGGTGGGAATCCGCATATTTTCCAAGAGGGGGGAAATCCTTCAGGAATACACCCTCAGACGCCGCCAGGGCCTTGTGATACGCCAGGCCTTCAACTATGAGATCCTGGGCATCAGCCTGCCGGTGACGGTGACAAACCGGAAGGACAATCGGATCCAGGTGGAATTTGACATAAATAAGGACTATCCCCCGGAGGATCCCACCCGGTTTTATACTTACGGGATTGAGAGCAGCAGCTTTTACTGCATGCCCGAGGCGGGGAGCCGGGCCCACGTATATTTCCCCAACCGGGACGACTGGGAGGCCATCGCGGTCCATGCCTTAAATCCCGGGGACGGGGCGGGGAGAAATCCTTCCAACAAGCGTTTTTCCTCCCCCACAGGGGCGGCTATGGAGCTCTCCCCCTCATCCTACTGCTTCCAGTCCGACTCCGGGGGCGCTGCCCGGATGGTGATGGGGACAGACGGAAATGTGACCATAAGCGGCACGGACATCACCTTTACTGCCGGATCCTCCATCTCCATCGGAGCCGGGAAGGAGAACACCCCCAAGGTGATCTTCGGCTCCAAGGGGGATCAGCTTTTTAAAGTGGGAAGCTCATCCGTGGCCCTTGAGGCCAATCTCTCCCTCATCGCCGACAAGGCCAAGCTCAAGGCGGAGAGCGGGGACATGGCGGCTCAGGCCCAAGCGGTTCGGGACGCCCTCACGGCGGGGGACGGGGCCCTGCGGGACGCCTACGACGGGCAGAACGCAGGCTCGGGCAATTCGGGAGGCGCAGGCCTGTCCGGCTTAAATCCCACGCCGGGGGCGGCCATATCTCCCGCGCCTCAGACTTCAGGAACATCTGCGGCACCGGCCCAGGACGATCCCTTCTGGAAGCCGACCCTGCAGGATAAGTATAAGCCCAAGGCGACGGATAATAAGACCGCAGGGGGATCGAAAGAAACGGTTTATGACAGCAATAAGAAGAATTCGGGAGACAACGGAGGAGCAGATTCCAAGCCGGTAAGCGACATTGAGAAATACCGTTTCACCCGTACCTTTGCCAGCGGTTCCCGCTCCGGAAGCCTGGCAGAGGAAAAAGCCAGCGGCTCTGCCGGATTGTTCTACGGCTCCGCCTATTCAAAGGCCGGATCCTGGAAGGCCTCGGCCAGCGCCTACGCGGGCGCCACGGAGGAGAACCTCATGCCCGGCGTGGGACTGCAGGGAGCGGTCAGCGCCTCCTTAGTGGAGATGGGCGTGTCCGGCGGCATCGGAAATGAGGATTTCAATATCAATGCGGGCGCAGACGTGGCGGCCTACAAGGCGGAGGCCAAGGCGGACGCGGTTCTGGGCTTCAACGACAAGGGGGAGTTCCAGGCCGGCGTGGCCGGGGAGGCGGGAGCCTACCTGGCGGAGGGAAGCGTGTCCGGCGGCGTCACCGTGGGCGGCGTGGGGGCTAACGTGAAGGCCACAGGAAAGGTGGGCTTTGGCGTGGAGGGCCAGGCCGGCTTCGTGGACGGAAAGCTCCGGGTGAAGCTGGGCGTCTGCGTGATTTTGGGCGGCTCCGTGGAGTTCGAGCTGGATTTCAGCAGCCTATTTAAATAGACACCCAACGCAGGAACTGATATAATGGTAAGCGTTCGGAACGGAAAATGTAACAGTGCAGGAGGAGATTAATTATGTTGAAGTTGCTGCCAATCGGCACCGTGGTGCGGCTCAAGGGCGCCAGCGTTCCCTTTATGATAGCGGGCTATTTCCCGGAGGATGCAGACAAGCCCGGATTCTACTTTGACTATTCTGGGTTTCCCCATCCCATGGGATTTTCCTCTACCATCCAGGCATCCTTCTTTAACGCGGAGGATATTGAGGGGATTTTAGCCATGGGCTACCAGGACGAAGGCCAGATGAAATATGTGGAGAAATTGGAGAGCTTCCAGCCGGAGGCCCAGGAGGGAGGAAAGACAGATGGTCAATAAAAACAGGCCGCTTCCCATCGGAAGCGTGGTTCTTCTGAAAGGGGCCAACACAAAGATGATGATTATAGGGTATCTGAAGTACGGACCGGAGAACCGCACGGATATCTACGACTACGCAGGCTGCCTTTATCCCCAGGGCTATCATTCCCCGGAGAAAACCTATGTGTTTAACCATGATGGGATCGAGCAGGTCTACGCCCTGGGCTACCAGGACGGCCGGCAGATTGCCTTTGCGGATACTTTGATGGAGCAGTTTAAAAAATGCAAAGGCGATGTGTCCTTTGATTAGGAAAACAGGATGGGAAAAGGACAGCTGCAAATGGAGGAGGAAGCGGATGGTTACGATAATTCTGCTGGCTGCCTGTGCGCTTTCCCTGATTTTCGGCATCTGCTTTATTATCGCGGGAAAACGGGGAATGGCCGTCTGCAGCCGCCGGGCCCGGGCACGGGTGGTGGGGATCTATGAGTCCTCCATGTTCCAGGAGGAAAGCTATTCCCCGATTCTGGAGTTCTCTGCCGGGGGAGAGGTTATCCGCTCACGCACGGTGACGGAAAAGACCGGGGGGCCAGGCCGGATTCCCTACAAGGAGGGGGATCTTGTGGAAGTCTTGTACAATCCGGAAAATCCACACCAGTTTTTTGTCCCTGGCTATGATGTCAACATGAAGCTTTGGCTGGGGATCGGAAGCCTGGGGGCAGCGCTTATTTTAGCGCTCAGCGCATTTATACTGAAGTAGCGGATTTTAAACCCGCATGTGCCCGGCGGCAGGATTTTCAGAGAAAATATGGCAGGAGGTAATGACATGCACAATGCAAAAAAATGGGCGGCAGCAGCCGCATTGCTGGCAATTCTATGCCTTGGGGGCTGTCAGGGCGCGTCTGTGTCCACATCCCAGTCCATGACCTTTCAGGTGGGAACCGGGGATAAAATCAAAGTGACTCTGGACACCTCCGCTGGGGATTCTCTCGCCCAGGAGGAGGGCAGCTTTTCGGTGAAGAACGGGGACAGCCTGGTGTTCCAGGGCGTTTTCCAGACGCCGGATCAGTACGCGGCCCAGGAGGCAGCCATCCGGGGAACGGAGGGCGTGGAGATTGTAACGGATGGGGAAACGATGCTTTCTTATTATTATGAGGCGGGAGCCGCAGGGCCCGAGACGGGCTATCTCTTTATGGTGGACGGCTCGGATACCGGTGTGTACATGGCAAGCCTCATGGATCGGGAGGCGGCGGATGACGCCTTCGGGCGGATGACCTTCGAGAAGGAATGAGGAAACAGGCCGGGACAGGACAACCCTGCGGTTTAGTGCTTGACAAGCGCTCCGATTTGCACTAGAATGGTAACAGTTCAGACGGAGGGCATACCCCAAGGGTACGTAGTCTTCCTGCCCGCCAACTGAACTGTAAAATTTGATTAGGCCGCGAACATACGTGAGTACAGAGAGGATTGATGGGTCAGAGAGGGAGCGCCGCCGGCTGTGAGCATCCCCCATTCCCTTTTTGGAAGTTTCAGTATGGGAGCCTTCCGGCGAAAAGCAGTGGATGCAGTGCGCCAAGCCGGATGTCCGCGCAGCAAATCAGGACGCGCAAAATGAGTGCAGGGTATGCATACGGCGTACTCTGAATTAGGGTGGTACCGCGAGCAACATCGTCCCTTGTTTTACAGCAGGAGGCGGTGTTTTTTATTTTTCTGCCAAAGCCCCAAGCGCCAGCAGGCTTTTCGCAGAAGCTCCGCCGACGATACGAAACGAAAGGAGCATTGCAATGAAAGATAAGATTAATGGCATTTTATCGGAAGCCCAGGCGAAAATCTCTGCAGCGGCCAGCGAAGGCGAGCTTCAGAACGTAAAGAGCGCCTACCTGGGAAAGCAGGGAGAATTGAGCCTTCTGATGAAGGAGCTGCCGGGCCTGCCGGCTGAGGAGCGCGCCGGGACGGGCAAGCTTTTGAACCAGGCCAAAGCCCAGGTGACGGAGCTTGTCAACGAAAAGCGCACGGAGCTGAAGTTAAAGGCCTCGGAGGTCTCCGCAGACTTTGACTGTTCCGTTCCCGGGATTATGCCCCAGCGGGGAGGCCTCCATCCCATCACCCAGATGTGCTATGACTTAAACGACACCTTCCGCTCCATGGGCTTTGAGATTTTCCAGGAGGACGAGATCACCAGCGAGCTCTACGCCTTTGACAAGCTGAATTTCCCGCCCAATCATCCGGCCAGGGAGAGTATGGACACCTACTGGCTGGAGGGCCACGACAGCGGCGGCACCAATGAGAAGCTCTGTCTGCGCCCCCACCTGACCGGCGGAAGCGTGCGCTATATGCAGACCCACAAGCCCCCCTACCGCTTTGTATATCCGGGGCGGGTTTACCGCAATGAGACCACAGACGCCCATCATGAGAGGGCATTTTTCCAGTACGAGGCGCTGATTGTGGACAAGGACATCACCTTTACCTCCGGCAAGGTGATGATCAAGAGCATTTTAAGCAAGGTATTCGGCACGGATGTGGCGGTGCGGATGCGCTCCGGCTTCTTCCCCTTTGTGGAGCCCGGATTTGAGATTGACATGGAGTGCCAGGTGTGCGGCGGCAAGGGCTGCAGCGTGTGCAAGCATGTGGGCTGGATCGAGGTAATGCCCGGCGGCTCCCCTCATCCCAACGTACTGCGGGCTGCGGGCCTGAACCCGGATGAGTATACCGGATTTTACGTAAATATCGGCCTGGACCGCCTGGTCATGATGCGCTACGGCGTGGACGATGTGCGCCTGTTCCACAGCGCGGATCTGCGGTTCTTAAAGCAGTTCAGATAAGGAGGGAGCAAGATGAAATTATCATTATCATGGATCGGGGATTATGTGAAGCTCCCCGCTGATTTGGATTTAAAGAAGCTGGCCTATGATCTGACCATGTCCACGGTAGAGGTGGAGGACGTGGAGTATCTGGCGCGCCGGTTCGACCATATGGTTGTGGGCATCATTGAGAAGATTGAGGCCCATCCCAACGCGGATAAGCTGCGTGTGTGCAAGGTGGACATCGGCGGCGAGGTGAAGGACATTGTCTGCGGCGGCATCAACCTGAAGGAGGGGATGCGGGTGGCCGTCTCCTGCCCCGGCGCAGTGGTGCGCTGGCACGGGGAGGGAGAGCCCGTGGTGATTAAAAATGCCAAGCTTCGCGGTGTGGAGTCCTTCGGCATGATCTGCGCCTCCGACGAGATTGGGCTGGGCGGCCTGTTCCCGGCGTCCCAGGAAGGGGAGATCATGGATCTGTCTGATTTTGAGGTTCCCGCAGGCACCCCCCTGGCGGATGCCCTGGATATGAACGATGTACTTCTGGAGATTGACAATAAATCCATGACCAACCGGCCGGATCTGTGGGGCCATTACGGAATCGCCCGGGAGATCTCAGCGCTCTACGACCTGCCTTTAAAGGAGATTGCGCCCTACAAGACGGATGTGCAGTCTGATTTCAAGGTGGAGATCGAGGATCCGGAGCGCTGCACCCGGTACATGGGCGTGGAGATGTCCGGCGTGGAGGTAAAGCCCTCCCCCTATCAGATGCAGAACCGTATCTGGAAGGCGGGAATGCGGCCCATCAACGCCCTGGTGGATATTACAAACTATGTGATGCTGGCCACGGGCAACCCCACCCACGCCTTTGACGCGGACAATATTTCCGACCACATTGTGGTGCGCAGGGCAGCTCCCGGTGAGAAGCTGACCCTGCTCAACGGCAAGGAGCTCACCCTGTGCGGGGATGACCTGGCCATCACGGACGCCGAGGGACCGGTCGCCTTAGCGGGCGTTATGGGCGGATCCAAGGATTCCATTCTCCCCGACACGAAGCGGGTGATCCTGGAGGTGGCAAACTTTGAGTCCACGGGTATCCGGCGGACGGCTCTGCGCTATGACAACCGCACAGAGGCTTCCGCGCGGTACGAGAAGGCCATTGACCCGGAGCGCTGCGATCAGGCCCTGGCTCTCTCCATGCAGTATTTTAAAGAGCTGTACCCGGAGCTTAAGGTGACGGGCTTCTGCGACAAGTATGTGAAGAAACTTGAGCGGGCCCACATCGATGTGAGCCTGGCCTGGCTTGCCAAGCGCCTGGGCAAGGATCTGTCAAATGACGTGATTAAGAGCAAGCTGGAAGCGCTGGGATTTGACGTGTCCATCCATGGGGACAATATGCATGTGGTGGCTCCCACCTGGCGGTCCACCGGAGATATCTCCATGAAGGACGACGTGATGGAGGAGGTGGCCAGGCTTTACGGCTATGACAACTTCGAGGCCACGGAGTTTACCACCACATTTACAGGGGCCATCAACCAGAAGGAGCAGGATCTGGTCCGCAATATCAAGGAGTACCTGGCCATCCGCTGCGGCATGCAGGAGGTTTACACCTATCCCTGGATGAAGGATGTGTTTGTAAATGCCGTGCTTCAGACCACAGAGGGGATGTTAAGGCTCTCCACGCCGCCGGCTCCGGATCTGAGCTATATCCGCTCCTCCCTGCTTCCCAACCTCTGCGAGGCGGTTGTGAAGAATGAGCGGTATTTTGATGATTTCTCCATATTTGAGGAGGCGCAGGTGTTCTTTGACAGGAATTTCACCTCTCCCTACGATGAGACGGAGTCCCTGCCGGAGCAGCGCAGGCACATCGGCGGCGCCTTTGCCAGCGGGGTGAAGTCCATCAATCAGCTTTTCCGGGAGACCAAGGGCGTTCTGGAATACATGTCCCGCTACACCCATATGGAGGAGCTCTCCTTTAAGAAGGAGAATAAGCCGGTGTGGGCGGACAATGTGGTTTGGTTAAATATTTACCGGGGCGAGGAGAAAATCGGCGACATGGGCCTCTTGGCCAAGAAGGCTTCCATGGAGTGCGGGATCAAGAACCTTTCCGTCATGCTCTTTGAGCTGGATGCCGACCGCTTAAAGCCCTTAAAGTCCAGGACAAATAAATTTACCCACCTGGCAGAGTATCCGGAGACAGACTATGATATTTCCATGCTCTTTGACGTAAATACCGCCTGGACGGACATCTATGAGGCGATTTTAGGCAAGAAGAAGGCCAGCGCGCTGGTGAAGGACGCTTCCTTTGTGGACGAGTACAGAGGGAAACAGATCCCAGCAGGCAAGAAGTCCGTCACCATCCGGCTGACCATCGGCTCGGCGGAGAAGACGCTGACCTCAGAGGAGATTGAGAACGCCGCCGGCCAGGTGATGAAAAAGCTGGGCAAGGCCATGGGCGCGGAGCTCAGAACGCAGTAGGGCATGAAAAGGAGAATGATACGATGAGCAATGATGCAGATAAGCAGCAGGAGAAGCAGAAGCTTCTTGGCAGGCTGCGGACAGCGGGCGAGCTGTATGTGATTTTGTCCGTGTGCACCAGGGAGCCCTATGTGGTCTGCGATCAGGAGACCTTTGACGACAAGGTGTTCCTGTTCTTTGACATGGAAGAGGCCAAGAAGGAGGCGGTCAGCCTTTTAAAGGAAAAGATTCCGGTGACCGTGGCCAAGCTGGAGAATAAGCAGCTTCTCATGTTCTACACCAGCCTGTATACCATGGGCGTGAACGCCTTTTCTATAAAGGATGAGGCAGGGGATCACCTGATCCAGCTGGCGGACTTTGTAAAGCGGGCAAATCCAGGAAAGCAGCCTGACGGCAAGGTGTGGGTGGAGAATCCCGCCCTGCACCTGACGGCGCTCTACTACATGCAGGAGCAGAGAAAGCGGCCTGGCTGTGAGAACGAGCCGGCTATGAAGGAGATGCAGGAGGAGATCGCCAACGATTTTACCAAGGGCACTTACATTGTGGCGGTGCAGAACGAGGGCAAGGCCATCCCGCTGGTAAAAATAGGCGAAGACCAGCTTTTCTGGCCCCTCTTCACCGATGTGCTGGAATTCCAGAAGTTTAACAAGAATAACGCCATGAAGCCCATGGTGATCAAGGCGGACAAGGTGCCCCAGCTCCTTCCCAAGGAGGCTAAGGGCGTTGTGTTCAACCCCCTGGGCGTGAACATGCCCCTCACGATTACCAAGAAAGCGAAGCCTGCGGCCCAGGAGGGCGCGGGGAGCGCGGCGGAGGCTGAAGCGGAGAGCGCAGTGCCTGAGGCAGGCGGCGGGGCTGCAGAGACGGCTGGGAAAATGGACGAGGCCGAAACAGCCCAGGAGTAGTGCAAAAATAAAGAAAACCGGACGAAGATCCGGAATGGGAGGACGGAAGATAAGCTTCCGTCCTCTTGCTATGTAATAGCTGCGCAAAGAAATAGCTGCGGGTATTGACATAGTGTCAGAATAGTGCTATAGTTCAAATAATGACACAGTGTCAGAATGCGCGGCCCTTCGGGGCAAACGCGCTTGGCGTGGACAGGAAGGAGGAAAATATTTTGAAAGCAAAGGTTTATTTTACCCGTGAGATTACCCCGGAGGCGGTTGTCCGGCTGTACCAGGCGCTGGGGAGTAAGCTGCCTGGAAAGGTGGCGGTAAAGGTCCACTCCGGTGAGCAGGGCAATCAGAATTTCCTGCGCCCGGAGTTTTGGAAGCCCATGGTGGAAGAGGTTGGCGGCACGATTGTGGAGTGCAACACTGCCTATGGCGATGCCAGCGGCGGGGTGCGGGATCACACGGAGTCCCATCAAAAGCTGCTCAAGGAGCACGGATGGACGAAATATTTTGACGTGGATCTGATGGATGCCGAGGGCCCGGACGTGGTATGGCCCATCCCGAAGGGAAAAGTCCTCAGGGAGGACCATTTGGGAAAGAATATTGTAAACTATGACTCCATGCTGGTACTGGCCCACTTTAAGGGACATCCCATGGGCGGCTACGGCGGCGCCTTAAAGCAGCTGGCCATCGGCTGCGCCAGCGCCAAGGGCAAGGCCCTCATCCACTCTGCGGGCAAAACCGACGACCGCTTCAAAACCTGGGAGCAGCATGCCGACAAGGCGGCGTTTCCCGAGGCAATGGCGGACGCCGCTATGTGCGTGGCGGAGCATTTCAAGGGCAGAATTGCCTATATCAATGTGATGAAAAATCTCTCCGTGGACTGCGACTGCTGTGTAGTGGCCGAGGATCCCTGCATGAAGGACATCGGGATATTGGCGTCCCTGGATCCGGTGGCGATTGATCAGGCCTGCATTGACCTTGTCATGAACTCGGATGATCCGGGCAGGGAGCATTTTATGGAGCGGGTGAACAGCCGCAACGGCATCCATACCATTGAAGCTGCCGCAGACCTGGGACTTGGCACGCGGGAGTATGAGCTGATTGAGGTGTAAAGAAAGGGAGGAATTTCGATGAGCAGGATATTAGTCGCTTATTTTTCTGCCAGCGGTGTGACGGCCCGCGCGGCAAAGGAGGCAGCTGAGGCTGTCGGTGCGGATCTGTATGAGATCCGCCCGGCCGAGCCTTACACCGAGGCCGACTTGAACTGGATGGATAAAAAGAGCCGCAGCACCCTGGAAATGAAAGACCCTGCCAGCCGTCCGGCCATTGGGACGCGGGCAGAGAACATGGAGCAGTACGACACAGTGTTTGTGGGCTTCCCCATCTGGTGGTACGTGGAGCCGCGGATCGTGGACACTTTCCTGGAGAGCTATGATTTCACGGGGAAAACCCTGATTCCCTTTGCCACCTCCGGCGGCAGCGGAATCAGCGGGGCGGAAAAGAGCCTGCGGGAGCACTGCCCCAAGGCAAGCTGGAAGCGCGGTAAGCTGGTCAACAGCGGCGCTGCGGCGTGGGCGAAGGCTGCCATGGGAATGTGAGGCTACCATGCCAAAGGGATCAGATGCGTTGACCAACGCCAGGAAAGAAGAGATTATTGACGCCTGCGCCGCGCTCTATGAAACCATGGGGTTCCGGGATATCACAATCCGGGACATTGGGGCTAAGACCTCGTTTACCCGCACCTCCATCTATAACTATTTCCAGACCAAGGAGGAGATCTTCCTGGCCCTGCTTCAGCGGGAACATGAGGCGTGGAGCGCGGACCTGGCTGCGATCGCCCAGCGGGATGCCACCCAGTCTGCTGCAGAATTTGCGGACGCACTGGCCCACAC
>CALWRY010000074.1 GCA_944384065.1 uncultured Enterocloster sp. | reverse complement strand
TTTTTTTTCTTTTAGGGCGGCGTCGGAGGAAAATATAATATGGGAATCGGAATCCACAATATAAAAGTTTTCCTCCGGCTGATACAGATCCCCGCAGACATCCTTAAAAAAATCCATGGAGATATCCACGTGCAGGATGCCGATGGGTTCATCCGGCAGGGGCCGCTCGTAAATGGGCAGGCAGATGGTAAACACCAGATCCCTGGCGTTCATCAGCTCCTCGGACTGGGAGAGGGAGAGATGGCTTATCTGGTGCCCGTAATTGGTCTGCCGGTGGGGCGGCTCTATGTAGGCCTGAAAAGGGGGCACAGGGGAGGCCGTGTCCTCCTCAAAGCTCCGGTTTAGGAGGTATTTCTGCAGGTTCTTGGTGGTGAGCAGAAAGCTTTTGCCGGGCTTATAGGCGGAAAATTGGATCTGGACCGCCTCCGGGGTCATGGAATAGATGTTGGTCATGTAGGAAAACAGCAGGGAGGAGTTGGCGGACTCCGCGTGGGAAAATAAGCTCCCATCCCGTGAAAACAGCAGGGTCTGGAGGGCGCTGTTTAAATAAATGCCCTGGTTGGCCGCGTAGATGCTGGTGGACAGGGAGTGCTCGATGTTGTTCGACACAATCCGCCAGGTCTGGCGCGCCTGGGTCACATAGGCGTTTTCCGAGGATCTGCGCATGTCAAAATAGAAAAACAGGCAGTAGATCAGCATGGGAATCGTGGTTCCCGCCACGAGGGTGAGGAGAAGCTTGTAGCTGATGCTGTAAAAACGTTTTTTCATTGCATCCCCTCCTTTGCCAGCTCAATAAAGGCCGCCATTTCCCGGGTGACCCACTTCTCCTTGTGGTAGACCATCTGCCGCCAGGTGCGCATGTGAAAATCCTCCAGGGACAATGCGGCCAGCCGTCCCCCCCGGATGTCCTCCCGGACCGTGAACTCCGGGAGCAGGGAAACCCCGCCCCCCTGGCGCAGCATACGGATAATGAAGTCCGTATTCCCAATCTCCAGGAAGGGGCGGATTTCCTTCTGCAGGGAGGCCAGGTACTGCTCTAAAATAAAGCGGTAGCTGGCATCCTTCTCTGTGAGAAGGAAGGGCTGGGAAATGACCTCCTCCAGGGACAGATCCCTCCGCCCGGCCAGCGGGCTGTCCGGACAGGTGACAAAGAGAATCTCCTCAGGGGCGTCCAAAACTCGCTCCCACTTATTGTCATAGGTGGGACGGTCCAGGAAATACACAATGTCAATGTCGTTTTTATTCATCATCTCCAGCAGGGCTTCCGGGGAGTCCGTGCGGATGCTCACGCTGACCTGGGGAAAACGCCGGTGGTACTCTGTGATAAGGGGCGGCAGCAGGGAGGAGCAGACGGACTCAATGGCCCCCAGACGCAGGCGTCCCGACGGCTCGCGGACAGCGGACACAGCGTCCCGCCCCTGGGCCAGATCCCGCATCACAGCGGAGGCGTACTGGTAAAAGACCTCCCCCTGATGGGTCAGAGTGGTCTGTTTGCCGATCCGGTCAAATAAATGAACCTGCAGATCCTCCTCCAGCTGCTTGATCTGTATGGTGACGGCTGCCTGGGAATACCCCAGGGCCTGGGCAGCCTTGGAAAAGCTCTTTAACTGGGCTGTTTTGAGGAAAGCGGCGATTTCACGAAGTTCCATAAGGGCCTCCCCTAAAGTAACAATTCAGGCGGTGGGCATCTTCTTGCCCGGCCAATGGGCCGGACAAGAAGCATCGGATATCCATCCGATGTGTAAACAGAGGCGAAAACATACTTACAAGCGAGCTTGACGTCTGTTTTCGCCCCTGTTTACCCGCCGCCTGAATTATTAATAAAAAGTTTTAAATGATATCATAAAAACGTTAAAATTTACATTTAACTATGGATATGGTACAGTATTTTTAGAGAAAAAGCAAGGAAAACCCGCAGGGAAAGGAGAAAACCATATGGAAAAGACAAACGAAAAGTACGGAGCTTATGTGCAGATTTTAAAGGAGGAGCTGGTGCCCGCCATGGGATGTACGGAGCCCATCGCCCTGGCCTACGCGGCGGCTACCGCGAGGAGGGTGCTGGGCGCTCTTCCGGACAAGGTGGTGATCGGCGCCAGCGGCAGTATTATTAAGAACGTGAAGTCCGTAATTGTGCCGAACACGGATCATTTAAAGGGGATTCCCGCAGCAGCAGCGGCAGGTATTGTGGCCGGGGATCCGGATCGGGAGCTGGAGGTTATCGCGGAGGTGGATAAAGATCAGATCCAGGCCATGCGTGACTTCTTAGATCAGGCGGAGATTCAGGTGGAGCATGTGGACAACGGCATCACCTTTGACATCATCGTGACCCTGTACAAGGGGGATTCCTATGCGAAGGTGCGGATTGCCAACTATCACACCAACATTGTACATATCGAGAAGGACGGCAAGATCTTGAAGGACGTGGAGGTTCAGGGCGAGGAGGAAGAGGGCCTCACCGACCGGAGCCTTTTAAATATGGAGGATATCTGGGATTTTGTCAACACCGTTGACATTGCGGACGTGAAGGAGGTGCTGGACCGGCAGATCTCCTACAACATGGCCATCGCCGAGGAGGGGATTAAGGGCGACTACGGCGCAAACATCGGCTCCGTGCTTCTGACCATGGAGGGAACCAATGTGCGGGTGCGGGCCAAGGCCATGGCGGCCGCAGGCTCTGACGCCAGAATGAACGGCTGTGAGCTCCCGGTAATCATCAATTCCGGCAGCGGCAACCAGGGAATCACGGCTTCCGTCCCGGTTATCGTGTACGCCAAGGAGCTGGGAGCCACAGAGGAGCAGCTTTACCGGGCGCTGACCCTTTCCAACCTGACAGCCATTCACCAGAAGACCCCCATCGGACGGCTTTCCGCCTACTGCGGCGCTGTGAGCGCGGGAGCGGGAGCGGGAGCAGGCATCGCCTATCTGTCCGGCGGCGGCTACGAGGACGTGGTGCATACGGTGGTAAATGCCCTGGCCATTGTCTCCGGCATTATCTGCGACGGGGCGAAGGCCTCCTGCGCGGCCAAGATTGCCACAGCGGTGGACGCAGGCATCCTGGGCTACAACATGTACAAGCAGGGACAGCAGTTTAGGGGCGGCGACGGCATCGTTGTGAAGGGCATTGAGGCCACCTTAAAGAACATCGGCCGTCTGGGCAAGGAAGGAATGAAGGAGACCAACGAGGAGATCATCAAGATGATGATCGGAGAATAGTAAAGATGGGGCGGTGCGCGTAAAGTCCGGCGCACCGCCCTTATCGCATTCCCCTTGCTTTTTAAGGGGATATTTTTTATAATGGAGGTAATTGTCCAGGATAGCGGGAAACCGTCCAGACGGAAAGAGGAGGATGTCTATGGGAATGAACAGCACGCCGTCCGGCGAGCGCGTACATATCAGTTTTTTTGGAAGGAGAAATGCGGGAAAGTCCAGCGTGCTCAACGCGGTTACGGGCCAGGAACTGGCGGTGGTTTCTGATGTGAAGGGGACCACAACGGATCCTGTGATGAAGTCCATGGAGCTTCTCCCGCTTGGCCCTGTGGTTATGATTGACACGCCCGGCATAGATGACGAGGGGGAGCTGGGGGCGCTCCGCGTGAGAAAGAGCTATCAGATCTTAAATAAGACGGATGTGGCGGTTCTGGTGGCGGACGCCTCCGTGGGATTCGGGGACGCGGAGGAGGCGCTTCTTGCAAAGATTCAGGAAAAAAGAATCCCCTGTGTTGTTGTCTGGAACAAGGCGGATCTGGTTTCGGGCCAGGCAGAGGAGCCGGACGGGGGGAGCCATGGCGTTATCCGTGTCAGCGCCGCCACGGGCCAGGGGATAGACGAGCTTAAGGAGTGCCTGGCGCGTCTGGGAAAGCCGGAGGAGAACGGGCGCAGGATTATCGCGGATCTTTTGTCGCCGGGGGATACAGTTGTCCTGGTGGTTCCCATTGACAAAGCCGCGCCCAAGGGCCGCCTGATACTGCCACAGCAGCAGACCATCCGGGATATCCTGGAGGCGGACGCATTTTCTCTGGTGGTACGGGATACAGGGCTTAAGGCGGCTCTCGGACAACTGAGGGAGAAGCCGCAGCTGGTGGTCACGGACAGCCAGGCTTTTAAGAAGGTGGCGGCGGACACGCCGGAGGATATCCCGCTGACATCATTTTCTATCCTCTTTGCCCGGTATAAGGGAGAGCTTCTGCCCATGGTCCAGGGGGTAAAGGCTCTGGATGGCATTCAGGATGGGGATAGGATCCTGATCTGCGAGGGCTGCACCCATCACAGACAGTGCGACGATATCGGAACGGTGAAGATGCCGGGATGGATACGGGCTTACACCGGGGCGTCGCCGGACTTTGCGTTTGTCTCGGGGACGGAATTCCCCGAAGATCTGAGCCCCTACCGGATGATTGTCCACTGCGGGGGCTGCATGCTGAATGCCCGGGAGATGCGATACCGCCTTCAGTGCGCCCAGGATCAGGGGGTGCCCATGACAAACTATGGAATGACAATTGCCCACACCCAGGGGATTTTAAAGCGGAGCCTGGAGCCTTTTGAGGAGCTTCGGGGGATTTTGTGATAGAAACGAGAGGAGAACATTCATGCGCGTACAGGGAAAACGAATCTGGATTGCCGGGCAGTTTATGCCGGCCCAGCTGGAAATAAAAAATGGAACGATTGAGGAGGTGCTGCCCTACGGGAGCGGGGAGGGAGCGGTTGACTGGGGGGAGCTTCGGGTATTTCCCGGCTTTATTGACATCCACACCCATGGAGCCTACGGTTATGACACCAATGACGGCACACCGGAGGGACTAAAGGACTGGATGCGCCGGATTCCCCAGGAGGGAGTGACCTCCATCCTTCCCACCACCGTGACCCAGATGCCGGACGTGCTGGAGCGTGCGGTGGCCAACGTGGCCGCGGTAGTCAGGGAAACAGTTGGCGTCTGCGGCGCTGAAATTCTGGGCATCCACTTTGAAGGCCCTTATCTGGATATGGAGTACAAGGGAGCGCAGCCCCCGGAGGCCATCGCCGTCCCTTCCGTGGAGCAGTTTAAGCGCTACCAGGAGGCGGCAGAGGGCCTCATCAAGTACATTACGCTGGCGCCGGAGCACGATCCGGACTGGGCCCTGACCCGTTACTGCGCCGCCCACGGCGTGGTGGTCAGCATGGGCCACTCCAACGCCTCCTTTGAGGACGCCCTCATGGGCGCGGCCAACGGCGCCTCCTCCATGACCCATGTGTACAATGCCATGAGCCCTTATCACCACAGGAAGCCCGGCCTGGTGGGGGCCGCCTTCCGGCTCCGGGATCTCTACGGGGAGCTGATCTGTGACGGCTGCCATTCCCATCTGGCTGCGGTGAATAACTTTTTTGCCGCCAAGGGCAGGGATCACGTGATCATGGTGACGGATTCCCTCAGGGCCAAGCACTGCCCGCCGGGAGGCAGCTACCAGCTGGGAGGACACGATATCGAGATAGGAGAGGACGGGCTGGCGCGGCTTAAAGGCACAGACACCATCGCCGGAAGCACCCTGCGGATGAATAAGGGCCTTAAGATCCTGGTGGAGGAAGCCCAGGTTCCGCTGGACGCGGCGGTTAATTCCTGCACCTTAAATCCTGCCCGGTGCCTGGGCGTGGACGCAAGGAAGGGCCGGATCGCGGCGGGGTGCGACGCGGATCTGGCGGTGCTGGATGGGAATTACGAGGTGATCGAGACCTGGTGCCGGGGCGTGAAGTGCTGGGGATAAAAGACATATGATAACGGTTCAGGGCGGTATATTTTGGAAAAGAGGCAGCTGCTGCTTGGGCGGCTGCTTTTTTTTGTGTTTTTTGGATTATTATATACTACAAATAAGGAACATAATAGATGTAATTATGCAATTAAAATAAAACAAAATATTGACTTATTGTATTAATTGTTATATATTTGTACTATCAATGATGAGAAGGGAGAGGCAACATGGAACCGAAACAGATTATTCAGTCAATCAAGGAGAAGATGCCAAGTGTCAAATCCGTATATTTTGTGGGGTGCGGCGCCTCAAAGGCGGAGCTGTATCCCGGAAAGTATTTTTTAGATGCAAACGCAAAGACCATCCGGGTGGGGCACTATACGGCAAATGAATTCCTTCACGCGACTCCTGCAGCAGTGGACGGCACAGCCATTGTGATCACCTGCTCTCTTGGCGGGACCACGCCGGAGACTGTAGCGGCGGGAAAGAAGGCGATGGAGCTTGGGGCCCAGGTCATCGCGGTGACGCATAACGCGGAGTCCCCTCTGGCGCAGAACGCCCATTATGTGATTGTCCATGGATTTGAGAAAAATTACGCGGCAAAGCTGGAAAAGATGACCAATGTGCTTATGCTGGCCGTGGAGATCCTGTATCAGTATGAGGGCTATGCCCACTACGACGAGATGCAGGAGGCATTCGGAAAGATCTATGATCTCATCGAGAAGTCCGTATCCTTTGTGCTTCCGTCCGCCAAGAAATTCGCGGAGGCCTACAAAGACGCCCCTGTTATCTATGTGATGAGCTCCGGCGCGACCCAGGAGGTGGCCTATGCCTTCTCTATCTGCCTGCTCATGGAGATGCAGTGGGTGAACTCCGGCTCTTTCCACGACGGCGAATTCTTCCATGGCCCCTTTGAGATTGTGGACAAGGATGTTCCCTTTATTCTGCTGATGAACGAGGGGAGGACCCGCGCCCTGGATTCCCGCGCCCTGGATTTCCTGAACCGGTTCCAGGCCAAGACCACCGTGCTGGACGGCAAGGATTTCGGCATCGGATCCGAGGTTCCCTCCGCAGTTGCCGAGTATTTTAATCCCATGGTGCTGACTGCGGTTCTCAGGGTCTACGCAGAGCAGCTGGCCATTGTGCGCTGCCATCCTCTGACCCAGAGAAGGTATATGTGGAAGCTGGAATATTGATGAAATGAAGGTACAGTGAGAGCGGAACCGTCGCAGGAGAGGACGGCCGGAATAGGAGGAAGCTATGTTTAATTTTGATGAGGCAAAGGTGAGACAGGAGCATCAGAACGGAGTGGATATCATTCCCCAGGTGGAGAAGATCGTGGATGCGATCTGCGAAAAGGGATATTCCTCCATCTTCTATATCGGCATTGGGGGCACCGTGCTCTATGCCAGCCAGATGATGCACATTGTAAAGCAGCTGGGCGCCAAGGTCCCGCTTTATGTGGAGAACGCGGCGGATTTCAACCTGGTGGGAAACCCCTTCTTTGACAAGGACTCGGTTGTGGTGATTGAGTCCATTTCCGGAGACACCAAGGAAGTGGTGGAAACTGTAAAGAAAGCCCACGAAGCGGGAGCGCGGGTTATCGGCTACGTGGAGAAGCCCGGAACCCCCCTGTATGAAAACAGCGATTACCTGGTGAGCACAGTGGGCGGCGGCTATTATTATTGGTACACGGTAACGCTGCGCTTCTTAAAGAACGCGGGGTATTTTGAACAGTATGATTCGTTCTTTAAAGAGATTGTACATATGCCTGACAATGTGGTTCAGATTTATAAGGACGCGGACGCGGATGCGGAGAGCTACGCAAAGGCCTACTGCGACGAGCCCTTGACCTATCTTATCGGCTCAGGCAATCTGGAGGACTGGGCCACCTGCTACGGCATGTGCATCATGGAGGAGATGCAGTGGATGCGCACACGGCCTATCTCGGCCGCAAACTTCTTCCATGGCACCCTGGAGGTGGTGGAGCGCGACATCCCGGTGATCCTGATCAAGGGAGAGGACGCCACCCGTCCCCAGATGGATCGGGTGGAGAAGTTTGTGAACACCATCAGCGCCAAGGTGATTGTGTTTGATTCCAAAAAGTTTAAGCTGGAGGGAATCAGCGACGAGTTCCGCTGGATCCTGGCTCCCATTGTGATGCGCTCCGCCTTCCAGAGAGTGAATGTTCATCTGGAGCATTACAGGAGACATCCTCTGGCCATCAGGAGATATTACCGGCACCTGGACTACTGATACGCGGTCCGCTGTCAGAACGATTACAAGTCCTGACGATTATTCGCGTGAATTTACCGGTTTATTCTGGCATAAATTTGTACCTTGTGTTATGATATTATTCGGGGCGCCCGTCAGGGCGCCTAAGGGCGTATTATAATGTGTTGGAGGAAACTAATATGTCGGACTTGGTGCGGGATACGGCGGTCCCTCTCTATTTGCAGATCGCGCAGGATATCAAGGGGAAAATCGACCGGGAGGAAATTCACGCAAATGATCGGATTCCTACGGAGGCGGAACTGAGCAAAGTTTACGGTGTGAGCCGGATCACGATAAGGAAAGCGCTGGAAATTTTGGTGGATGAAGAGATATTGGTGCGCAGGCAGAGGCTGGGCACATTTGTGTCCGACAAAAAACTGTCGAGAAATTTGAACCATTTTATGGGATTTACAAAAATATGTGAGCTCAATGGAAAGAAGGCGGGAACCCGTTTCCTTTCTGCGGAGCTGGTGAGGGCCATGCCGTCGGATGTGAGCAGGCTGGGCATTGAGGACGATGACAAGGTGATCCGGATAAGGCGGCTCAGATATTGCGACGATGTGCCTGTGATACTGGAGGAAAACCATTTTCCCAAGGAATATGCATACCTTCTGGCGGAGGATTTAAATTCCTCCTTAAACGCAATCCTGAACAAGCACGGCGTATCCCTGGTTGGAGGCTCTAAGATTATCGGGGTCTGCTATGCCAGCCGGGAGGAGGCGAAGCTTCTCGGCATTAAGGAGAACGACGCCCTGATCCTTTCAAAGGATGTGGTTCACGATGCTGCGGGAAGGGCAGTTTACTGGGGGAAAGAGGTTATCAATGTGGAGCGGTATGAGTACAAGATTCTCATAAACGATTCGATGGAGTTTGGATGAAATATATCAGCAGACGGCAGATTTCTGCCATGAATATTCAGTATAAGTATTTTCCGCTGTCCCTGTTTTTGGACGACGCGGTGCGCTATGGGGTGGAAAACGTGGAGCTGTGGGGGGCGGCTCCCCATTTCCACATAGAAGATATGACCTACCAGGAGATACGGGGCGTGCGCAGGGAGATTGAATCCCGGAGGCTGCGCTTGGTGTGCTTTACGCCGGAGCAGTGTGTATATCCTGTCAATATGGCTTCGGACAACGGGGATACCCGGAGAAGAAGCAGGAAGTTTTTTGAGAACAGCATCCGGGCTGCCGGTGAGCTGGGAGCGGGAAAAGTGCTGGTTACCTCGGGCACAGGCTACTTTGACGGAAGCAACCGGGAGGAAGCCTGGAAATGGGCTGCAGATGGCCTTTGGAGCCTTGGGGAGATGGCGGCGGACTACGGCGTCACCCTGGCGCTGGAGGTGCTGCGAAAGGATGAGAGCAATCTGGTGAATGACCTGCCGAGTCTTCTGGAAATGCTGAAGGAGCTGGACCATCCGGCCATCGGCGGGATGATTGACACCATTCCCATGGCCCTGGCCGGTGAGCGGCCGTGCCAGTACCTGGAGGCTCTCGGGGATCGTCTGGTTCACATCCATTTTATTGACGGAGCCCCCAGGGGACATCTGGCCTGGGGAGACGGCGTCCTTGATATGCAGGGATATCTGTCTGAGCTGGATGCATATCCCTACAAGGGATACCTCTCGCTGGAGATTACGGACGGGCGGTATTTTATGGATCCCTCCCGGTCTGTGGAGCAGAGCGTGGAGAAATTATTCGCTGTACTTTAAAGCATGGCAGAAAGCCATGCCGCTGAAGGTGGGACTACCTTGGCGGCATGGCTTTTTTTGATGCCTGTTTTCACCCCTGTTTTCCCGCCGTCCGAACTTAAATTGCGGAACAGTTCGGACGACGGATATCTTCTTGCCCGGCCAAAGGCCGGACAAGAAGCATCGGATGTCCATCCGATGTGTAAACAGGGGTAAAAACATACTTACAAGCGAGCTTGACGTCTGTTTTCACCCCTGTTTCCCCGACGTCCGAACTGCTTCTATATTGTAACTATTACTCAAAAAAATACAAACAAATACTTGATTATTTGTCTTAAATATGATATAACAAAACAGTACATAAAAAATAACAAATAAAGGTGTGTGAAAATACATGATAAAAGTTCTCGGAATTGGCGATAATGTCTGCGACAAGTACCTCCACACGAAAACAATATATCCGGGGGGCAATGCCCTTAATGTGGCAGTATTTGCAGGCATGATGGGAGCTGAGGCCGCCTATCTTGGCACGTTTGGCGACGATGAGGTAGGCGAGCATGTATATACAGTGGTGAAGGGGCTGGGACTTGACCTGTCCCACTGCCGGATGGAGCACGGCGCCAACGGCTGTGCCAGGGTCCGGCTGATAGATGGGGACCGTGTATTTTTGGAGGGCAACCACGGGGGAATTTCACGGGAGAGGCCGCCGGTGCTCACTGGTCTGGATGAGCGTTACATATCGGGATATGATCTGGTGCACACAAGCATTCACAGTTTTATGGAAGCGGAGCTTCCGGCTATGGATCGGGCCGGCAGGTTCGTGTCAATGGATTTTTCCAACCGCTACGATGAGGCATATTTGAAACGCTGCTGCCCTTATATTGACTGTGGGGAGATCTCCTGCGGCGATATGGAGAAGGACGAGATAAAGGAAACCATGGAGCGGATGGTGGATTTTGGCTGCCGCCATATGGTGATAGCAACCAGGGGATCAAAGGGCGCCATGGTGCTTGTGGACGGGAACTTTTACGAGCAGTCCCCCTGCCTGGTGAAGGCCAGGGACACCATGGGGGCCGGCGATTCCTTTATCGCCTGCTTTTTGGTTCACTATCTGGAGGGAGTAGGGGAAGCGGTCAGCTTCCCGGAAGGGTCCGGGAGCCGGGGAATTGTGACGGCCCAGGACTACAAGGATCTTCTCATTAAGACAAGCTTGTACCGGGCGGCTGTATTCTCCGCCGGACAGTGCCAGAGGGACGGATCCTTTGGATTTGGAAAGGTGGTTGACCTGACAGAGGAGGATCTGGCGGTCATGAACCATTCAAAATAAGCCCGAACAAGGGTTCAAAAGGAAAGGAGAGTTTTATGAGAAAAAGAACAGTGAAGAAAGTGTTGTGCGCGGCGATGGCAGGTTTTATGGCCCTGAGCATTGCGGGCTGCGGCGGCGGGTCAAGTGAGACCACTGCGGCTGCCGGGGGAGATTCCGCTGAGACCACTGCGGCTGCCGGGGGAGACGAGACGGAGGCGGCTGCGGAGTCCACGGGCGAGCAGAAGGTGATCCGGTTCATGCACCGGTTCCCGGACGAGCCCTACAACAGCTTCATCGAGGCAAAGCTCCACGAGTATGAGGAGTCCCATCCGGATATTAAGTTTGAGATTTCCAGCGCCCAGAATCAGGAGTATAAGGAGAGAATCCAGGTCGTGGTAGGCGGAGAGGAGGCCCCGGATATCTTCTTTAGCTGGGTTGGCGACTTCACAGAGCGGTTTATCCGCGAGGATTTGATTCTGGATCTGACGCCCTATCTGGAGGAGGATCCGGAGTGGAAGGACTCCTTGATTGAGTCCCAGATCGCTGAGTACACTACGGACGACGGCATGGTTTACGGAATCCCCTTCCGTCTGGACTGCAAGCTGTTCTTCTACAACACCCAGATTTTTGAGGAGAACGGCCTGACAGCTCCCACCACCTGGGATGAGCTGATTCAGGTGTGCGAGACGTTAAAGGCAGCGGGCATCACCCCCATTGCCTACGGCAACCTGGAGCCCTGGTCCGCTTCCCACTATATCGGCACGCTGAACCAGATCTGTGTGCCGGATGATGTGCGGGAGAAGGATTACGATCCCGCCAGCGGCGAGTTTACGGATCCCGGATATGTGCAGGCCCTTGAGTATTATCAGCAGCTGCTTCCCTACATGACGGAGAATCCCAACGGCGTGAAGCCCGATATGGGACGTATGAATTTCTCCATGGGAACTGCCGGAATGTATTTTGCAGAGCTGATCGAGATCCCCTACATCACAGCTGAGAATCCGGAGATGGAGTTCGGTATGTTTAAGTTCCCGCCCATCGAGGGAGCCGCAGGCAACGCGAATATCCTTACAGGCGCTCCCGAGGGCTTTGTGGTGTGCTCCAAGACCCAGTATCCCGACGAGTGTGTAGAGTTCCTTAAGTGGTTCCTTGGAACCGAGGTGGGAACCGAGCAGTGCCAGGAGATCGGCTGGTTCAACGCCGCGAAGAATACAACGGACGGTGTCACCGATCAGGCCCTGCTTGACGGCTACAATACCATTATGGAAGCCGAGGCCATGGGTCCCTGGCTTGACAACGCCCTGTACTCCACTGTATGCGACGAGTACCTGACCGCTGTGTCTGACCTGACCAATGGAGACATCACTCCCGAGGAGGCTATGGCCCGCATCCAGGCAAAGGCCGCGGAGGCCCAGACTCTGGTGGGTACCGGCGAATAAGCTTCAAAGGTATAACAGGCCCTGGGCCTGAACACAGAGGGGCTGCCGTCTTATAAGCGGCAGCCCCTGCGCTAAAAAATCTAAGGAAGGTGATCATGTGAGAACGAAAAAGCACACGCCGTATCTTTATATGCTGCCGGGTGTTTTAATGGTTCTGTTTTTTGTCTACATTCCGGTGCTTATGAATATCGTCTACAGCTTTTTCAGGCTGTCGTCCTTTTCAGCGGAGAGCACCTTCGTGGGTCTGGACAATTACAGAAGATTTTTTTCTGATGATGTGTTTCCCATTATGCTGAAAAATAACGTGGCCTACTGCATCATCTCCCTCATCGTTCAGGTGGGGTTCGGGACTGTTCTGGCGCTGATTTTGGAGAGCAACGCCATTGGGTCTAAGATGCGGGATTTTTTCAGAAACTTTTACTATCTGCCTGCCCTGATCTCCCTCACGGCGGTGGGCCTTATGTTTACCTTTATCTACGACCCGAATATCGGCTTCCTGAACAACCTGTTAAAGATTTTTGACCTGCCCACACAGAGCTGGCTGGGTGATTCGAAGCTTGCGATCTACTGCATCATCGCTATGAGCCAGTGGCAGTTTACCGGCTACATAACCCTGCTCATGGTGGTGGCCTTCCAGAATGTCCCCAGGGACTATGTGGAGGCAGCGGCCATTGACGGAGCAGGACCTATCAAGCGTGCGCTCTACATCATGCTTCCCCAGGCAAAGGAGCAGCTCCTTGTCTGCACCATCATTACCATAATCGGCGCCTTCAAGCTCTATACCGAGGTGTACGCTACCACGAGCGGCGGCCCCGGCAACAGCTCCCAGGTGCTGGGACTCTACCTGTATCAGCAGGCCTTCCTGCACTCGGATCTGGGAATGGCGGCTGTGACGGGCGTTTTTATCTTTGTGATTACGGTTACCCTTTCGATTATCCAGATCCGGGTGACCCGGTCCGGAAGCGTGTAGGGGAGGTGGAGCTATGAATAAGAAAAAAATCCGTGTTTCATCCATTCTTCTGAACCTCCTGTGCATTGTGCTCTGCGCGGTTATTGCGGCGCCCCTTTTGTGGATTATCTTAAACTCCTTTAAGACCAACCAGGAGATGTTCATGGATTCCCTGGCCCTGCCGGAGGTATGGCAGTTCGGCAATTATGCCAAGGCCTGGTCCATGGGACTTTACCGGTATTTCGGCAACTCTGTCCTGGTAAGCGCCATTGCTCTTGTGGGCATATTGGTGCTAGCCTCCTTCCTTGCCTATGGCCTGACGCGCTTCCGGGCAAAGGGGAGCAACATTATTTTCATTATCGTGCTGGGCGGCATGGCGCTCTCCGAGCAGATTGCCCTGGTGCCCCTTTACAACATCCTGCAGGCGTTGCACCTGTATGACACGTATGCGGCGGTAATACTGCCCTACATCGCGTTTCGGATTCCCTTTACGGTGTTTTTGATGCGCGCCTACTTTATCACGATTCCCGAGGAGCTGGAGGAGGCTGCCGTTGTGGACGGCTACAACAGCCTGCAGATATTTACCAAGATTATTGTGCCTATCTCCAAGCCTATATTCGCCTCCTGCGCCATCGTGAACCTGAACTTTGTGTGGAATGAGTTCCTGTTTGCCAATGTGTTCCTGAGCGATAAGGCCATCCAGACCATCCCCATTGGCCTGATGACCTTTAAGGGGGACTTGAAGGTGGATTATACGACCACGCTGGCAGGTCTGATTAT
>CALWRY010000073.1 GCA_944384065.1 uncultured Enterocloster sp. | reverse complement strand
TTTTTTGCCGGATATCACTGTCTCAATCTCCTGCTTTAATTCGATCTTTTCTCCGATGGTGTTGGAGGTTGATCGCATTACCTCCATCAGGTCGCCGCCGGTACGCTTACAGGTGACAAAAATATCCACGAAATTGTCAATATCCTCCAGATGTGCCCTCTGCGCAAACTGGGTGAACATACTCTCAATGGTGTTGTTCATCCCAATCCCCCGCAAAATATATTCTAATTCCACCAGAATATCCGTCTGCGGATCTGGATAGAGCACCCGCAGGTCCTCAAGGGCGGATCTGAGGCCCATCTCCACGGATTTACCCACAGAGAGGGCTGAGGCCAGGGAATAGAGCATATCTTTAAATTGCAGTGTCAGCTGACTTTTTCTTCTTGCGATGATCTGATTCGTGCGGATCCCGGGCCATTTCACCGCCAGAACCATCAGAACCGCGGACACATAGGGATTCTGGTAAAATATATACCCAATTCCGAACAGCACCGCGGCTGCAAAAAGGATATTCACAGCCTTCTCTCTTGTTCCCATCACATATACATCATAATCCGTCAAACCGTCCGCCCTGTCCTGGGGCTCAGCTTCTTTCTTTAGGCCAAACATAAACTCCTCCCCTCCTTCCGGCTATACCCGATCCGACAAACCTGCGTTCCGGAATTTTTCCTTGTGGATCATCTCAAATTCCGTCCGCACCAGGCTGCCTATAATCCGTCCATCCGGCTCCTCCCCGGTCTCCACAAAGCGGTACAGAGGATTCATACGGATGCTCCCGTTTTCATATCCTGCCACCTCGGAGATCTCAACCGTCCTCCTGGACTTATCCCTCAGACGGGACAGCTGGATAATAATATCAATTGCCGAAGCAATCTGCTGTCTGATAGCTTCAATGGGGATCTGATTCCCTGACAGCACCATGGTTTCCAGGCGGCTGAGCATATCCTTTGTGGAATTGGAATGCCCGGTAGAAAGCGAGCCGTCGTGTCCGGTATTCATGGCCTGAAGCATATCCAGGGCCTCTGCGCCGCGCACCTCGCCCACCACGATGCGCTCAGGACGCATGCGCAGCGAAGAACGGATCAGATCACGGATGGTAATCTCTCCCTTCCCCTCCGTGTTGGCGTTCCTTGTCTCAAGCCGTACCAGATTTGCAATGCCCTTGATCTGGAGCTCCGCCGAATCCTCTATGGTGATCAGGCGTTCGTCCTTTGGGATAAAATTTGAAAGGGCATTTAAGAATGTCGTTTTCCCCGAGCCCGTGCCGCCGCTGATAAAAATGTTGTATTTCGCCTTCACCATCCGCTCCAGCAGCTCCGCCACCTCCTCGGTAATCGAGCCGTAGGCAATTAGCTTCTGGATCGTCATCGGATCCTCCGGAAACTTTCGGATAGTTACTGTGGGTCCATCGAGGGCAATGGGCGGCAGGACTACATTTACGCGGGATCCGTCCAAAAGTCTTGCATCCACAATAGGATTTGCCTCATTGACCGTGCGGTTCACCTTAGAGACAATATTTAGAATAACGTTTTCCAGCTTCTCATTCGTCTCAAAGCTGACATCCTTCCGGTACAGCCTTCCCTCCTGCTCTACAAACACGCAGTGAGGCCCGTTGATCATAATCTCGGTAATGGACGGGTCGTCCACCAGGGGCTGCAGCACGTCCAGCCCCCGCATGGAATTAAAGACGCCTTCCATAATTTCGCGTTTTTCCTTCAAAGAAAGATATCTGCGCTTAGATTCCTCCGCGACTATGGACGCAATCGTCTCCCGAATCTCATTATCGTCCACATTCCGTGTCAGATCCAGGCGTCCCGCCACCATTTCCCGCACCTGTTTAATATATTCCTGTATATTTTCCATCATGGATCCTTTCTCACAAGCTGAAGCACCGGCCCCATACAGCCAATCAGCTGTTCGCTCTCCCGAAGCAGCCTGCGCCAATCAGCCAGGAGCGGATACGTGCCAATGGATCCGCAGATGGGGATCCGGCTGCGGATTTTCTCTGGAACCCCCTCTGCCTGGCCGCCCCAAGGAACAATTGTATTCAAAAGCAGGCTCATCTTCTGAAATAAAGCGTCATAGCGGTCGTGGAGGGATGATTCCGCCAAAAAGCGTGACAGCTTTGCTATGTGGTTTTCCTGGGGAACGAAGGGAACCACGATCCGGTCCGCCTCTTCCAGGGCCGCTCTGGTCAGGCTGCCGAAGCCGGAAGAAAGATCAATTACCACAAGATCATAGTCCGCCAGACTGCGGATCATTTTCAGCAGTTCCCTGACATTCTCCTCCTGAATCTCCTCATACTCTGAGATGCTTTCCACACCGGACAGGTAGTCAAAGCCCGCTGACTCCTCCTGCCGGACAGAGGCCTTCAGACGGATCCCTGCATTCATCCCTTTTGTATTAAGGGCCAAAAACAGGTCGGAAAGACCTCCCGCTGTCTGCTCCAAGAGTCCCCGAACCGAGTCTATCTCTTCCAAGTTCAGATAGAAGCAGTGCAGTCCCATCCTCGCGCTGGCCGCAGCGGTTCCGAGAGCCATAGTTGTTTTTCCGCTTCCCCCTGCAGGACTATAGAATGCAAGCAGCTGGGTACTGCTGCTCCCCCGGACTACTTCAAGGGCGTCATGATCCTCCGCATAGCACATCAAGATTTGGTTTACTAAATCTGACATCTTCTGGTACTTTTTTACTGCTGAAAAACCTTTTGGCGGCGTACCCCCTGCTGACAACACAATTTTTGTCATAGTATCCGCCAGGGAGCTAATCTTTTCATTTGCGAGCTGCTCATCCAGAACCAGCACATCGCCAGGCTCTTCCCCCTTGAGATACGCAAGAAGCGTATCCTCTTTTGTAAACAGCGCCAGTTCGAATTGGGGAACCTGTTCCATAAAATAGTAAGACAGCTCCCTCAGGTATTCACTGTCATAATCCGCAAGCAGCAGTTTCTTTTTCATCATTCCCTCTTACCTTTCCTGCAAAATCCCGGTTTTAGATATTATAGCACTTTATTTTTGATAAGTAAATTACTTCTCTAAAGATATTGTTATTTAAAACTAGTATTTTACTTTCTATTTTAACAACTAATATAAACAAACATTTCCATCTACAATAACATGTGAAGTAACAGTTCAGACGGCGGGCAGGAAGGGGAAAATCTAGCGTCGAGCTTGCTTGTAAGCAAGATTTTTCCCCTTCCTGCACATCGGATGGACATCCGATGCTTCTTGTCCGGCCTATGGCCGGGCAAGAAGACTAGGTGCCCTTTGGGGTATGCCCGCCGACTGAACTGTTACCATGTGAAGCTGTCTCCGGAATTGGAGCGTCAAATTATAGCACTTTACTTTCAAAAAAGAGCGAGGGCAAATATTCATGAATGTTATAGACAGAATCAACGAGCTATGCCGGAAACGTCATTTAAGCAAATACAAGCTTTCAATGATTACCGGCATCTCACAATCCGCTTTTTCCAAAATGTCCAAGCAGCAGTCCACTCTGTCCTTAGACACCATCCAGCGGATTTGCGATGCCTTTGGGATTTCTCTGGCACAGTTCTTCTCCACGGCTGATGAATATCCCGACCTGACCGAGCAGCAGAAGCAGCTTCTCCACGCCTGGTCCCTTTTAGACACGAAAAAGAGGGATTATGCACTCCTTCTCATCCAAAAACTGCTGGAGCTTTAAAAACCGCGCAGCTGATGGCACCCATAGGGATGTCTTCCGCTGCGCGGTTTTCTGGATCCGGGCAAAAAAAGGGAGACCACTGCATTTCTTGCATGCTCTTGCAAAATAAGCCTCCTTATATTATACTGTTTCATGCAAAAGGCGTCCGCAGGCGGCGCTTCCCGCAGGCATAGCCGGGAGGCGGCCCCAAGCAGAACTACACACTAAGGAGTTTTACCGTGATTTTATCGTGCAGCAATATAAGCAAATCCTTCGGGGAAAATGACATTTTAAAGCATGTATCCTTCCACATTGAGGAGCATGAGAAGGCCGCCGTGGTCGGCATCAACGGGGCGGGCAAATCCACCCTGTTAAAAATCATCATCGGGGAGCTGGCTGCGGACGAGGGGCTTGTGACCCTGTCCAAGGGCGCTTCCATCGGCTACCTGGCCCAGCACCAGGATTTGGCGGGAGCCGAGACCATTTACGACGCCCTCTTAGAGGTGAAGCGGCCCATACTCGCCATGGAGGAGCGGATCCGCCGCCTGGAAGCGGATATGAAGTCCGCCGCCGGGGAGGAGCTGGAGGCCATGCTCCAGGAGTACAGCCGCTTAAACCATGAATTCGAGATGGCAGAGGGCTATTCCATCCAGAGCGAGATTACCGGCGTATTAAAAGGCCTTGGCTTCGGCGAGGAGGAATTCGGCAAATCCATCGACGCCCTTTCCGGCGGCCAGAAAACCCGGGTCTCCCTGGGCAAGCTCCTTCTCACAAGGCCCGATGTGCTCCTCCTGGACGAGCCCACCAACCATCTGGACATGGACTCCATCGCCTGGCTGGAGGGCTATCTGAAAACCTATCCGGGCAGCGTCCTCATCGTAGCCCACGACCGGTATTTCCTGGACCGGGTGGCCACGAAAATTATTGAGCTGGACGGCGGAATTGCCACTGTATTTTCCGGGGACTACACGGCCTACAGCGAGAAGAAGGCCCAGCTGCGCGAGGCCAAGCTCAGGGCTTATCTGAACCAGCAGCAGGAAATCCGCCATCAGGAGGAGGTCATCGCAAAGCTGCGCTCCTTCAACCGGGAAAAATCCATCCGCCGCGCGGAGAGCCGGGAAAAGATGCTGGAAAAGATGGACCGCCTGGAAAAGCCCCAGGAGGTCAACGACGCCATGGATATCCGTTTGGAGCCCGACGTGGTCAGCGGAAATGACGTGCTCACCATCCGGGATCTGGCAAAATCCTTCGGCAGCCAGGAGCTGTTCTCCCATGTGGACATCGACATCAAGCGGGGCGAGCGGGTGGCTGTCATCGGAAACAACGGCACAGGAAAAACCACCCTGCTCAAAATCATTGACGGCCTTCTGCCCGCGGACTGCGGGGAAATCCGCCTGGGCTCCAAGGTCCACATCGGCTATTATGACCAGGAGCATCAGGTTCTCCACATGGAGAAAACTCTGTTTGACGAGATACAGGACGAGCGGCCCGCCATGAACAACACCCAGGTGCGAAGCACCCTGGCCGCCTTTCTCTTCACCGGGGACGATGTGTTTAAGCAGATTAAAGATTTGAGCGGCGGGGAGCGGGGGCGCCTGTCTCTCGCCAAGCTCATGCTCTCCAAGGCGAATTTCCTCCTTCTGGACGAGCCCACCAACCACCTGGACATCACCTCCAAGGAGATCCTGGAGGACGCCCTGCGGCGCTACACCGGAACCGTTCTCTACGTGTCCCACGACCGGTATTTTATCAATCGCACCGCCACCCGGATTCTGGACCTGAAGGACCAGTCCTTCTTAAGCTATATAGGGAACTACGACTATTATCTGGAGAAAAAGGAGGACGTGGAAGCCGCCGCCCAGGCAGCCAGAGAGGCCCCAGGCAGGACCGGCGCAGGCTCCGGGGCAAAGGGCGCGGCTGCGGGCGGCAATGGGGCGGGCGGCTCTGCGGCTGGCAGGGCGGCGGCAAATGGCGCAGCGGCAGGCGGCTCTCCTGCAAGGGGCACATCAGCGGCGGGCGCGGCCGCCTCATCCGCTGTCTCCGGGCGGGCCCCCGGCGCTTCCTCCGCAGCGGACTGGAAGCAGCAGAAGGAGGAGCAGGCCCGCATCCGCAAGCGGAAAAACGATTTAAAGAAAACCGAGGATGCCATCCACCAGCTGGAGACCCGGGACGGGGAGATTGACGAGCTTCTCACCCTGGAAGAGGTCTACACGGACACCGCCCGCCTGGTGGAGCTGAATCACGAAAAGGAGGACATTGCCGCAAAGCTGGAAGCCCTTTACGAGCAGTGGGAGCTCCTGGCTGAGGAGGATTCGCAATGAAGCTTCGACGCATACTGGCCCTCTGCGGGGCCGGCCTTCTGATTTTACTCTTTGTGCTGGCTCTGGTCCTGGCCGTTTCCGGGGCCGCGGCAAACACGCTGATGGCGGTTTTCTTCGCCATTTTATTCATCAGCGTGGTGGGCTACGCCATGGCTTTGATGCTTCGGGTGCTGCGGCGCGGCAAAGAGGATGCCAAGGAAGACAGCGAAGGCGGCCGCAAAAGCTAGAAAAAGCCGGGGCGGCGGGCCTGCAGGCCTGCAAATCCGCCCAGGGCAGACATTTTTCCTGCAGCCGGACACCGCCTGCGTGCATTCTGCCCAAACACAGCAAAAAATGCTTTACTTATGCGCTGTCTTGTAGTAAGGTTATTATGGTTAAAATCCGCGCGGGATATTTCTGTCTTATTTTCGCCCGCGCAAGCAAAAGACGGGTTATACCCGAAGGAGGATTTCACATATGGTAAGAGCAATTGTAGGCGCCAACTGGGGAGACGAGGGCAAGGGAAAGATTACGGATATGCTTGCCAAAGAGTCTGATATTATCATACGCTTTCAGGGCGGCAGCAATGCAGGGCACACCATTATCAATGATTATGGAAAGTTTGCCCTTCATCTTCTGCCCTCCGGCGTATTTTACCAGCACACCACCAGCATCATCGGAAACGGCGTGGCATTAAACATCCCCTATTTGGTAAAAGAGATTCAGTCCCTGGTGGACAGAGGGGTTCCCAAGCCCCACATTCTGGTCTCCGACAGGGCCCAGATTCTGATGCCCTACCATGTGCTGTTCGATACCTATGAGGAGGAGCGTCTGGCCGGCAAGTCCTTTGGCTCCACCAAGTCGGGCATCGCCCCGTTCTATTCGGATAAATACGCCAAGATTGGCTTCCAGGTGAGCGAGCTCTTCGACGAGGCGCTTTTGAAGGAAAAGGCGGAGCGGGTGTGCGTGCAGAAAAATGTGCTTCTGGAGCACCTCTACCACAAGCCCCTCTTAGACCCCGAGGAGATTTATAAGGAGCTCTTAAGCTACCGCGATATGGTGGAGCCCTATGTGTGCGACGTCTCCGCTTATCTGGCCGACGCCATCCGGGATGGCAAGAAGATTCTTCTGGAGGGCCAGCTGGGCTCCTTAAAGGACCCGGACCACGGCATCTACCCCATGGTAACCTCCTCCTCCACCCTGGCGGCCTACGGCGCCATCGGCGCGGGCATTCCGCCCTATGAGATTAAGGATATCACAGCGGTTGTAAAGGCCTATTCCAGCGCAGTGGGCGCCGGCGATTTTGTCAGCGAAATCTTCGGGGATGAGGCCGAGGAGCTGCGCCGCAGAGGCGGCGACGGCGGCGAGTACGGCGCTACCACCGGACGGCCCCGCCGTGTGGGCTGGTTCGACGCGGTTGCCAGCCGCTACGGCTGCCGGGTGCAGGGCGCCACTGAGGCGGCCTTCACGGTGCTCGACGTGCTGGGCTACCTGGACGAGATTCCGGTGTGCGTGGGCTACGAGATTGACGGCCAGGTGACTCGGGACTTCCCCACCACCCCCAAGCTTAACAAGGCGAAGCCCGTATTCACCAAGCTTCCCGGCTGGAAGTGCGATATCCGCGGCATCAAGAATTATGAGGAGCTCCCCGAGAACTGCCGGAAGTACATTGAATTTGTAGAAAAGGAAATCGAGGTTCCCATCACCCTGGTCTCCAACGGACCGGGACGGGAGGACATTATCGTCCGCAAATAATAACACAACGTAAATAAAATTGAGCTTCCGAAGGGCGGCACGGCTGTGATGGCTGTGCCGCTCTTTTTTCGGCCCTTTGGGTTTGGTTCTAAACACAGCTCCTATCTCCCGTGTGACCGGACGGCTGAATAGTAATAAAATTTTAAATGAATGAATATTATTCATTTACTTGGCGGCAAAAAGGTGCTATACTGAATGTCAGAAATAAGGAGGATTCTATATGGATACGATTAAAGAACGCTCACGGGCTGCATTTAACCGGCAGGCCGCCACCTATGACAGGGATATCAAGGGACAGCATGCCCGCTCTCTCTACCCCATTCTTTTAGAAAAGCTGTCACATATTTCCTTTCAGTCTGCTCTGGATTTGGGATGCGGGACAGGTGAAATGATGAAGCGTATTCTCCAGGCAGACGCCAGCAAGGACTTGTGCGGCATTGATTTATCCGAGGAAATGCTCGCAGCCGCCCGGTCAAAGCTCCCGGCGCAGGTCCGTCTGCTTTTGGGCGACAGCGAAGCGCTTCCCTTCCCCGACGCTTCCTTCGATGTTGTATTCTGCAATGACTCCTTCCATCATTATCCGGCTCCAAGGAATGTTCTGCGGGAGGTGCGCCGGGTGTTAAAGCCAGGAGGCACATTTCTGATGGGGGACTGCTGGCAGCCGTTTGCCGGGCGAGTCATTATGAATTTTTATATGCGGCACAGCAGGGAGGGAGATGTGAAAATTTACTCCAAAGCGGAGCTTGTCTCCATGCTCTCCGAATATTTTCGCAAGGTATCATGGGAACGGGCTGGAGCTGCCGCATGCGTGGCCATGGGGGTGAAGGGAGGAACCGGCTATGCGTATTACGAAAAAGCCTGAGATACGCAGGCAGGAAATTTTAGACGCCGCCCTTGTATTATTTGGAAAGAACGGCTATGAAAAGACCTCGATGGCAGATATTGCCAAATACATGGGCGTGGCGCAGGGCCTGTGCTACCGCTATTTTCCATCCAAGGAGGCTTTGTTTGACTGTGCGGTTGAACAGTATGCAGAGGTTCTGGCCGGGCAGTTCACCGGCGCTCTAAAAGATGCGCACATGCCCCTGCGGCAGTTAATAGAGGATATGCCCGCAGTTTGCGAAGACCAGGACGCAAAATACTATTCTGTTTTTCACGGGCCGGGAAATGAAAAATTCCACGCCCAGCTCTCCCTCAAGGTATGCGAAAGGCTGGTTCCCCTTGTGCAGGACCTGCTGGCACAGGCCCGTGAAACAGGCGAAATCCTTATCGATGATTTACAGACCGCAGCTGTATTCTGCGTGTACGGACAGCTGGGCATTCTGCTGGCCAGTGATATGGCGCAGGAGGTTAAGGCACAGCGTATCCGCCAATTTCTCCTATTCGCTCTGCGGCTTTAGCTTGTCAAATTCCAGAAGATACCGAAGCCACATTCCCACAGCGGTGAACGAAAGCGTTGTTATCCAAACTCTGCGCCCCTGGCCCATCCCAAAACGGATTGACAAATAAACTGCTTTGTTGTCTAATATAAAATATAGATATTATAGAGGTCCTTGTATTTAATTTTTGACGATGCAATCCTTTTAAAAAAATAAAGACAGATTTCATATTGAAAGGAGACTATGATGGGGAAATTTTTCAGCGATGACGTAGAAACCGCACTGCAGTACATTTATTATGATAACCGCCTCAGGCTTCACCGGGGGCAGGAAGGCTTCAATCTTCTGCTAAAGGCCTCCGAGGCCGGGGACGGAGATGCGGACTGTGTGCTGGCTCGATGCCTAAGCGGCTATCAGTATGTGTGGCCGGGACACCATTTTCCGGTGGACGACAAAAAGGCGGCAAAGCTGCTCCACCGCTCCATTGAGCGGGGAAGCGCCTTAGGAATCCTGGTGGCCAAGCGCAGCGGCCTCTTTACCCCTGTCTGGCAGAAAAAAGCTCCCATTACCTTAAAGGAAGCCTTCAAACAGGTGTTAGACAAGGCGGCGGGAGGCGACGCCTTCTGTCAGTACACCATAGGAAATACCTATTTCTGGTGGGATTTTCTTTCCATCGAGGAAACAAGCCGGAACGACTTTCCCAGCCAGGAAGACTTCCGTTCCTACATGATCGAACATATTACCAAATGCGAGGATTGGTTCTGGCGGGCTTTTAAAGGCGGCATGTACTTTGCAGGAAATAATCTGGAACATTATTACCGGAATGGAGATGAGGGCTATGTGGCCCCCCAGCCGGAAAAAGCAGCCCAAATTTTCCCCATGGGCGCCGAAATGGGCTATCCGCCCCACCAGATTTTCTACGCCAACGACCTGGAAAAAGCCGGAGAAAAGGAAAAGGCACATTACTGGAGACTTCAGGCAGCCGAAGGGGGACAGCCCGGCCTCTGGTATGAAATAGGCATCGACTTCTACGATGGAAGGGGTGTAGAGAAGGATCCTCAAAAAGCCTGCGCGTGTTTTAAGAGATCCATCGAAGAAGAAAATAATGGGTATGCCTATGATATGATGGGACTTTGTCTGTTTTTGGGCATTGGAATTTCCCAGGACCGAGCCAAGGCCTTTGCGTATTTTTCCACGGCCAGGCAGCTCCTGGAGGGCAATACCTTCGGCTATCAATTTCTGGCCCACTGTTATCTGGATGGCCTCGGCACGGCGCAGGACTATCAGGAGGCATACCGGCTGGCCTGGGAGACCAAAGATAAACCCCGCAGTCTTTACGTCTTAGGCCGCATCTACTGCGAGGGCTTGGGGATGCCCCAGGATATTGCCATGGGCGTGGAATTTTTAGAGCGGTCCGGCATTGCCGAGGCTAAGGAAGAGCGGAAAAACTACAAAAAATCCCTTTTTGGGCGGTGGAAACGGGTGTAAGATTTTAGATAAGCAGTGGTCATTTTCTTTATCCAATAGAGCTGAGTAAGCGGCGCAGATAAAGTAGTTGACCGGATAACGAAGGGCTTACAAAAGCCATTATTTATAATGCGGCGATATTGGGAGATACCGTCGTGTTATTTATTAATCGCCTGCGGCTTTAGATTGTCCCCTTTGTGGTACGCTTCCCCCGGCGTACTTCCCAAAGCAGCGCCGTGCCGAATACGCATACCGCAAACAGACAGCCCATGCCGGGCATGTTCATGGATACGCCTATGCTCCCCTCTATATAAAGAGAGGCAATAAAAATTATGATGCCAAATATTATCTCCATACAATACCTCCTGTTTCCCGGCAGTCTTCTTGTCTGGTTACTCATTTGAGCGCCGCAGCGCTCCCGCTATCCAGTGATACGCTATCGCTGTCCCGGCCGGAAGGAGCACAAGATAGCTGATGATATTAAACGGTGTAAAGTTATACGTATTGGACACCTCGCCAAATTCCAGAAGATACCGAAGCCACATTCCCACAGCGGTGAGCGAAAGCGTCGTTATCCAAACTCTGCGCCCCTGGCCCATCCCAAAAATTCCGGCAGACGCCAGCGCAATTGCTCCGTAGCTCGCCGCAAGCGAATATGCCTTCTGAAAATCCAGCGGATACGGCTCGCTGCGGATGGGAAACACAAAACAGCCGGCGAATACGATGTAGGCAGACAGCAGAAATCGCGGCACCTGTGGATGAGCCTCAAAAAAGTGCCGCATCCCCCCTCTTTTTGTCCCCAAATATATAATCAATAGCAAAAGCGCAATTACTATAATGTAAATCACTGCAAGCACTGCATTCACCTCCCCACGTAAAAAACCGCTTTCCTCCGTACCCTCCCTTGTCCGTTAAGGCTGGCGTTTTTTGTACAAAATTATTTCCGGGTCTGCCCCATTACAGCCATATTCGCACACAAGGATATAATTTTTATCTGCGGCAACTCCATAACACCGTTCGTTTCCAGGCACCTCGATTTGATTCCCTAAGTATACATTGTTATCCTTGAGCAGTTTTACAGACTCCCCATTTGCAAGAGGGTACTCCAGATTTACAAAGAATCCATTTAAGAGATTGAGCTCCTTCACCGCAAGCCCTTTGATTCCCAGCCCGTTAATCTCCGCCGCCAAGCGTTCCTTGAAGCGCAGAAATCCATCAAGCCCATCCTGCTCTATGCACTCGGCGGCAATACAGTTTCCTCCAAATGGATGCCCCTTTACGCTTTGACAGCCTCCGCATTCCGCCAGACGGCTGCACTCTCTGCAGCAGTTTGTTCCGCAAAGTGACTGCATACATATCCCTCCCATTCCCAGGTTATTTTAGCAAATATTTTTCAAACGCTTTGTGCGCATCAAAGTGAACCTCTTTAAAAAATAGCACCAGCCACAGCACAAATGCTGGGACAGCCATATATGGCGTTAAAAAATAAGACAGAACTGCCCCCGCCGCCATTACAGCCGCCCACGTAAAGCACTGATTTCTCATATCACGAGAAATGTGTGCCCTGTCATACCGAATCTGTTCTTCCTTGGGCAGTGAATTAAATCCTGAGACAAGCTTCGCGGCCCTTTCCTTCAGCACTGCAAACACTACCCCCAAAACCGCAAAGGGGACGGCCAGGCTCCCGCACAGCCAAAATCCTATGTTCATCCTTTAGATTACCCCATATTGTTTAAGGACTTCCTGCTCATCGCCGGAAATCCAGCCAAATACGCGAGGCCTCCCACCCCACTCCTGCATAAGATAATGCACGTCAAAGTCAATATCTATCGGCCGGCCATCCGCTGTCTCGTAGGATGCCGTCCAGGCCACATTGGCCACGCAGTGAAGCGCATCTATCTGCGTCATCTCCACTCCCCGGACGCGCATTCCTTTTGTCCCGATTTGGCGGTACTGCTCATAGCCGGCGGACAGGACCTGCCGGAAATCATCGTCATTCTTTCCAGCCATCACCCCAGCCGGCGACGCTGCAATAAATTCCGGGGCGTATAATTCCGCCATTTCGCTGCCGTCAATTTTCCCGTCAAGGGACTGCATAAAAAAGCGCTCGTACCGTTCAAAAAACTGTTCCAGTGTATCCTTCGTCATGCTGGTGCCTCCATAATTTTTATTTTTGTTCCATTCGAATTTCCAATATAAATGGGACTTTATTTTGCTAAGAATAACATAACTAAAATAATCAATCCTAACAATGAGAGTATCCTGCACAAAAGAAGATATAAGGATGAAGGCTCTTCCTTTTTAGCGTCTCTGTATTTCCATGAATCGATATACCATAAAATTCGAGGATTTATAACATTTATAATTAGAATTACTGCGATAACTACATAAACAAACATATTCTTCACCCCTCCATTTCTGATTTGCTGCTATAAATCTAAATTAATGCCGTATTTATCTTCAATGAATGTGGCGTTTACACTTCGATAAAACACTCCTACTTTATTTTCTTTACAGTATAGTCAGCCAGTCCAACACTTACAATAAATGCAGTTATCCAGCAAACCAGTGCCAGAAGGTCCGTGAGTACACTTAACGTATTTCGGAAAACCAAATCAATCAAAAAGCAAAAAATAAGGAAGTATACTGCCGTAAAAAAGAGCATGAGAATTTTGTCTTTCATAAAGCTTATCCCCCATCGCTTAAATGCGTGAAACTAACACAACATAAACTACGACCGCATAAACAAAAATTGCCGCTGTGCATGTGAGATAAAAGCCTATTTTGTCTCTGCTATTTTTATATTCGGCACCTCTTAACAGCAGCAGCGTGGCAAGAGATGTAAGCATAACCGGATTTGATACATCAAACGGTAAAATTCTAAGCAGGCCCAATCCGGCAAAAATGATGGTGATTGCCGCCAATATAATTTTTAGCGCGAATCTGGGTATCCCCTTCATAGCGGGCCCTCCTTTTCATGTAAGCTCTTTGTCTCAAGCTCTTTAATCCTCTTTTCCAATCCCTCAATTTTCTCATCCTGTGCGATGAAAGCCGATAGGATAACGGAAATTATAAATGCGCAAGCCGCTGTCGCTGTATAGAATCTATTGCTGAAATCAAACAGCATCCATCCGCCGCAGAATACAAATAGATAGCACACGATTAATGTCATCACATACGTCTTTATAAATTTCATTCCATCACCCCCATATCAAGCGGAAAGCTGCCTATTTCCTTGGACTGCTGTTTTTAGCGGCCTGCTTTTGTTTGTTTTTTTCTTTTAGTCTTTCTTTCAGCTTCACGAATAGCTCTATTGCCATTTGGTTTGCTATCTGTCCCATAAGCGAATTCTCCTTTCATAAATCCAATTATCGTCCCCGTTATTGTCTGATATCATTATACCATCCGTCCTGCATGCGTCTCAACGAAACTTTTCCTTACATTTTTAGAGCTTAGTGCATGTTTAAGGAGCATGTTTGAATGTAAAAAGTATTTGACATTGCAGGCATCTCTGCTATACTAAAATTGTAAAGAAGGTTTGACATTTAATTGCTGCAGGCACTTGCAGCAGGAAGGAGCGCGCGTATGAAAATGAATGCCATACTGGTCTGGGGATTTCTTATTTTCCTTTTTTTGCTTATCCTGCTTGATATTGCGATGATATTCTCTCTTATACGGACAGGCGACGAGAGACGGCAGTTAATCGTATGGAAGACAAGTGCATTTACGCTTCTCACCGTTGTGATGACCTTTGTATTTGATATCGTGGAAT
>CALWRY010000072.1 GCA_944384065.1 uncultured Enterocloster sp. | reverse complement strand
CTCAAAGCTCTCGATCCCCACCGGGAGTTTCTTTTTTCTCGTCATCTGGGCGTCACGCTCCTTTTGCCTGCATCCGCAGCTGTTCCGAACCGTTTCTCTCATTCTATCATTGGCGGGGGAATATGGCAAGATGGGCCTTAACCGGTTTCGCAGTTGGCAGCTGGATCTGTACTTTTCATATCCGGAAAACTTCGGTTCATTAATCATATTTTTCTATGTTCACTGTGGCTATGGCAGACCGATTGGGCATCCCGGTCACAAGATTCTGCGGCGCCGGTACCAGCATCATAAATCCGTCTTTCCCATAACGTTTCTCATATCCCTGCGCATATTCTTTTTCCACCGAGATATGCTGTACCTGCCCGATAATCATGGCGGTAATTCCTGCTCCGCTCAGATCAAAAATATCCTTTAAGGTACATTCCAAGCTAACAAAAGCCTCTTCTATCATCGGAGCATGAACCGCTTTTCCATCGCAAAGCGTAAAGCCTCCCACTTCAAACTCATCCTTTTCTAAATCATTGTGATGGATCGTATCCACCAATTTATCATAATAGCTTATAGGGAGAAAATTGATGCCGAAGCATTTATCCCTCTGAATATTTTTATAGGTATGCGTGTGTTGATAGAGGTTCCCTATTACGGCAAAAAATGCTGCCTTGTCCCCGTGAAAGCTGCTCCAGGCGTGAAAGCATACATTAGGCTGTCCGTTTTCTTTCCATGTGGTTACAGCAAATAATACCGCCGGTATCCCTGCTGTCACTTCAAAATGGTGAAACAGCTCAAACTCTTCCGGGTAAGAAGGTTTAAAATATTGCGGAAAATCCGCCCCAATCTCTATTTTCATTGCGACGCCTCCCTCTCGTACTCTTTCCTCACTCTTTCTATATTCTATCATGTCAAAATACAAATTCAAAGTCCTTTATTATACCGAACGTTACCCTTCTTCTGAATTATGCACACAAAAAAAGCGCTGCAATTCCCAGCCTGCAACGCTCTTTTAATCAATCTGTATGCCGGCTTATATCATCAGCCGCCCCTCCATCCCCTCATAGTCCACGGTCATCACCCGGCCGTCCGCAAGAGTCAGGGTCACCGGCCCGTACCCGCCGCAGCCCTCGGGATCCGTGAAGGCGATGGACTTCACCGGGAACAGCTCCTCCTCCGTCCAGGCCTCCCCGCCTTTTTTGGTGAGCACCGCGCTTACCATCACATAGGGCTCATAGGCGTACCAGCGATCCCGGCGGCTGACCGCGTAGATCAGGCGGCTCGTCTCTGCCGCCGGGCTTAAGCCCTTCCTCTCCTTCTCCTGAATTTCTTCAAAACCTGTGTAAATTGTCAGGGCAATCTGTCCCCAGGAGGAGGACAGGATCACCGCTCTGGCCTTTCCGTCCCGGCTTACCCGCTCCTCGCGGGTCACATCCCCGCCGTCCGGCATTCCATAGGCCCCCATAGTGAGCACGTAGGGCTTATCCGGGATCCGCGCCTTGTCCACCCGCACATGGCCGCAGGCCACAGGAAAGTCCGCCAGATCAATGGAGCACTTGTCCTGGAAGGTGTGCGCAAAATCAAAGTATTCCTTCCGGTAGAAAACCCCGTCCCGCTCACCCCCGTACATGAGGATGTTGGGCACCTGGGAGGGGCCTCCCTGGGCCTTTGTCAGGCTGTACTGCATGGCCTCCGCTCCCTGGCCGTCAAAGTCCTCCCAGGGGAACTGGCTGTTAAAGGCCAGACGCAGGTAGGCGTTCCGGGAAGAATAATTCTTTTCCATCAGAACCTTGGCGGTGCGAAGCTCGGTGATGCCAGTGGAGAGGTGGTTGTCCACAGCGATGCCGGGGCCGGGAAGCACAGCGGAGACCGTCCGGCCAGGCGCAGCGGACGCGCCGGGGATAGTCCCACAGCCGGGATCCGCCGCCTTGCCGGATTCGGCCGCCTCCCACACCCCATTGTTCTCCCGCGAAGTCCAGAAGGGGTGGTCATCCGGAAGCGTCAGGCACACAAAGGAGTTGGCGATCCACATGGGGCTGGCCGCGCAGCTGTAGGTCTGGATCTGGGGGGCAAAGGGGCCGTAATACCCCAGGCACAGAACTCCCTCGTAGAAGCACTCCTCTCTCGTGATAAACTGGAGCAGGGATCCTGAGGCGATGCGCCGGGCAAGGCCCGGATCCGCCGTGGGCTTTCTCAGAAGGAAATTGGCGGCCAGAGGCGCGGAGGCCGCGCTGCGGTAGATGCTGCTCCTGCCCCACATGGTCACATGGGCCTCCCTGTCAAAGAACTGCGGGAATGTCTCTGCCAGCCGGTTTGCGTACTCCTCGATCTTTCCCGCCAGCCAGGGCTCCTTCTCATAGCCGTACCACTGGTTCCACAGAGGGCCGTACACGTGGAAGGCCCAGGGGCAGTAATAGTCAAAGAGATGTCCGTCCCTATACCAGCCGTCGCCTGCGTAGTAGGAGACAATCACCTGGGCGTGATCCCGCATCACATCCCGGTCAATGGCGTAGCCCTCCCGGTCCAGGAAGGCCAGGATCAGCATATTGAAAAGACGCCAGTTGTGGTGCCCCGTGTAGGAATGGCCGAACTGGGAGAGGTAGGCCGCGATCCGGTCCTTCTCCTCCTTCATGTAGGTATCCCACACAGCCTCCGGGCACATGGAAAGTCCGATGGCTAGGGAGGCGCACTCCGCCGTGTGCTGGAAGGCCTTCTCCCCCGGCTGTCCCTGGGGCAGGATTTCCTGGATCCCGCCCAGGTAATTGGGGGTTCCCGGCGTCACGGAGAGCAGGATCTGCTGCCGGTAGTAGGCGGCCAGGGAAGTGCCCGCGGCCTTGGCATCCGGCTCATTTGCAAGCAGGGGAGCGGCGATCAGGAAGCTCCTTGCAAGCCCCTCGAATTTCTCCGCCGCCAGCCGCCATAAGGGGCCGCCCGGCTGGGGATAGCTCACCGCGTACTCGTGCCGGGGAAGGAGGATGGGATCCTCCGGATGCTTCACGTGCTGGAAAATTCCGTCCAGCAGGAAATGGCAGGCTTCTATCCAATGCCGCTTTGTCATCCCCGTATAGGGGCTTGCGCCATAGTCCGGGTTTTCTACTGTAAAGCGCATCACTTCTCTCCTCTCTCCCGCCACAAAAACGGGTCGTCCATGGAGTCCAGATATTTCTTTAAGCGCCCGCGAAGCTCCAGGATCTCCTTCTCCTCACAGTCCGCAGGAATCCGCCGGGGAGAAAGCTGCCAGGGATCCGCCCCGTCATTGTAGTAGAGCTCCTCCTGGGGGGCGTCCGGCTCATAGCCGTTGCTTATCACATAGGTGAAATTCTTTCCCTTAATGCCCCGCCAGCCGTAGGCCTTGTGGGTCAGGCCCCGCTTTGCGAAGGCTGCCACCATCTCCGCGCCGCCGGGATAGGAGCAGATAAACATCTCCTCCGGCCCGTCGGTCCGGCTGCCCAGGATGCCCGGCGCGTGGTCATAGCCCTGGCAGGTCTCCGGGACGGGGAGATCCAAAAGCCCCAGCAGGGTGGGCATGTGGTCCACGCTGGCAAAGATGGAATCATTGACGCCGGAGGCGATTTTCCCCTTCCAGCGCATCACCAGGGGGATGTGAATGCTCTCCTCATACCACACGTTCTTGCTCATAAGCCCCTGGGATCCCATCATGTCCCCGTGATCCGCAGAGAGGACCACCAGGGTATTCTCCTCCATATGGTGCTCCCGCAGGTAATCCATGATCCGCCCGAAGTGCTCGTCGATGCCGTTCACCGCGGCGAAATACTGGCGGGTGTCCGTCTGAAGGGGATCGCAGCGCATATCCTCCGGCACATTGGGCCGGTAGTGGATGTCCAAACTTTTAAGCTGGCTCTCGTACTTCTCCGGCACCAGCTCGTAGGGCAGATGGGGCGGGTTGTAGGACACAAAGAGGGCGAAGGGCTCTTCCTTGCCCCTGTGCTCCTCCAGGAAATCCAGGGCCCGGTCCGTCTCGTACTCCACAGACCATTTCTCCGGCTTAATCTGCTCATTGGTATCCCTCCAGTAATGGGGATGGAGGTGATCGTCATGGGTGCCGTAGGACAGCCAGTAGTCAAAGCCCTGGCGCCTCTCCCCCGGCGGCGTGTAAGCGTCCCAGCCCGCAGCCCCTGAGGCCGGGTTCTTAAAAAAGCCCAGCTCCGCCGCATCCAGGTGCCATTTGCCGATGTAGCCGGTGCTGTACCCGTTCTCCTTGAGCACCTTTCCGATGGAGATCTCCTGGGGCCGGAGCATGACCTTTTCCTCCAGTCCCGGCTTGCAGTTGGTCCACATTCCCAAACAGAAGGGGTATTTTCCCGTCATCAGGGAAGCTCGGTGGGGGGAGCATAGGGGGTAGGTGCTGTAAGCCCTGGAAAAATCCATTCCCTCCCCGGCAAACCGGTCCATGTTGGGGGTTGTCACCTGATCCGCATGGTGGCAGCCCATGGCCTCATAGCGCCATTGATCCGCAAATATATAGAGTAAATTTGGCTTCATAAAAGCGTCTCCTTTCTATTCGCAAAAGCCTGCCAGGCATTCCCGCATCCGAGCGGGAATGAATTTTCAAACACGCTCCGGGAAAATGCCCGGCAGGCTCATGCCGCAGGCTTTACCAGTACGGGTTCCACTTCTTTAACCGTCTGGTCAGCGCCTCCATATAAAAATAATCTCCCCAGGTGTTGCACTCGTCCACGCCCCGGTCCGTGCAGGTATTCTCCGCAGAACCCCTGGCGTATGTGCCGTGAAGCAGAATGCCGTTGGATGTCTTTATATCCCGGTTGGCGCAGCGGTCCACCAGGGCCTTGAGCATACGGTCCGCCGCCGTCAGGTAGGGAGCGGCTTCCTCCCCGTCCATATGCTCCGCCATCTCCAGGATACCGCAGACCGCCACAGCCGCAGCCGATGAGTCCCTGGGCTCGCTGCTTCCCGTGTCAAAGTCAAAATCCCAGTAGGGAACCAGATCCTCAGGAAGATGCTCCACAAAGTAATCCGTCACCTTCTTAAAGAGCTCCACATAGGCCGGATTCTTCTCGTACCGGTAGCTTAAGGCCGTGCCGTATACGCCCCAGGCCTGGCCTCTGGCCCAGGCGGATCCGTTGCGGTTCCCCTGGTGGGTCACGCCTCTCAAAGGCGCTCCGGTCTCCGTGTCAAAGAAATAGGTGTGGTAGGTGGAATTGTCCGGCCGCACCAGGCACTTCATGGCGGTGCGGATGTGGTTTTCGGCCTTCTCCCGGTAGGAGGGATCCCCCGTGGTCTCCGACGCCCAGAACAAAACAGGGAGGTTTAACAGGCAGTCGATGATCAGGCGGTACTCCTTCGGCTCCCCGGGATTGCCCCAGGCCTGAAGGAAATTCCCCTTCTCCCGGTAGCGCTCCGCCAGGTGGTCCGCCGCCAGGATGGCCGCTTTTCTCGCCGTCTCATTTCCCGTGAGCTTGTAGGCAGCCACACAGGAGGGGGTGTAGAGGAAGCCCATGTCGTGATGGTTCACGTCAATTTTGTTCTCGATCCGGTTGAGGAAGCTCTCTACCTGGATCTCTGCGGCCTTCCGAAACGCCGGATCCTGGGTGTGCTCGTAGGCCAGCCACAGGGATCCGGTCCAGAAGCCGGTGGTCCACTCCACATTTTCCGTGGGCTCATAGAAGCCGCTAAAGGAGTTGGATGAGGGGAAATGGTCTGTGAATTCTCCCAGATCCGCCTTTGCCACCGCGCAGGCCGCGTCCAGGGCCTGCCGGGCCTCCTCCATGGAAAGCCCGGGGTATTTCTCGATTGTGTCAAATGTCTGTGCCATATTTTTATCCTTTCTGTCCGCCGCCTGCGGCGTTTCCCGAGGTTTTCAGGCCTTGATGCCGCTGGCCTTAGCCCTTGATGCCGCTGGCCGCCACGCCCTCAACGAAGAACTTCTGGCAGCTTAAGAATACAATCACAACGGGAATCAGGGAGCACACGGAGGCCGCCATGATCCAGGCGTAGTCCGCGCCGTACTGGGAGATAAAGGTTCTGATTCCCAGCTGGATGGTCTTAAGCTCCGTGGTCTTTAAGTAAATCAGGGGACCCATGAAGTCGTTCCACACATTGGTGAAGGTGAAGATAACCAGGGTCGCCATAGCGGGCTTTCCTAAGGGGAACACGATCTTGGAAAAGATCCCGTACTCGTTGAGTCCGTCGATGCGGGCCGCCTCGCACAGCTCATTGGGAATGCTTATGTAGAACTGCCGGATCAGGAACACGCCGAAGGCGGAGAAGGCCTGCATCAGGATCAGTCCCAGGTGGGAGTCATTGAGGCCGATCTTTGACACCAGGATAAACTGGGGCACCATGTACACCTGCCAGGGAATGGCGATGGTGGTCACGTACATGAGGAAGATCAGGTCCTTTCCCACAAACTTGGTCTTTGTGAAGCCATAGGCCGCAAAGCAGCTGGTAAACAGCTGGATGGTTGTAGTGATGACAGCCAGCTTAGCCGTATTTAAGAAGAAGGTAAGCAGCGGAATCTTCTTCCAGATAATCTGATAGTTATTCCACTGGATGTTCGCCATATCGGGCAGCCACTTCATGGGGATGGAAAATACATCCTTGTTCATTTTCAGTGAGGAGATAACCATCCAGTAGAAGGGAACCAGCATGAAAATGGACAGGGCAATGAGCAATATGGTAAGGATGATTTTTCTATTTTTCTGATTCTGTTTCATCGTTCTTCCTCCTTACATATCCTTGGACCACTTCTTCTCGCCGGAGAACTGGATCAGGGTGACAACCAGAACGACCGCGAAAAGGACGATGGCTCCTGCGCTGGCCGGGCCGAACTCCCAGCTCACAAAGGCCTTGTCGTAGATGTAGTTTACCAGAGTCTTGGTGGCATTTCCGGGGCCGCCTCCCGTCATTACGTATACCATGTCGAATACCTTAAAGCACTGAATGGTAAGCATAATCAGCACGAAGAAGGTGGTGGGCGTCAGCATGGGAACCGTGATGTAGCGCAGCTTCTCCCAGTTGTTGGCCCCGTCGATGGAGGCCGCCTCGTAGAGCTCGCCGGAGATGCCCTGGAGAGCTGCCAGGTACACGATCATGTAGTAGCCCATGTATTTCCAGATCGTCACGATTGCGACGGCCACCATGGCCCAGTCCGTATCCACCACCCAGCGGGGCGGATCCGCGATGCCGATGAACTTGAGGAACTCATTGATAGGTCCGAAATCCGGCTGGAACAGCATGTTCCACACAGCGCCTACCGCCACGGTGGAGGCGATGTAGGGGAAGAAGAAGGCCGCCCGGTAAAAGGGAATGCCCTTGATCTTAGAGTTTAAAAGCACGGCTAAAAGCAGGGACAAAATCAGGGTTGGGAGCACCGTCATCAGGGCGTAGGCCACCGTGTGCATAAAAGCTCCCGTAAAAAGCTCGTCCCCGAAAATCTCCGTAAAGTTGGCAAGCCCAACAAACTCCATCGGCGCCTGGGAGCCGTCCCATTTCATCACGCTCAAAACAAAGGAAAAGATAACCGGGGCAAATACAAAGACGGAATAGCCAATCAGATTGGGCAGGATAAAGGAGTAGCCAATCAGATTCTCCCGCAGCTTCCGCTTCTGGGAGGAGGTCAACCCCTGTTTGTTCTCGTTCATAGTCAATCCTCCTTGAAAACCGGAGGCAGTGACGCGCGCCTCCGGATACTACTGTGTAAAAAAGAACGCCCCGTTTATGGCATGCATAGTATGAGGCGTTCTGTTTCTATGGTGTCTGGGATTAGAGCATATCCGGCCCTTTCAGGCAGGAGAAGCTTTCATCACCAGCCCTTAATCTCGGCAACCCGGCGGTTCAGCTCGGCGATTCCCTCGTCCAGCGTGTACTCGCCGATCATAACCATCTCGTATACCTCGTCCAGGGGTACGCGGATCTCCTCAATCTGAGGATCCAGCGGACGGTCAAACACGAAGTTGATGTACTTGAGGGCTTCCTTGCTGCTGTCTCCCTCGGGGAAGTTCTCTGCGGAAGCGATGATATCCAGGGATTCATCGGTCTGGATGCCTGCAAATACGCCGTTCTGTGCCAAGATGTCGGCTGCCTCCTCGGAAGCGGCAAACTTCACGAAGTCCCAGGCCAGATCCTGCGCGTCGGTGTAAGCGCTGATGGCGATGGGGGTGATAGCTCCTACGGTGTAGCCGGCCTCCACATCATCGGGATGCGGGATGGTGGCGATGCCCCAGTTGAAGTCGCACTCGCCGTCCGCGATAGCCTGCATCATGGTGGCGATGAAGTAGGTGCCCATGGGCATCATCGCGCACTGCTGGTTCTTAAATACGGAGGAGTAGTGGATATTGGCCGTCTTTAAGGTTGCGTAGTCCTGGATGTAGCCGTTGTCCTGCAGCCACAGAGCCTGCTCATAGTAGGGTCTTAAGAACTCATAATCCTTTGCAACCACGGTGTTCTTTCCGTCCTGTACGGCCCATGCGGATACCATGGCCTCCCAGGTGTGGTGATGGCTGCCGTAAACCTTTGCGCTTCCCTCGCCGGAGGTCATCTTGGCCGCCAGCTCACGGTACTCTTCCCAGGTCATGTCATTGCTGGGATATTCCACACCGGCTGCGTCAAAAAGATCCTTGTTGTAGAAGAGCACATACCAGTCGGAACGGTAGGGCAGAGCGTAGGTCGTGTCATTGTACTGCAGCTGCTCGGCAGCTCCGTTGTACACGCTGAGATCGTAGCCGTCCTTCTCAATCAGGTCGTCCAGAGGCATGAGCTGCTTTTTGTCCGCCATCTGAAGCATGGAGCCCATATCCTTTACCCAGATTACGTCGGGATCCGGCTGTGCTGCGGAAAGGCTGATGCCCAGAGAATTGTTGTACTCGTCCGCGTTGGTGTCGATGATGTTGATGGTCACGCCCGGATTCTTCTCCATGTAAGCGTCAATTACCGCCTGGAACTGGGGGGTGGTGGAGTTGTCCCATGTGGTCACGGACAGCTCGCCTGTAAGTCCGCCCTCAGCGGTCTCGCCGGATCCGCCATCGGATGCCTGGCCCTGGGTCTCGGATCCTCCCGCTGCCGCTGTGGTCTCCTCTGTGCTGCCGCCGCCGCAGGCTGCCAGAGATACGGCCATAACCGCTGCAAGAGATGCTGCTGTTATTTTCTTTAATCTCATTTTGAATGCCTCCCTTATTTCTTTGTTGTATTTATTCTAGCAAAATTTTTTTACATACTACATGAAGGATTTTTATATTTCTTTTACTTTTTGTGCGTGTTTTTTCGATTGTTTAAAAAATATTTATATTATTTTTAATTTTTTATCTTTTTTTCATCAGCCAATTCTCCTTTATTGTTTTTCTCCCACAAATTCGATATGATAATAATACAAGTAACAGTGCATGACAGGACGGGAATACTATGGAAAAGACAAAAAAGACCTTTCAGTTTCAGCTGATCCTCTACAACCTGCTCATCATTATCTGCATTGCCTGCGCGGTCAGCTACTACAATTACCGCTCCTATAAAAAGGATATCCTCGACGCGGAGGTGCAGAGCAGCCAGAACCGGGTGTACGGCCTCTCCCAGCGGACCCTGGCTGCCTATGACGAGATGATGAACATTCTCTTGACCTGCGCGGAGCGCCAGACCCTCTTTGCCTCCTCCACCTTTTTGGGGGAGAGCTACTCCAACCAGGCGGCCGCCGTCTACGCGGCGGACGCGCTTCGGGATCTGTGCGCAATCTCCAGCTATAATAAGGATATCTACAAGCTCACCTGGTACGACGAGGGATTCTTTATCCAGGCAGGATCCGCTACCGGTTCGCGAAAGGATCCTTCCTATATTATGGATGCGTCCTTTTTCAGCCAGCTCATTGGGCAGACCTCCGGCCGCAACACCCTCATCCTGGCGGACAATCCGTTTCCTGAGGGAAAACGGAGCCTCCCAAAAATCATGCCCCTTCTGCGGCCCCTGAGCTACGGAAAGCACGGGAGTCCCGAGGATTCCTGGATCTTTCTGGCTGTCTCCCCGGATATGTACCGGGCTGCCCTTCAGACCCTGCCAAAGGACAGCATTGCCTACGCCGTCACCTCCCAGGGGGAAATCGCGGCCTCCTTAAACGGGGAGGGCCTGGACACGGCCGGCTTGATTGGGGAACTGCTGGCTAAGGAGGCGCCCTCCGGCAGCCTCCCTGCGGTGCTGGACGGGCAGGACTGCGTGGTGTCCTATGAACGGCAGGCTGACAGCGGCATGCTGTTTTTCGAGGTTCTGCCCCTGTCCTCCCTCCCCTTTGATTCCGGCGTATTTACCAGCACGGTGTTGATGGTGTTTCTGTTCTGCATCCTGATCGGCGCCTCCCTGTCCCTGATCTTCTCCATCCGGCTGGGGGCGCCCATCAAGCGGCTGACCAGACGGCTCTCCCTCATCGCCCAGGGGGATTTTTCGCCGGATCCCTCCATTGAAACCGACGACGAGGTGGGCGCCATCGGCCGGCAGATCAATCAGATGTCGGGGCAGATCGATTCCCTGATGAAGCACCGGATACGGGACGAAAAGGAGAAGAAGGATCTGGAGATCAAGATGCTCCAGGCCCAGATCAACCCCCATTTCCTCTACAATACTCTGGATTCCATCAAATGGATTGCCACGGTACAGAAAAATACGGGCATTGTCCAGGTGGTTTCCGCCCTCTCCTCCCTTCTCAAAAATATGGCCAAGGGATTCAATGAGAAGGTGACGCTCCGTCAGGAACTTGACTTTCTTGAAAATTATATTATCATTGAAAAGATACGCTACATTGAACTCTTTGACACAGAGACCCAGGTGGATGACGAGAAGCTCTATCAGGCAAAGATCATAAAGCTCACCCTCCAGCCGATTGTGGAAAATTCCATCTTCAGCGGCATTGAGCCCAGCGGGCGCTTCGGCACCATCCGCATCCACGCATGGCAGGAGGAGGGCACCCTCTGCGTCAGCGTGGAGGACAACGGCATCGGCATCGCGCCGGAAAATATCCGCACCCTTCTGACCGATACCTCAAAGATCACAAAGAGCACCATGAGCGGCATCGGCCTTCCCAATGTGGACCGGCGCCTGAAATTGGTGTACGGCGACAGCTACGGCCTCTCCATCGAGAGCGAGCCGGACCAGTACACCCGCGTGACTATCCGGCTTCCCTTGGAGTTTTAAACAGGAGGAATTATGTACCGAATTATTTTAGTTGACGATGAACCTTTAATTCTGGCAGGGATCGCTTCCCTTATCAACTGGGAGGAATATGGCTGCGTCATCGCGGGCAAGGCGACCAACGGGCCCTCCGCCTACGAGATGATCATGTCCCAGCGGCCGGATATCGTGATCACGGATATCCGGATGCCCGTGATGGACGGACTGGCCCTTATGGAAAAATGTCAGGCCGCAGGCTTTCACTGTCCCTTTATCGTCCTCACCAACCTGGAGGAGTTCGCTCTTGCCCGGAAGGCTCTCTCCCTGGGAGCCTGTGAATATCTGGTGAAACTGAACCTGACGCCCCAGGAGCTTGTGAAGGCCCTGGAGCGGGCCAAGGAGTCCTGCCGGATGTGGGAGAGAACCCAGATAAGCCGTGAGATGCCTGTGTCCCTGGCTGATCTTTTGGGACAGTACATAAACCGCCGGATTATTCTGCTGAAAGGGGAGCAGCCCTGCCCGGAAAGCCTGTGCTCCCTTATGCCCCAGCTCTATCTCCTGGCCTTTACGGTGCGCCACACCAGCATTCCCTTCCTGCCGGACGATCAGACCGCTGATATTAAGCAGCTCACGCCCCATATTATGGATATCCTGAGCGGGCTTTCCTCCCGCTTCTTCCACGCGGCGGCCATACTCCCGCCCCCGGTCTTTTCCCACCCCAACGGGTTTCTGATGGCGGCGGCTGTGCGGCCCGGGGAAAATGGTCAGACCGTTTCCACCTTCTGCTCCAAGGCGCTCAATGCCTTAAAGACCTACTTTGAGCTCACCGCTGCCTTTGGCATCAGCGCTCCCGCAGGGACGGACGGGCGGCTTGACGCCTGCTTTGACGAGGCCCAGGCGGCCCTGGAGTCCTATTACTATGATTCCGCAAATCCCATCGTCTTTTACAGCGGCCAGAGCATCCACCAGAGCCAGGCCAGGGATTTCAACATTAATTTCCTGAAAAAGGATCTGTCCGCCTCCATCCAGCAGAATGACAGCGAACGGCTGGGGGAGATTTTCCGGCAGATTATCGACCTGTTTACCCAGTGCAGGCCCAGCAGGGAGGCTGCGGCCAGCGCCTGCATCAATATGTACTCCTATCTCTCCGGCTTTTTTGAGCAGTCGGCGGAGGAGAGCCAGGATATTTTCCCCTATACCATCAATATCGCCGGCTATATCACCCAGTTCACCTCCCTGGCAGATATCCTGGCCTGGCTGGACAGCCTGCGGGGGCGGCTCTGCCAGCTCTTAAGCGACCGAAAAAATCAGTCCTCGGACATACTGGCCCAGCAGGCCCGGCAGTACGTGGACGCCCATTACCAGGAGAAACTTTCCCTGACAGAGATCGCGGAGCATCTAAATATCAGCACCGGGTATCTGAGCATTGTATTTAAAAAATTTACGGGCACCACTCTCTCCGACTACATCGCCCAGGTAAAAATCGAGCACGCCAAGGAGCTCATCGATTCCCACCAGTATCTGATGTACGAGATCTCCGACATGCTGGGCTTTGAAAATCCTTACTACTTCAGCCGGGTATTTAAAAAGGTGACGGGCATTTCCCCCAGAAATTATGAAAAGCGGACGTGATGCGCGTCCGCTTTCGTCTGCTGCCGGGGTCTGTGCCGGCCTTCTATAAGGGCCTGTCCGTCTCCTATGCGCCCTCTTTTCCCCACACCTCAATCTGGGTAAGCGCCGGGAAGGGCGAAGGATCCTCCGCCTTGATCAGATTTTCCAGCCGCAGCCAGGTAATCCCCTCTTTCTTAATGGCAAACCGGTGCGGCTCGCTGCTCTTCTCCATGGAAACCTGCTCCCTGGTCCCGTCGGAAAATACAAGGTCCGCCTTCACCCACCAGTTGTCATGGGGAAAATCCGCCCGGGTGCAGAGCACAATCGTCTCTGTGTCCACAGGCCGGCCAAACTCCAGGGTAAATGCCGCGTCGTCCCTCCGGTTGATGCCCCAGGAGGCGTAGGGCCAGTTTCCATGGGAGGCGTTGGCCGTCACACCGTCGATGGCGTTTCTCGCGGCGAACACTGCCTCCCCCCTGGTTTCCACATTTGCCCAGGCGTGGGGATAGCAGCCCCGATCCCCGTGCTGATCCATGGGGTTTACCGCCAGGTTGCGCAGGCCCGACCACTCGCAGCACTCAGCCCTGCGTATGTACAGATAGTGGAGATCGCCAGAAAATGCCTTGGGGTTATACGAAGTCTTCTTCTCCTCAAAGGGAATCTCATATTCCAGCTCATCCCTGGTCAGATATACCAGGGCCTCCCCCAGCACATCGTCCGCCTGGATTTTGTAAAAGCAGCCCGTCTCCTCCGTCCGAAAGCGGATCCGGTCTCCCGGCTCGTAGGCTCCCTGCCATACCAGAACCGCCCGGCGCTCCCCCTGGGCGCTGGCCTTTACGCTCCCGTCTTTCCCTATAATCTCTGTGACCATATCGCTCCTCCTCGTTATCCGATGCTGTTGGCGGCGGGGCTTCCTTGGGCCTGCGCCGCCCTTTAAGGATAGCACGGTCCTATTTTTCATGCAAGCACATCTTCTTGTCTTATTTTTAACTCCGCACCCCCTCCTTTGACGTTCTCTCCCGGAAATGGTACACTAAATTCTATCAGAACATGACCATTCCAAACACGGCAAGGAGGATCTTTTATGGAATACACCCTTTATCAGCTGGCATGGCTCTTCCTCTTCTACTCCCTGGGGGGCTGGTGCGTCCTCACCCTGTTTTCCCTTATCACCCGGCGGGAGCTGACCAACACCGGCTTTCTAAACCTTCCCCTCTGTCCGATCTACGGGCTGGAGGCCGTGACCTACACGGTCTTTTTAAAGGAGCTTGCCGGAAGGCCTGTGTGGCTCTTTATCGGCGGCATGATCCTCTCCGCCTTCTTCACCTTTCTGGCCGGCTTCCTCCTAGAGCGGCTGGCCCACAGAAAATGGTGGGACTTCTCCCTCTCCCGCTTTTCCTTTGAGGGCTATGTGCGCCTCCCCTCCGCAGCGGTAAGCGGCCTGGCGGCCGTCCTCGTCCTGCGCTGGGGTAATCCCCTGTTTCTGCGCCTTATGGACGCGATTCCTCCCCGGATCGGCTTTTTCCTGCTCATGGGCATCGCCTGCCTTTTGGCCCTGGACTTTGCCGGATCTCTCACCTCGGTCTGGGCACTGGGCCGCCGTATTTTGGATCCGTCCCTGCCCTCTGTGGGTGCTCTGCGGCGGAGAATACAAAAGCGTGTTCTCCACGCCTATCCCAACCTGAGCCGGGCCGCCTCCGCCTTCCCGGCGGGGGCCCTGGAGGAGGCCTTTGCTCCT